>CANQUI010000033.1 GCA_947626995.1 uncultured Eisenbergiella sp. | reverse complement strand
GTAAATCACAACCTATAATCGCTGGAACCCTTGATTTTACTGGTTTTCCTTACCCAAAGTTTTCATCGTCGGGAACAGCAGCACATCCCGAATCGCCGGCGAATTCGTCATGAGCATCACCATCCGGTCGATGCCGTATCCCACGCCGCCCGTGGGAGGCATACCGATCTCCAGCGCGTTCATGAAATCCTCGTCCGTGGTGTTGGCCTCTTCGTCGCCCTGGGACAGCAGAATCTCCTGGGCGCGGAAACGCTCCCGCTGGTCGATGGGATCATTCAATTCGGAATAGGCGTTTGCCATCTCCCAACCGTTGATAAACAGTTCAAACCGCTCCACGTAATCCGGCTTGTCCGGTTTTTTCTTGGTCAGCGGCGAAATCTCAATCGGATGATCCAGGACAAAGGTCGGCTGAATCAGGTGCTTTTCCGCATATTCTTCAAAGAAAAGGCTCAGAATATCGCCCTTTTTATGCCGGGCCTCGAACTCAATCTGATGTTCCTTGGCGACGGCCTTCGCTTCCTCATCCGTTTTGATGGCGTCAAAATCCACGCCCGCATACTGTTTTACCGCATCCACCATGGTGATGCGCGCAAAAGGGGCCTGCAGATCGATCATCTGGTTTCCGTAAGGAAGCTGCAGGGTGCCCAGCACCTCTTTTGCCACATAGCGGTACAGATTTTCGGTGAGTTCCATCATACCGTGATAATCGGTATAGGCCTGATACAGCTCCATCAGCGTAAATTCCGGATTGTGCCGGGCATCCGTTCCCTCGTTGCGGAATACCCGGCCGATCTCATAGACCCGCTCCATGCCGCCTACGATCAGCCGCTTCAGATACAACTCCAGGGAAATGCGCAGCTTCACATCCTCATCCAGCGCATTGTAATGGGTCATGAACGGCCGCGCCGCCGCGCCGCCCGCATTGGCAACCAGCATCGGCGTTTCCACCTCCATGAAGCCCTGTCCGTCCAGATAACGGCGAATGGCGCTGAGGATCCTGGAACGCTTGATAAACGTGTCCTTCACTTCCTGATTCATAATCAGGTCCACGTAACGCTGCCGGTAACGCAGGTCGGTATTGGTCAGGCCGTGATATTTTTCGGGGAGCACCTGCAGGCTCTTGGAAAGCAGCACCGCCTCCGACGCATGGACGGAGATTTCTCCGGTCTTTGTCTTAAACACTTCGCCCCGGACGCCCAAAATATCGCCCACATCATATTTTTTGAAATCGGCGTAGGCTTCTTCCCCGATACTGTCCCTTGCCACATAAACCTGGATATTGCCCTGCAGGTCCCGGATGTTGCAAAACGATGCCTTGCCCATAACGCGCTTAAACATCATGCGCCCCGCGATGCTGACGCTCTGTCCTTCCAGGCTGTCAAAGTTTTCCCGGATCTGTTGGCTGTGTGCCGTCACGTCGTATTTGACCCGTACGAAAGGATCCTTTCCGGCCTCTTTTAATGCCGTCAGCTTCTCCCGTCTGATCTTCAGGATCTGATTGAGATCCTGCTTTTGCGTTCCCGCATTGCCCTCGTTGCCGTTTTGTATGCCTGCCACTTATCCTTACTCCTTTTCTCTCAGTTGGAACGCTCGATTTCCAGCACCTGATACTTAAGGATGCCCGCATGGGTCTCCACTTCCACTACTTCGCCGATTCTGGCGCCGATCAGCGCCTTGCCCACAGGGGATTCGTTGGAGATTTTCCCCTTCAGGCTGTTCGCCTCTGTGGAACCCACGATCTTATAGTCCAGCTCTTCGTTATATTCCAGATCCAGGATTTTCACCTTACAGCCGATGTTGATCCGATCCAGATCCACCTCATCCTCTACCACGACCTCGGCGTTTTTAAGGATCTTTTCCAGTTCCTCGATTCTGGTTTCAATATCCCTTTGCTCATCCTTGGCGGCGTCATATTCCGCGTTTTCAGACAGATCGCCCTGTTCTCTTGCTTCTTTGATCTTCTGCGCGACTTCCTGACGTCTGATCACCTTTAAGTGATGCAGCTCGTCTTCATATTTGCGAAGTCCCTCATACGTCAGAATATTTTTCTTTTCTTCCATTGCAATACCCTCTTTATTTCACATTCTTCGCCGCCCGCACAAAACGGGCGGCATTGATCACATGGCATTATACCTTGCTTTAAAGGCAGTGTCAAGGTAATTTCGAGCCGATACATAGGAAATATCCCTTCTCTTTTCCCCAAACAGTCTTTGCTTTTCCGGCTGGGACGTCAGATCCAGATACAGGCTTCCCTCGGCCAGCTCCCGGATGGGCGGGCGCTTTGAGAAGCGCAGATCCACCACCGCCGTCTTTCTGCCGTCCGTCTCGGGAAAGCGATGGGACGGGCAGGCCAGAAGACCGCTTTGTTCATACATCCAGTCATAAAAGGGGCGCATCTGTGTCCCGCAGTCTCCGACCAGATACAGGGCGTTGAGATTTTGAAAACAGTTTTCCAGAAAACGTTCCTGCCACCATCGGATCCGATCGTCCTCCCAAAGATCCGTAAGCAGCACCAGAATCTCTTTAAAAGGAAGGTTGTGTAACAGGCGGGCCGCCAGCTCGGGATCCGGAAGCGGGCGGGCGTAGGGCAAAAAAAGAGGTTCCAGCTCCGGTGAGAGCCAGATATCCTCTCCTTTTGGCGCTTTCCCGCTCACATATCGTCGGATCTTATCGCAGACCATACGCCTGCGCCAAAAAACCAGACGCCTCCGGACGCCGTTTTCCTGTTCTTTCTCTGAATCGGGAATCCATTCCGCCGGGATCACATGCAGACAAACCGGCGCCTCGTTCCATCGGAAACGCAGTTCCCGGGGCTGTCTGAACCCGCCTGTGCCGGTCATAAAATAATATATGGTTTTCATGCTAGAATCTATGCGCGGAAACGCAGATTCATACGGGCAAAAGGAAAATCTGCCGCATACTTTCGATGAGTTCTTCCAGCGTTTCCAGTTCATTGATCCGCCTGCGCAGCCGGGAGGAATGGGGCATCCCTGCGGTATACCAGGCCAAATGCTTGCGCATTTCCGGCACGGCCCGTTTTTCTCCCTTATAACGGACCGCCATCCGGGCATGACGCACCACCGTCTCATAGCGCGTCCTGTTATCCGGCGGTTCGGGCGCGGCCCTGCCTTCCAAAGCGGCTGCGATCTGCGAAAAGATCCAGGGGTTTCCCTGCGCGGCCCTGCCCACCAAAACACCGTCGCATCCGGTCTGCTCCATCCGCTTTACCGCAGTCTGCGCGTCCGTCACGTCTCCGTTGCCCAACACCGGAATCCGTACCGCCTGCTTCACCTGCGCGATGATATCCCAATCGGCCGTTCCGGAATAAAACTGCTGTCTGGTGCGCCCGTGTACCGTCACCGCGGCCGCTCCCGACTCCTGCGCGATCCGGGCGATCTCCACCGCGTTGACATGCTCGTCGTCAAACCCTTTGCGGATCTTGACCGTAACGGGCTTTTGGATGGCCCGAACCGTTTTCTCAATGATGGCGCCCGCCAACACCGGATTTTTCATGAGCGCGCTTCCTTCTCCGTTGTTGACTACCTTGGGCACAGGACAGCCCATGTTCAGATCCAGCACCGCAAAGGGCCTCTCTTCGATGCGCTTTGCCATTTCGCTGACAATCTCCGGATCGGATCCGAATAACTGTAGGGATACCGGGCCTTCTTTTGGATGAATCGCCATCAGGGCTTCCGTATTTTTATTTCCATATAAAATGGCCTTGGCGCTGATCATCTCCGTGCAGACCATGGCGGCTCCCTGTTCGCGGCAAAGCAAACGAAATGGCAGGTCGCTTACGCCTGCCATGGGAGCCAGGATCACCCGGTGATCAAGACGCACGCCGCCGATTGACAAAGGGCTCATGCCCGCGCCTTCCTGTTCTTTTCGTATAAGATCAGCAGTCCCTCCAGCGTCAGGCTTCCATCGTAAAAATCGATCGCGTCCGTCTCGTCCGCAATGATCCGGCCCAGACCGCCGGTGGCCACAACCTTCAGATTTTCATAACCGGTTTCCGCTTTTACCTGGCGCACAATATATTCCGTCTGTCCGATCTGGCCGTAAACCAATCCGGCCTGCATGCTGGAAACCGTTTCCCGGGCCAGAATACTGGCCGGTTTTTTGATCTCGATCTCCGGCAGCTTGGCGGTGTCCTCCCAGAGCGCCTTGGCGCTGATGCGAATTCCGGGCGCCGTAATCCCTACTCCGAATTTGCCGTCCTCGGTTACCAGATCGTAGGTGGTGGCGGTTCCAAAGTCCAGCACCAGTATGGGGCCTCCGTATTTTTCGTAAGCAGCCACCACATCGACAATCCGATCCGGCCCGATCTCCCTGGGATTTTCCGCCGTAATTTGGATGCCGGTTTTAATGCCGGAACCCACAAGAAGCGGTTCAATTTTCAGATAATGCCGGATGGCGCCGATCAGGGCGTGCATCACATTCGGTACCACGCTGGCGATGATCGCGCCGTCGATCCGGGAAGCGTCCACCTGATTGCTGCGCAGCATCTCCCGCAGGCTGATCCCGTATTCATCCGAAGTCCGAGGCGTTTTTGTCATCATGCGGAAGGTCGTCATCAGACGTTTTCCCGCAAATACGCCATACGTAATGTTCGTATTTCCCACATCCACAACAAGTATCATCACTATTTCGCTCCTTCCTCCTGCAAAAGTTCGGAAACATCCTCATGCAAAATAAAAATCCGGTAATACAAACTCAGGGATTCCAGCATTTCCTGTCTGCTGCGCCGTATCTCGCCCACCAAAAGCCCGCTGGAAACCTCGTCGTAAAGGATATCGTCCTCCGCCGCGTTTGTCTCAAAGGCCAGCGTGCCGTCCGGTTCAAAGACGATGGTAAAAATGCCCCCCACCTCCGCCGTAAACAAAACGCATATAATATGCAGTTCGTCCTGTATGGATTGGGGAATCCCCTTAAATTTTTCATTAAAATAATATTTCTGCTCGTAGGCATTGGCGCCGCAGAGCACCACGCGCTCCTTTTCAGACATACCCGTAAATTCCTCTCACCGATACTTCTCCGGCATAGACCGGCTCTATGCTGCCGTCCTCTTTTTGCACCAGCAGCCGCCCCCTGTCGTCGATCCCCAGAGCAATTCCAAAAAAGCTGCCCTGCGGGTCCATCACCTCCACCTGTGCGCCCCGGTTTGCCAGCAGCGCCTCGTATTCGCTGCGCAGCGCGCTCAGATCTTTGGCGGAAAGAAACGTCCGGTAAAGCTTTGCAAAGCAGCGCAGCGTTTCGGCCAGCAGCGTCTCCCGTTCCACCGGATGTCCCAGTCTGTCCAAAAGAGACGTGGCCGTCTGTTTGATCGGATCCGGAAATTCCTTTTGATTGACGTTGATCCCCGTGCCGATGACCACATAAAAACCGCCGTCTCGTTCCAAAAAAAGCTCCGTCAGGATACCGCATATCTTTTTCCCGTCCGCCACCACGTCGTTGGGCCATTTGATCTGCACCGGCAGGCCCTGCCGCCGGACGGCGCGGCACACCGCCATGGCCATCACCAATGTCAGCATGGACGTCTCCGAAAGAGGAAGGTCGGGACACAGCAGCATACTGAAATACAGATTGCAGCCCGGTTTTGAGACCCACTGACGGCCTCTTCTGCCTTTCCCGCCGCTCTGGCTTTCGGCCACCGCTACCAGGCCGTGCCCCATGCCCGCTTTTCTTCTGCGTTGGATTTCCAAATTGGTGGAATCCACTTCTTCCATACACAGCAGAGGGCTTCCGATGGCGCAGTCTCCCAAAAGCGCCTTCATTTTGTCTGCGTCGATCATGCTTCCTTCCATCCCAGCGTGGCCGCCATCACCGCCTTGATGGTGTGCATGCGGTTTTCCGCCTCGTCAAATACCACGGAGGCCTCGGATTCGAACACCTCATCCGTTACCTCCATCTCGCGGATGCCGAAGCGTTCTCCCATCTCCCTGCCAATCCCGGTATTCAGATCATGAAAAGCGGGCAGACAGTGCATGAAAATCGCATGTCCCGCATTTTCCATCACCCTTGCGTTTACCTGATAGGGCGACAGATCCTCGATCCGCTCTCTCCACACCGCGTCCGGTTCTCCCATGGAGACCCATACGTCGGTACAGATCACGTCGGCGTCCCTGGTCCCTTCCGTCACGTCCTCCGTCAGCGTGATGCTGCCTCCCGTCTGCCCGGCGATCTGCCGGCAGTGGTCGACCAGGACGGGATTCGGAAAATATTTCTTCGGCGCGCAGGCCGTAAAGTGCATCCCCATCTTGGCGCACAGCACCATATAGGAATTTCCCATATTGTAACGGGCGTCTCCCATATATACCAGCTTTATTCCCCCGATCCTGCCCAAATGTTCCCGGATCGTCAAAAGATCCGCCAACATCTGCGTGGGATGGAATTCATTGGTCAGACCGTTCCATACCGGCACGCCGGCATATTTGGCCAGTTCTTCCACAATCTCCTGCCCGAAGCCGCGGTATTCGATGCCTTCGTACATCCGTCCCAGTACCCGGGCCGTATCCCGGATGCTCTCTTTCTTTCCGATCTGAGAGCCGGACGGATCCAGATAGGTGCAGCCCATTCCCAGATCGCTGGCGGCAACCTCAAACGAACTTCTTGTCCGGGTGCTGGTCTTTTCAAAAATCAGCGCCACGTTTTTCCCGCGCAGCGTATCTACGCGGATCCCGGCCTTTTTCTTTGCCTTCAGCTTCGCCGCCAGATCGGTCAGATACACGATCTCCTCCGGGGTAAAATCCAATAATTTCAGAAAATGACGACCTGTCAGATCCATCTTTGCGCCTCCCAGCTAATCATCTTCCCCGATACGAAAGAAAGTCCGCCCTGCGGACTTTCTGATTGTTTCTGTTCCGGTCAGTTTTGCGTCACAAGTTCCCTGGCGCTGGCCAGCACGCCCGCCATATTCTGAATCTCGGAGGGAATGATGATCTTGGTAGACTGGCCGTCCGCCACCTTTTCAAAGGTTTCCAGACTCTTTAACTTCAGTACGGACTCATCCGCGCCGGCCTCCCGGATAAAGCGGAGTCCGTCCGCCGTAGCCTTCTGCACCTTCAGGATTGCTTCCGCTTCGCCTTCCGCCTCGCGGATCATCTTTTCCTTCTGCGCCTCCGCCCGCAGGATCGCGGACTGCTTCTCCGCCTCGGCTTCCAGAATCGCGGACTCTTTCTTTCCTTCCGCAACCAGGATCGTGGACTTCTTCTCACCTTCCGCCCGCAGGATCGCTTCCCGGCGTTCGCGTTCCGCTTTCATCTGCTTCTCCATGGCGTCCTGAATGGCCGCCGGCGGAATGATGTTTTTGAGCTCCACCCGATTGACCTTGATCCCCCAGGGATCGGTGGCAATATCCAAAGACGCGCGCATCTTGGCGTTGATGGTCTCTCTGGAAGTCAGCGTCTGATCCAGTTCCAGATCGCCGATGATATTCCGAAGCGTGGTGGCGGTCAGGTTCTCAATGGCCATGATCGGATTTTCCACGCCGTAGGTGAACAGTTTCGGATCCGTGATCTGGAAAAACACCACGGTATCAATGCGCATCGTAACGTTATCCTTGGTGATCACAGGCTGCGGCGGGAAATCCGCCACCTGCTCCTTTAAAAGCACCCGCTTGGCCACCCGGTCGATCACCGGGACCTTGAAATGAAGACCCACGTCCCAGGTCCCCTGATAGGCCCCCAGACGCTCCACCACATACGCCTGCGCCTGCGGCACAATCCGGATACAGGACGCGACGACTGCAACCGCAGCAATCAAAATAATCAGTAACAGCAATCCGGCAAGTGTTGCCATTTTTTATCCCTCCATCTCCACGATAAGTTTTACGCCGTCGATTCTTCTGACCTCTACCACGCTTCCCTCCGGTATGACGCCGTCCTCCTTCAGGGAGCGGGCTGTCCACTCCATGCCGTTTAAGGTAACCTGACCAACGCCCTTGAGATTGTCGATCTGGCCGGTGACAATTCCCTTTTGTCCGATCAGGCTCTGCACGTTCGTTTTCGTACGGTCAACATTGAAGTATTTCATCGCGACAGGCCTTGTGACCAGAAGCATCATCACCGACACCACTAAAAACAGCGTGATCTGAATGAACAGCGGTGCGTTCAGCGCAGCGGCGATCAGCGCGGCCAGCGCTCCTATGGCAAACCAGATCGTCGTCAGACCCATGGTCGCCAGTTCCACCACAACCAAAACCAGCAATAAGATCATCCACACCAATACCTCCGACATTGCCGATGCCTCCTTTCTTTTGCCTTACCCCTATCATACTATATTAACCGTCAGAATTCAAATATTTTCTTCTGTTTCTGCCTCACCAGAAAACATGCTGGCCCACCACGATGCCTTCCCGGTTTCCCGCGCGCCGGAACCGGGTGGCCTGCCCCACCGGCGAAACGCCGCTCATCGCGTCTAGCGCCGCCTGTCTGCAGGAATCCCAGATCTTTCCGGAGGCGATCAGCCGGGCCAGCTTTCCGCTGCTCGCGGGAGAAAACTGTCCCGAGGCATAGATCACATCCCGGATCGTATTGGGATACGCGCTGCTTAACACCCGGTTCATGACCACCGCGCCCACGGCGACCTGTCCCTCATATACGTCGGAACCCGCTTCGCACTGGATCAGCGCCGCCAGCAGCGTTTCATCCGAAACCTCCGCCGTGGGGACGCCTGTCGCCTGCGCCGTCTGCTGCTCCACAGCGCGTTTGGTCTGTTCCTGCGCTTCCTTTTGCTCCTGCTGCTGCCGGCGCAGCTCTACCGCCTCCACCGTCTCTCCGTGATCCACCACAAATTCCACGGTCACGTATGCCGCAGAGACATAGCCGGTCTTTCCCTCAAAATCCAGCGCCACCCAGTCGTCGGAAATCGTAATGCCGTCGCTGAAAGCCAGCTGGTCTTCATCTATCACTTCATATTCTGCGCCTTTTTCCAGCAGATCATACACGCCTGCGTCCAACGCGGGCGCCTTGCGGATCCGAAGCGCGTCCGTGGTGGTGGTCGCCACCAGACGTCCCGCGTCCCGGGCCGCCTGCTGCGCCTGCTCGCCAAAAAGCAGATATTCATCGCTGGCCCAGCCGGTCAGATCGCCGGAAGAGAGGCGGGTCCATCCGTCTTTTCTTTCCAGTAGATCCCCGCCGCAGTCCGCATACAGATATCCCACGATAGCCGCTTCCGTCCCCGGCTCTTCTCTTACGTTGAGCACATCCTGCACATCCGCCATCACCAGACTGCCCGGCTTTGGCGATGTGTCCGCCTCTTTGGTCTCCTGTGGCGCTACGTCCGGATGGTCCAGCAGGGCCGCCACGCCCGCTCCCGTATCCCAGGCCGTCGTCCGATCCTTCCCGCCGCTTTCCTTTGGGCTCTGATTCGCTTCCTGCGCCTGCAGCGACACGGGATCGCCAAGAAAAAGCAAAAGGGCAAAGACCCACAACGCCCCCGTCACCATCCGGACGCCGGCGGCTTGTTCTTTTCCTTTTTTCTTCTCGCATCCCGTCCTTCCCATGACAGTCCCCTCTAAAAGTTACATTTTTGTTACGGAAACGTAAAATCATCATATCAAAATCGAAATAAAAAGTCAAGAAAACGGCCGTCATCCGGAATTCTCCGCATGACGGCCGTCTGTCAGCCTCTTTGGTTAATAAAAGACGTGTCTTCCGATTACCTGTCCGGCCCGTCCGTTGACGCGCCTGAAAAACAGCTTATCTCCGATCGGTTTGGCGCCGGCCAGCGCCTCCATCGCCGCCTGATAACAGGACGCATCCGCCCGGTTATTCTCCAGCGCTCTTGCCAGAGTGCCGTTGCTCACCGGCGAAAACTGCCTTCTGGCATAGATCACGCCCGAAATCGTATCGGGCTGTCTGTCGCTGTACACGCGGTTCATGACCACGTTGCCTACCGCAACCTTCCCGATATAGGGCTCGCAGCCCGCCTCACAGTAGATCAGATTGGCCAGCAGATACAGATCCTCCCGGGTCGCGCCCGCCTGCGCGAGGATGGCGTCCTGCTGTGCCTGAGCCGCCTGCTGCGCCTGCGCCTCCTGCAGTGCCTGGGCCTGCGCTTCCTGTAACGCCTGCGCCTCCTGTAATGCCTGGGCCTGCGCTTCCTGTAACGCCGTCTCCTGTTCTGCGGGGGTTTCCTCCTGGGCCGTTTGGGAAATGGCCTGTGTCTCTGTCGTCTGTTCCTCCTCTTTTACGGTCTGTTCTTCCGTCTCCGGCTCTGTTACTGTTTCCGGTTCCGGTTCCGTTACTGTTTCCGGTTCCGTCTCTGTTTCCGTCTCTGTTTCCGGTTCCGGTTCTTCCTCCTCTGCCAGGCTGTCGGCCAGAATCCATCCTGTCATATTTTCCGTCAGGATCTGAACCCATCCCTCCACGCGGTTTAAAATGAGCACCGGCGTTTCGTCGGGAATCTGTCCCAGAATCGGGGACGTTTCATTGGCTTGCGTATATAGATTCAGGAATTCTGCTTCATCCGTCGTATCGATCAGACCGATATCGCCCGCTGCGGCAGCTGCCGGAATGGATCCGCACATCAACGCCGTCACAAGGGCAAAACCCATCGCCCTGCAGAGCAAATGCTTGCTCTTTTCGTTCATGACTGCCTCCTTGTTTTTCCTTGCAGAATGTGAAATTTTATTCCATTCTATTACAAGGTAGTTTCAAATGTTACAAATATGTTACATTTGATGCAAGGAGTATAATAACAATCCCCGGAATAAATGTCAAGCCTTTCCGAAAACTTTTTTTCAGAAAGGCTTGTCCTTGTTAATCAGAGGGAGCGGGATTTTTCTATACAGGCGATGACCGCGTCCATCACCGCGCCCCTGAAATTTTTCTCTTCCAACACCCGTACGGCCTGGATCGTGGTCCCCGCGGGGGAGCAGACCATATCTTTTAATTCTCCCGGATGTTTGCCGGTTTCAAGCATCAGCTTCGCGCTGCCAAGCACCGCCTGGGCCGCAAATTGATAGGCCTGCTGCCGGGGCATCCCTTCCGCCACCGCGCCGTCCGCCATGGCCTCCATCATCATAAAGACCCAGGCGGGCGCGCTGCCGCTGATTCCCGGCACCACATCCATCAGACGCTCCGGCACTTCATAGGCTTTCCCGAAGCTTTCCATAACCGTCATCACCTGATCCTTCCGGTTCTGTGACACCTCGGCAGAGAAACAGACCGCCGTGCAGCCTTCCCCCACCAGCGCGGGGGTATTGGGCATTGCCCGTACAAAAGAAAGGCTGCGTCCAAACTGTTGCGAAAGCCAGGCGAGGCTTTTCCCCGGCGCAATGCTCACAATCGTCTTTTCCTGCAGCTCTTCCCCGCAAATCTGTGCGATCACCTCCGGGAAAAACTGCGGCTTGACGGCCAGAATCAACAGCTCTGCCTCCCGGGCCGTAACGCGGTTATCTCCCGTTACGCAAATCCCGTATTCCTTCCGGATCCTTTCCTCCGTCTCCGCCGTCCTGGCGGAACCGTACAGGTCCTCCGGCCTGGCGATTCCCTTGTCCAGGATGCCGCCGATCATGGCCCGCGCCATATTGCCCAGACCAATCCATCCGATTTTCATTTTTTCCTCCATTCCGGATCGCTCCTTTTTCAATCTTCCTTTTCTTCTCTCTGCCGTCTTGCTTCATATAAAAGAAGCGCCGCGGACACGGCCGCGTTGAGCGATTCCACTTTCCCCGACATGGGAATCCGTATCCGCTCGTCAGCCAGCGCCGCCGTCGCCTCGGTGAGGCCATTTCCTTCATTTCCGATCAAAAATGCCGACGCGCCTCTGTAATCCGGCGCGCAGTAGGTTCCTGTACCCTGTAAATGGGCCGCGTACACCCGGACGCCCAGATCCTTAAGCGCCTTGATTTCTCCCGCCAGATCCTCCGTCCTAAGAAAGGGCACCCGGTATATGCTCCCCATGGTGCTGCGAATGACCTTTGGGTTATATACGTCCGCCGTATCCGCGCTCAGAATCACGCCGGCTGCCCCCGCCCCTTCCGCGGTGCGCAGCATGGTGCCCAGATTGCCGGGATCCTGGATATTCTCCAGAATCAGGAAAAGAGGGGCGCGTCCCGCTGTCATATCCTTTCGCGCATAATGAAACTGTTTCAGGACGCAAAGAATCCCCTGGGGCGCGCAGGTGTCGGAGATTTTGGGGAAAAGCGCATCGGCCACCACCTCGTAACCGGTCCGGGAAAGCTTCTCCCTGCAGTCGCAGCGTTCTAAAAAGCGTTCCGATACATAGACCTCCCGGATCATCTCTTCGGGCGCTTCCCGAAACATCCGGACGCCCTCCGTCAGAAAAACATCTTCCTCCCGCCGGAGTCTGGCCTTTTGATTCAATGCTGCCAGCCGTTTGATCCGGCTGTTGGATGCCGCGGTGATCATCCCTTCCGTCCGATCTGCTTTAACAGCGCAGAAATCACGGTGCGCTCTCCTAACACCATAAGATGCTCCTGCGCATTGACCACGTAATCGGCGGAGGGCATGATCTTCTTTTCGCCGTTTTCCTCCCGGATCCCCAATACCATCACACTGAACCGGCGGGCGATATCCGCCTCCCGGATGGATTTTCCCACCCACTCCTGCATCGGCTCGATCTCATAGACGCCGTAATCGTCATCCAGTTCAATATAATCAAAAATATTGTCCATACTGTAACGTTCCGCGCATTTTTCGGCAATATCCTTTTCCGGATAGATCACCTCATCGGCCCCGTTGCGCAGCAGGAATTTCGCCTGGATGTCCCGGGTGGCCTTACTGATCACATGTTTGCCGCCCATCTCCTTGACCAGGCTGGTGATCTCCAGACTGCTCTGAAAATTGGTGCCGATGCAAATAAAGATCAGGTCAAAATTGGCGATTCCCAGACTGCGCAGCACCTCCGGATTGGTGCAGTCCCCGATCTTGGAGCTGGTGGCGTAGGGCACCATATCCTCTATTTTGCTTTCCTCGGAATCAATGATCATCACATCGTTGCCCAGTTCCAGGAGATTCCAGGCGAGATGATGACCGAACCTTCCCATTCCAATGATCAAAATCGACTTCATTTTCTCCTCCCATAAACCGTTTTATCCTACCACGATCTTTTCCACCGGCTGCCGCACCGGAGGCACAATATCCCGCTGGGCGAAGACCAGCGCGAAGCTCAGGCTGCCCAGCCTGCCGCAGTACATCAATAAAATCAGCACAAGCCGCGACAGCGGCACCAGCTGCCGCGTGATCCCAGTGGACAGTCCCACCGTGCTCATGGCGGAAATGGTTTCCGTAAACACGGCCGTAAATTCCAGCGGCTGCAGGGAAAGCAGCAGCATGGACGCCCCTAAAACCAGAAGGGCGTTGCACATCAGGATGGCGCTGGCCCTGCGGATGATATCCTCTTCCAACCGTCTGCCAAACAGATTGACGCCGTAGGATCTTCGGATCGTGGCGGCGGCGGAAAATACCATGACCACAAAGGTCGTGACCTTGATGCCGCCCGCCGTGGAACCGGAACCGCCCCCGATGAACATCAGCAGCATATTCAAAAGCCGCGACGCCGGGCTCATACCGGCCACATCCGTGGTATTAAACCCCGCCGTCCGCGGCGTCACCGCCAGAAACAGAGCGCCCAGCGCCTTTTCCTTAAGAGACAGGCCCGCCAGCAGACCGGTATTTTCAAAAATGCCAAACAGCGCCGCGCCGCCAAACACCAGCACGGCGGACGCAGAGAGCATGATTTTGGTATGGAGCATGTACCGCCTGAAATGAAACCCGTTGCGCAAAAAATCGTCCCAGACAAGAAATCCCGCGCCGCCGATCAAAATCAGCGCGATGATGGTAAGATTAACCAGCACATCCCCCTCATAAGCTGTCAGGGAGCTGTAGCCCTCCCTTATCCCCATCAGATCAAAGCCCGCGTTGCAAAAGGCCGAAACGGAATGAAAAATCCCAAAATAAATTCCTCTGACAACGCCGAATTCCGGGATGAAGCGGATCATCAAAAGCAGCGCGCCGCCCAGTTCAAACAAAAGCGTTCCCTTTATGATCTTTTTTACCAGGCGGACCACGCCGGCGATCTCCAGCGTGCTGATGCTTTCATGGATCGCGGTGCGGCTGCGCAGCCCGATCTTTTTTTTCAGTAAAACGTTAATGTAGGCCCCGATGGTGATAAATCCCAGACCGCCCACCTGGATGAGCAAAAGGATCACGATCTGCCCGAAAAGGCTCCAGTGCCGATAGGTGTCCACCACCACAAGACCGGTCACGCAGGTGGCGCTGACCGCGGTAAAAAGCGCATCCAAAAAGGGGGTGGACACATTGCCCCGGGACGCTGCCGGCAGCGTCAGAAGCAGCGCGCCGATCAGGATAATCACGGCAAACCCAAAAGCCAGCATCCGGGTATAGGACCTGTTCTTTTTTATTTTCTTCAAAACGCTCTCCTAAATTGCCAGACACTTGCTGACCTGATACTCGTATTCCGGAATGTCCTTCTGCATCGCAAGCGCCTCTTCGATGTCAAAATCCACAAACCTGCCGCCCCGGTAGGCCACAACCCGGTTGGTGCTGCCCGCGCAGAGGATGTCCGCCGCGTAGGCGCCCATAATGGAGGCATAGTAGCGATCCTTACAGGTGGGACTGCCGCCGCGCTGCATGTACCCTAAGATGGTGGCTCTGGTCTCAATGCCGGTGGCCGCCTCGATCCGCCGCGCCATGGAGGTGGAATGGCCGATCCCTTCGGCGTTGATGATCAGATGGTGCGTCTTGCCCCGCTTTCTGTTTTTAATGATATTGTTGATGATCGCCTGTTCGTTAAAGTCATATTTTTCGGGCAGCAGAATATCCTCCGCGCCGTTGGCCACGCCGCACCAGAGCGCGATATAGCCCGCGTTTCGTCCCATCACCTCTATGATGCTGCAGCGCTCATGGGAAGAGGAGGTATCGCGCACCTTGTCGATGGCTTCCATGGCCGTGTTGACCGCCGTATCAAACCCGATGGTATAATCGGTGCAGGCAATGTCCAGATCAATGGTGCCCGGCAGGCCGATGGTGTTGATCCCGTGGCGGGACAGCGCCTGGGCCCCTTTATAGGAACCGTCGCCGCCGATGACCACGATCCCCTCGATCCCGTACTTTTTACAGATCTGCGCGCCCTTTGCCTGGCCTTCCTCCGTCATGAACTCCATGCAGCGGGCCGTGCCCAGGATCGTACCGCCCCTCTGGATGGTATCGGATACGCTGCGCGCGTCCATGTCCATGATCTCCTCATTCAAAAGACCCTGGTATCCTTTCTTGATTCCCTTTACGGCCACGCCGTTGGAAATCGCCTTGCGGACCACGGCGCGGATGGCCGCGTTCATTCCCGGCGCGTCTCCGCCGCTGGTCAAAATCCCGATCGTTTTTACCTTCGCCATATTGATTTACCTCCATTTCCCAAAGATATTTCTGCCCTTTTATCTCAACCTGACGTTTCCTTCGCCCACCAGTTCCTCCAGCCTTTGCAGCAGCGCCTTGTCCGCCCGGACGCTTTGATTTTTCGGAAGCTGTTTGCGGGCCCTGAGCGCCTCCACATAGACGACCACGTCGTCCGTGCCGTCCGAGTCGGCGATGGCCTCATAGATTGACGCCTCCGCGTTTTCCCAGTCCGCCATGGTGGCAAACCGCAGCCAGACCTTTTTGGGGATCTCCTCAAAGGTCTGAATGGATTCGCAGATCAGCTTTCCGTCCCGTTCCTCTCCGGCGTCCACCCGGCCTTTGATAAAAACCTTGCTTTCCTCCGTCAGTTTGCTGCCATACTGCTCGTAGACTTTGGGAAACACCACTACCTCCACGCTGCCCACCAGATCCTCCACCTGCAAAAACGCCATTACCTTGTCGTTTTTGGTGTATTTGATCTTCTTTTCCGTAATCATGCCGCCGATGGTGACCCGGGCGCCGTCGGAAACGGCAATCTGCCCGGTTTCTTCGTTCTGCAAAAAATCCCCGGTGGTGTGGGTGATGTGCTTTCTCCAAAGCTGCTCGTATTCTTCCAGCGGATGTCCGCTGACATAGATGCCCAGCACCTCTTTTTCAAAGGTCAGCAAAAGCTCCTTGGGGTACTCGCCCACGTCCGGCAGCCTGATCTCGTAATCGCGCCTGTCTTCTTCTCCCACCAGATCGAAAAGGGAAAGCTGTCCCGCCAGATTGTTTTTTTTGTTCTGCTGCTGTTGATCCATCAGCTGCGCGTAAACGCTCATGAACTGTTTGCGGCTTCCTCCCAGACTGTCAAAGGATCCGGATTTGATGAAGTTTTCCACATTGCGTTTGTTCACCTCGGTGGAGGTCATGCGGCTGATAAAATCGGAAATGCTCTGATAGGGGCCTCTCTCCCTTCGCTCTTTTACCACCGCGTCCGTCACCGGACGGCCTACCCCCTTAATGGCGGTGAGGGCATACCGGATGCAACGGCCGGAAACCGAAAAGCCCGCCTCTCCCTCGTTGATATCCGGCGGCAGGATCGCGATCCCCATCTGGCGGCAGACCAGAATGTACTCCGCCACTTTGCCGGGATTGTCAATGACGGAGGTCATCAGCGCCGCCATAAATTCCACGGGATAGTAGTATTTTAACCAGGCTGTCTGGTAAGCCACCACCGCGTAGCAGGCGGCGTGGGATTTGTTGAAGGCGTATTTGGCAAAATCCATCATTTCCGCATAGATCTGCAGGCCCACCTGCTCCGGGATCCCGTTTTTCACACAGCCCGGCACGCCTTCCTCCGGATTGCCGTAAACAAAATTGTCCCGTTCCTTTTCCATGACGGACTGTTTCTTTTTGCTCATGGCGCGCCGCACCAGATCGCTGCGCCCCATGGTATAGCCGCCCAGATCCCGCACGATCTGCATGACCTGCTCCTGATAAACGATACAGCCGTAGGTGGGCGCCAGGATCGGTTCCAGCTGCGGACAGGAATAGGTCACCGCGTCGTGGTTGTCCTTTCCCCGGATGTACTTGGGGATAAAATCCATCGGGCCCGGCCGGTACAGGGAAATCCCGGCGATCACATCCTCCAGGTTTTGGGGCTTTAACTCCTTCATAAAGTTTTTCATGCCGCCGCTTTCCAACTGGAACACGCCGTCCGTGCGTCCGGTGGCAAGCGAATCAAAAACGGCCTTATCCTCATAATCCAGGTGGTCTATGTCGATGCTGCGTCCGGTATCCCGCCGGATCAAATCCACCGCGTTTTGAATCACGGTCAGTGTCCGCAGCCCCAGAAAATCCATTTTCAAAAGCCCCAGTTCTTCCAGGGTGGTCATGGTAAACTGGGTGGTGATCGAACCGTCCGCCCCTCTGGAAAGGGGGACGTATTGATCCGCCTCCTCGGGACAGATCACCACGCCCGCCGCGTGCATGGAAGTATGGCGCGGCAGACCCTCCAGCCGTTTGCTCATATCGATCAGCTCCCGGACCCGTTCGTCGCCCTCATACAGTTTCCGCAGCTCCGGATTGACCGAAAGCGCCCTGTCGATGGTGATATTCAATTCGTTGGGAATCATTTTGGCGATGGAATCCACAAACGCATAGGGCAGATCCATCACCCGCCCCACATCCCGGATGACGCCCTTGGCCGCCAGCGTACCGAAGGTAACGATCTGAACCACCTTCTCGGCGCCGTATTTGCGGCCCACATAGTCGATGACCTCCTGCCTGCGCTCAAAACAGAAATCCACGTCGATATCCGGCATGGAAACGCGCTCCGGATTCAGGAAACGTTCAAACAGCAGCTGATACCGGATGGGATCGATGTTGGTGATATGCAGACAGTAGGACACGATGCTGCCCGCGGCCGAACCCCGTCCCGGTCCCACCGGGATCCTGTTCTGCCGCGCATAGTTGATAAAATCCCATACGATCAAAAAATAGTCCACATAGCCCATCCGCCGGATAATATCCAGCTCGTATTCCAGCCGTTTTCGCAGCGTCCCGTCGTCTTTGGGGTAACGCTCCGCCATCCCCTCGTCGCAGAGCCTGTTTAAATAGCTCCAGGAATCGTAGCCGGAGGGCACTTCAAAATGCGGCAGCTTGGTGACGCCAAATTCGATCTGCACATGGCACCGATCGGCGATCCACTGGGTATTTTCCACAGCCTCCGGGGCATAGGAAAACAGCGTTCTCATCTCCGCCTCGCTTTTGACAAAATACTGGCCGCCCTCGTAGCGCATCCGGTCCTCGTCTGCAAGCTTTTTCCCGGTCTGCAGACAAAGCAGGATATCGTGGGGTTTGACATCCTCGGCATAGGTATAATGCACGTCGTTGGTGCAGACCAGCGGAATGTCCAGCTCCCGGGCGATCTGCAGCAGCGCCGCGTTGACCGTCTTTTGCATGGGAAGGCCGTGATCCTGCAGCTCCAGGAAATAATTGTCCTTCCCGAAAATGGCCTGATACTTCTGCGCGCATTTTTTCGCCTCGTCCACCAGGCCCTTTTGGATATAACGGGGCACCTCCCCCGCCAGACAGGCGGAAAGGGCGATGATCCCCTGATGATAGCGTTTTAAAAGCTCCAGATCCACCCGGGGGCGATAATAGTACCCTTCCGTAAACCCTTTGCTGACGATCTTGATCAGGTTGGCGTATCCGGTATTGTTTTCCGCCAGAAGCACCAGATGGTAATAGCGGTCCTCGCCGCCGGTAAGCTCCCGGTCAAAACGGGAATTGGGTGCCACATAGACCTCGCAGCCGATGATGGGATTGATCCCTTCGGCCATTGCCGCCCGGTAAAAATCAATGACGCCGTACATTACGCCGTGATCCGTGA
Source organism: uncultured Eisenbergiella sp. (assembly GCA_947626995.1). GTDB lineage: Bacteria > Bacillota > Clostridia > Lachnospirales > Lachnospiraceae > Gallintestinimicrobium. The sequence continues at coordinate 6,789 of CANQUI010000033.1, read as the reverse complement.
TCGCGGCCGCGGTCATTCCCATCTCCTTCACCCGCTTCACGTACTCTTTGATCTTATTGGAACCGTCCAGCAGACTGTATTCCGTATGAACATGCAAATGCGCAAATGCCATAGCCACCCTCGCCTCGCTCCAAAACCGGCCCGTCTTCCATTTCCTGTCTTATCATAACACATCCGCCCAAAGGATTCCAGTCAGTTCTGATTCAAAAAACGACGGACTCTACAACGTCCGCCGTTTTTTCTCTTACAGATATTTTTTCAGGATCTCGACCTTATCGGTCTTTTCCCAGGGAAGATCCAGATCGCTGCGTCCGAAATGCCCGTACGCCGCCGTCTGTTTGTAAATGGGGCGGCGCAGATCCAGCATTTTGATAATGCCCGCGGGCCGCAGATCGAAATTGTCCCGGATCAGCTCCACCAGTTTTTCGTCGGAAATTTTGCCGGTGCCGAAGGTATCCACCATAATGGAAGTGGGCTGGGCCACGCCGATGGCGTAGGACAGCTGAATCTCGCATTTTTCCGCCAGCCCCGCCGCCACGATATTCTTTGCCACATACCGGGCCGCGTACGCCGCGGAGCGGTCTACCTTGGTGCAGTCCTTTCCGGAAAACGCCCCGCCGCCATGGCGCGCGTAGCCGCCGTAGGTATCCACAATGATCTTACGGCCGGTCAGGCCCGCGTCTCCGTGCGGTCCGCCGATGACGAAACGGCCGGTGGGATTGATAAAGAACTTGGTATTTTCATCCACCATCTCTTTGGGCAGTACGGCGTCAAAAACGTATTTTTTAATATCCGCGTGGATTTTTTCCTGGGACACCTCCGGATCGTGCTGGGTGGAAAGCACCACCGCCTCCAGGCGCACCGGTTTTCCGTTTTCATCGTATTCCACGGATACCTGGCTCTTTCCGTCCGGTCTCAGATACGGCAGCGTCTTATCCTTCCGCACCCGGGTCAGCTGCAGTGTCAGCTTATGGGCCAGCCAGATGGGATACGGCATATATTCCGCCGTCTCGTTGGTGGCATAGCCAAACATCATTCCCTGATCCCCGGCGCCGATGGCCTCGATCTGCTCGTCGGACATCCCGGACTCTCTGGCCTCCAGCGCCTTGTCCACGCCCATGGCAATGTCGGCGGACTGCTCGTCGATGGAGACCATGACCGCGCAGGTGTTTCCGTCGAAGCCGTACGCGGACTTGTCATACCCGATCTCCTTTACCGTTTCCCTGACGATATGGGGGATGTCCACATAGGCATTGGTGCTGATTTCGCCGGTCACCAGCACAAAGCCGGTGCAGCTTGCCGTCTCGCAGGCGACGCGGCTCATGGGGTCCTTTTCCATCAGCGCGTCCAGAATGGCATCGGAAATCGCGTCGCACATTTTATCGGGATGCCCTTCCGTCACAGATTCTGAAGTAAATAAACGTTTCTCCATTTTTTCCTCCTTTGGGGGTCGATACGATGGGATGTCCCCACTCGTATAAAAAAGCCCGCTCATCTAAGCGGACCCAATCTTGATAATCAAATCCTCTTATTGTTCGATTACTCGCTCAGGAAGGCACCTTCCGCTGTCCGGGGTTGCCGTGGCTTCTCAGATCCTATGTATCTCCACCACTCTGAATAAGAGAGAACACAATATTGAATTTTCTTATCGGCTACAGTACTACCATACAACAGATCAAAGGGCTTGTCAACACATCGTCTGCAGAAAATAGCCTTATCCGATCTTAAGCCGGAATTTCTGCAGCTCCCGCTCCGTTTCCACTTTCTCGATCTGCGCGCCCAGGCCCTTTAATTTCAGGTGGAAATCCTCATATCCCCTTTCGATATAGCGGATGTCGTCCACGGTGGAAACGCCCTCCGCCGCCAGCGCGGCGATGACCAAAGCGGCTCCCGCCCGCAGATCCGGCGCGTTGATACTGGCTCCCGTATAGCGGGAAACGCCGTCGATAATGGCGGTATTGCCCTCTACCTTGATGCTGGCCCCCATGCGGATCAATTCGTCCACATAGCGGAACCGGTTTTCAAAGATGCTTTCCGTCACGATACTGGTCCCGGTAGACAGGCCCAGCGCCACGGCGATCTGGGGCTGCATATCGGTGGGAAATCCCGGATACGGCAGCGTCTTGACATGGGTATGCCGAAGGGGTCTGGATGCCACCACGCGCACCGCGTCGTCGGATTCCTGTACCTCGCAGCCGATCTCCACCAGCTTTGCGCTGATGGACTCCAAATGTTTGGGGATCACATTTTTTACCGTCACATCCCCCTTGGTCACGGCCGCCGCAAACATAAAAGTCCCCGCCTCAATCTGATCCGGGATAATGGTGTATTCCGTGGCATGAAGCCGGTTCACGCCCCGGATCCGGATCACATCCGTCCCGGCGCCCTTGATATTGGCGCCCATACTGTTCAGGAAGTTGGCCAGATCCACCACATGCGGCTCCTTGGCCGCATTTTCGATGGTCGTCCTGCCTTCCGCCAGCACCGCGGCCATCATGATGTTGATGGTGGCTCCCACGCTGACCACATCCAGATAAATATGGCTGCCCGTCAGCCGGTCCGCCTGCGCGGTGATCATGCCGTGCGCGATCTGCACGGAGGCGCCCAGCGCCTTAAAGCCCTTGATATGCTGATCGATGGCCCGGCAGCCGATATCACAGCCGCCCGGCAGCACCACGGTAGCGCTTTTATATTTTCCCAGAAGCGCCCCCAGAAAATAATAGGAGGCCCGGATCTTTTTCACCCCGTCGCCTTCCACCGTCAGGTGATGTACCTGCGACGCGTTGATCTTTACCGAATGTCGGTCCGTCCGCTCCACATGGACGCCGATCCCTTTCATCGCGTCCAAAAGGATATTGGTATCTCTTACATCCGGCATATTTTCTATCAAAACGGTCTCATCCGACATCAGAGAAGCGGCGAGAATGGGGAGGGCGGCGTTTTTTGCCCCTCCGATCTCAACTTCTCCTACCAATGGATTCCCGCCACAAACTGCATACTGTTCCATATCCACCCCTGCTTATGTACAGATCCTGATATTTTCAGCTTCCAACGGCGCCGGTCCCAAAACCCGCGCCGGGAGCGTTGTTTGGCTCCTAAAGTCATTATTCACCATTTCGGGGTCTTTATGCGCCCGAAACATCTTTTTCTGCCATCCTTAGGGTTATAGCACATTCTGCCCCATTTGTAAAGGAAAAGATACGCCCGGGCAGCGCCGCGTCCGATTTACGACAGATATTTGAGCGGATTGACGGCGCTTCCGTTCACGCGGATCTCAAAATGCAGATGCGGTCCGGTACTTCTTCCGGTATTTCCGCTGAGCGCAATCTTTTCCCCCTGGGATACCCTCTGGCCCACGTGAACCAGCACCTTGCTCAGGTGGCCGTACCGGGTTTCCTTGCCGTCCTCATGCTGAATATAGACCACGTAACCGTATCCGCTTCCCCAGCCCGCTCTTGTGACGACACCGCCGCAGGAAGCCATCACCGCCGTTCCCACGGGCGTCGCCCAGTCAATGCCGGCGTGGTTGGTGGACGCGCCCTTCATGGGCGCTTTTCTGCCGCCGAAACCTGACGACAGCCTGCCGCCGGAGATCGGCTTAATATACGTGGGCGGAATTTTCGTTCCCCGTTCCACGATCTTTGGCACCGCTTCATAAAGGATGTCTTCTTTTACGACTTCCTCAGAAAGCGCCTCCTCGTTGCGATAGGTCACCACCGCCGCCGCCCGCCGAAATCCCGCGGAGGGCTGCTGAAGCACCTTCGTCTCGGTGGTATACCAGTCGTCGTTGTCCACATAGACCGTATCCGCCTCGTAGCTGTCCTCTTCATAGATCCGCTCCCTGTGAATCACAGAAAGCGCCGGCTCGGGCACGGTGATCTTTAACTCGTCTCCCACCCGGATCGTGGAATTTTCGTCCTCCAGCATGGGATTGATGGCAATGAGCTCCTCCATGGGCAGCGCGTTGTCCTCGGCAATCTGAGACAGGGTATCCCCGGATTTTACCTCATAGATCTTTTCCTTTTCCTGCGTCTGGGTCACCTCGGACACCGCCGTCTGCAAAGAAGAGATCTCGTTTTCCGGAAGATAGGCGTCCACAATCTCCACCGGATCGGCAAAGGAAAGATCCACCAGACCGTATTCCAGGCTGGAAAAATCCCGCAGCTGCACATCCGGCTCGATCTGCGCAAAGACGTCCTCAAAATATGCCTCGACACCGCTTCCCTTTCCGACCGGGCTCCTGTCGTCATTTTCCTCGTCCGTCCGGACAACGGAGGGCGTGAGCACATTCAGTTCTCTGTCCGGATCGATGACAAGCCCCACCTGATAAACCTGGTCGGTATCGTAACGATCCAGCGCCGCCTCAAGCAGGCCGATCACATCCTGGCTGCTCGACAGGTTGATCAGGGTCTCGTTGATCTTGACGGTATACGCATGTTTTAACGTCTCTCTCACGCTGGAACGCATCACGTCGGTCATCCGCTCCAGAAGGACGCGGTCGCTGTCCACCCGGCCAAAAAGCTTCTCCTGCCCCTGCGCTTCCACCTCCACGGGGAGATAGAGCATTTCCTCACTCTGACGCGCCAGATCCCTTCTGGCCCGGACCACCAGCTCGTCCACGGTTTGCAGATCCGCGCACACGCCCACGGGCGTGCCGTTTATGCGCACCGCAAAATAATTATCCCCGCCGCTTTCATATCGGGGAATTACGGGCACAAAAAGAAGTGCCGCAAACAAAATGGCACAGGTCGTCAACAGATATGTGATTTTACATCTTTTTATGAGATCTGCGGAATGATTCATTTTCCCCTTCCGTCGCTGCCTGCTTCCGATTCTTTCTTTCTACGCTGTATCCGAATTTTCCAATGCTCTCCCCCAGTCCGTAATACGTCCCGTGGGAATATACGATGGGCTCTGCCCAGTCCAGATGGAACCGGTTCTTCTCGTCCAAATAGCTCTCGTCCACGCTTACGGACACCACCTGCGCGAGAAACATGGTATGGCTGCCCAAAGGCAGCGTCTGCGTGACGCGGCACTCCAGACTCACCGGGCTTTCCGCGATCTGCGGCGCGCCTACCTTCCGGGACGGATAGGGCGTCAGATGCGCCCGGGCAAACTTGTCCGTGTCCCGTCCGCTTTTTACGCCGCAATAATCCGTGGCAAAGGCCAGCTTTTTCGTGGTCAGGTTGATTACAAACTCTCCCGTCTCCTGAATACAGGAATAGGAGTATCTCTCGGGCCGCACAGAGATGGAGACCATGGGCGGATCGCTGCACACCGTTCCCGCCCAGGCCACCGTCAGCAGGTTCGGACGGCCCTGCCTGTCGGCCACGGAAACCAGAACCGCCGGCAGCGGATAGAGCAGGTTGCCCGGCCGCCACACCGCCCTGCCCATCAGAGAATCCTCAGAATCTGCAGGATCAGCAGGACAAGATTTGCCAAAGACAAAAGCAGCGTCCCGGCCATAATGGGCTTAAGGCCGCGCCCCTGCCGCTTGAGAGCCTGGCTCACATTCATCAGTTCCTCATTTTTGGCGTCCAGCTCCTCCGTCTGCTTCTTGACCTCTTCTACTACCACGGCCTGTACATTCCGGTAGACCTTGACGTTTTCCTTATGGGTAAAATCATCGGACTGTTTCATCAGCCCCTGCATATGCTCCAAATGTTCCCGGATCGTCTGCTCGATCCGCTCCACTGCGGCGGCGGACTCGCCCACCCGTGCTCCGGCCGCCTCGATCTGCGCCATACTCGTCTGCAGAAACGGCTTCATGGATTCCAGACACTCCTGCATGATACGGTTCATATCGTCTTCGCCGGCGGCGGACATCCGGCTCAAATTGCTGGTCCCGGTCTCCAGGATCCTGCGCAGGCCGCCCACGCTCTCCGCGGTCACCTTCTGGATCCCCTGCATCCCCTGTTCCGTCAGCTTCTGGATCCCTGCGGAGCTCTTATCCGTATAATTTTGTATCACTTCCAGTGTATCTACATTCTTCCGCGTCATCTGCCGGATTTCCTGCAGCCGGCTTTCATAATCCAACAGCGTCTCCTTTAGCTTCTTTGCTTCCAAATCTTCCATCTTTTGCTCCTGTCTGCGCAAACGGCGCATTTTATCCTGATTATTTTAACATCAATGTTCTTTTGTGACAAGCCTGAACCGGTATTTTGTTCTTGTGTATATTGCACTAATTTTGTTCCGTTCATACCCATATCCTATTAAAATTAACCACATATTAACAGTGCGTTCACATTTTATTCATATTTTATCGCTACAATAAGCATAGAAATTCCGAAAAGATGGATATCCTTTTAGACACAGATAATTTTTTCATAATAGCCCAGGTGCCGTGAGGCCCTGGGCACTCCTCATTTTCAGGGCTTTTTCAGCCGCCGTTTCCGCGATACGCCCCATGCGAAAAATCCGCCGCAGGAAACCGAAGTCTCCTGCAGCGGATCGGATTCTCATCCGGACACTTTATACCGCACGCTGTCCGTTTTTCATTTATTTGCGTCTTCCCAGACGCGTCCGCAGCATCCCCGCCAGAATCGCCAGCGCCGAGGCAAATTCTCCTCTTTTTTAAATCCTGTGATCACCCTGCTCCTGTTTCATCCGGGGCAGATGATTGTTACAGTATTAGTATATCAACCCTTTTTTGCTTTGTATATAACCTTTTAGGGCGAAAATAACCCTTTTTGCGCCACTTTTCTATTCAAATACAGTCGCCGCCACCCGTAAAACGGGTGGCTCGGGACGCGGGCTCTAAGCCCGCCCTACTTGGCCGCGCCTCAAGGC
>CANQUI010000032.1 GCA_947626995.1 uncultured Eisenbergiella sp. | reverse complement strand
GTCTTATATTTTGGATTTCTGATTACCGCCGCACCGCTGATGTTGTTGTCATGCTTTATGCGGTGTTGTCATTGAACCAGTTTCTCAGACCTGCAAAATCGGCGTCAATACTGTTGGGGTCAATGGTGTCGTAGTTATCGTTGATGGCGATGAACCGTACTCCATGCTCCGCGAAGGTGATGTTGATATACATTCCCGCCATTGCGGAATTCCTTGAAAACCGGCTGAGGTCTTTGACTATGACCGTGGATACCCTGTCGTTCTCCACTTCCTCGATCATCTTCTGGAATCCGGGGCGCTGCATGGTTGTGCCGCTGTACCCGTCGTCCACGAAAAAAGTCGGGTTAAAAAATCTGTGGTCCTTACAATACTTCAGCAGGATGTCCTTTTGATGCGTTATTGAATTCGATTCACCGTCCAATGCGTCCTCCTGGCTCAATCTGCAATACAACGCTGTGATTTTTTCAGTTGCCCGTAACATTTCTGTATCCTCCTTTATCGGGGCAACTGTCAGTACAGGATTGGGTGACTCCATTATATCAAAATCGGCGCCGTTTGTCATTCTGAATCCTCCATGTTCTCAAGATTATTTTCAAAAATTCTTGTCAGCTTCCTGTCCAGCGTTTCCGTCCCCACATAGCTGCCGGTGACAGTGTAAATCGTGCCGTTGATCTCCTTCTGCAACGTCAGCTTCGGGAGCCAGAAGGCCGACGGATTTTTGACATGGATGTGGCCGTCCGCGTCAAAATAGAAATCGTGCCGCCGCTGCTCATAGGGCAGCGGGGACACTTTGGCGTAGGGGTCGGGATTGGTAAAGGAATACTCGGCGGGGATTTCCTCCTCAGTTTCTCCGTCGTCATTGATAACCGATTCGATGATCTCCGCCGCGAGGTCGGTATCATCAAGTTTCGGGGTCTGTTTCCGTTCATCGTTCATCATGATCTCTCCTTTGATTTTTGTTCAGATTTTGTGTCTGCTCCTGTTGATGCAGGGTGTTGTCCACGTTGCTCTGGATCTTCCATAACTTCTTCAAATCGGCGTTGATGGCAGAAGCCTCTTTACTCATAGCGGCATACTCTCCGGTAAGCCGGTCAAGCTCAGACTGCCATGCTTTTTTCGTAAATCTCTTATCAGGCAGAAGGCTGTCCAGTCTGCGCCGGACGGCGTAAAACTGGTTGATTTCGCTGTCGTGTTCTTCCTTGTACCGCTCCTGCTTCTTCCCAAAGCCGCCCTTGGGTGGGATACCGTCAACAATAGGCTTGAGGCGGGCGTAATCATCTGCCAAACGCAGCAGCTCTTTCAGTTCCTTCATCCGGTCAGATTTTTTCCGGCTGGCGGCGTTCAGATTGTGAAGTTTTCCGCTCAGCCCGGAGACATAATCATGGAGCTGTTCAACGCTGAATAAGCCCTTGGACTGTAAGAAGTTTACATCCTCGGAATAGCGTTTGAGATTTCCCACTTTCGCTTTATCCGAATACGCCCCGGCGTTGCGAATGGAGTAATACTGACCTAACAGCGCGGCAAGGTTCGGTGACTGTGGATCCTGCATTTTTGCAATCAGGTCTTTGATTTTTCCCATCGGCTCGGCCGCACGTTCCTTGGCTTTCTTCAGCAAACTGTTGGTGGCACGAATCCAGCGATTGAGATCGCCCTTGTCTGTGCGGATGCCCTTCGCCTCCATCTGCCGGACAGCAGGACCCTCATGGACGGTGGGGAGTTGGTCGATGCCCTGCCGCTCATAGCTGCGGTGGTCGATACGAACATCAAGTCCTTTTTCCTCAAACTTTGCGTTGCAGAGTTTGCACCAAATCTCCCGCCAATGTTCCAGCGTTTCCGGCTCACCCCAGTCAGTGGTGGGGACGGCGTTGAAAATATAATTGCCCGCCTCGTCGCGGGTGCGGTTCCCGTTTTCGTCCAGCACATAGACGCGGTGCTGTTTTGCTCCCCACCGTCCATGCTCGTCCAGCGGACGGATCGGTGACATCACATGGACGTGGGGATTGGGGATGCCGTCTTTTTCCCTGTCCGGCTGATGGACGGCGAAGTCCACGATCATACCCCGGCTCACAAATTCGTCCAATAAAAATTGCCTTGCAAGGGCGATGTTCTCCTCCATGGAAAACTCGTTCTGCAAGGCAAAATCGAAACTGTATGCGAGCTGCGCTTTGGGGTGCTGTTCTGCTTTCTCAACCGCGTTCCATAGCGTCTGCCGGTCCGCGTACTCTGCTGGGGCGTGAGGGGGCAGAAGAATTTTGGTACAGATGACGCCGCCTTTGCGGGTGTAGTCGCTGTCCTCGCCGTAATACTCGCTGTGCAGCTTCTCCCCGGCGCGGTAGGCTGTGGACGCAACCGCTGACTGACCCTGACTGCGTTTGATCTGGTCAACATGAAAATGAAAAATTGCTATCTTAATCACCACCCTCCTGCGGCGCGACGGCTTTGATCCGCTTTGCGATCTCCGGCTCAGTGAGGATGCCGGACATGAGAGTGTAGAAATCCGTCTCGGACAAACCCTTGACCTCCGGCGCGATGCTCTCAATCGCCGCGCCCCGTGTGATGAGCCGGTGCGCCCGCGCTTTGCGCTCGCCCTTTTCATAATACTGCTTGCGGTTTTCTAACCGCTGGATTTGGTGCTGCGTCTGCTCAAGCTCCCGCTCCGCTTTTTCTTTTTCGGCCTGAAGTCGGTCTAATGATTCGCTCAATTTATCATCCTCCTTCTGATGTGGTTATGTGGAATTATGAAAAAAACAGGCTGATGGCATGACAACTCGTTTTCAAAAAACGTGACAGAAAAAACCGCCTACTTTTTCGGTAAGCGGTCTGACTGACAGTATGGATTTTTCAAAACCTGCCGGGACGGTGCGGACGCGAAAGCGGGCGCACCGTCCCGGCAGGGTGTGCAGCAGATGCTTCGCATCTGCCGGATAGCCGCGCAGCGACGGAAAACCACCCTGACATTCAGGTGTCTGGGCGGTTGAAGCCTCGCAGAGCGCACATACGGGGCTTGCCCCCGTATAGAAGTGCGCCGTTTGTCCCAAAGGGATATATTTCACTTCATCAACTCGTCTGAAAGCCGAATGATCTCCGGCGCAAGTTTTTTCCGCTTCCGCTTTACCATTTGGGTGTAGATTGGATAAGCAGCAATCACACCAACAATGCCAACTATACCGACTACAATGCCCAGAACGAAATACTGTTCCCAGCCGGGAAGCATCGTGCAGCACATTCCCACTCCTAAGATCAGGGAGCTGATAATCCCGACAATCAGCGACACGATGGTCGCCTCCTTTGTGGCGCTGGCATCCAGACGGCGAAGCTGCTCCATGGTAGTTTCCTCTTTTGTCGGGGGCGCGTATTTGTCCCGAATCTTTTTGATTTCTTCCTGCTCCTTTGCGGAGTAGGTATAGGTGAAAGTTTCGTTTTTTTCTTCCATGAATTATTGCTCCTTTCAGGATTCTGTGATAATTGTAGCAAGCTACTGTTTGCGAAACATTCAAATTATGTTTGAGAATTGTTAATTTCAATTTTTTTGAGATTTTTATTTGCACGCCAGATCATATAGATTGCCATGCCGATTACGATGGTGCAGACGCCGCCTCCTGTCGCGCCGGTCATGACACGGCGGAACATCGGATCATCATCTCCGCCGAACTGCGCCAGCATTGCGGTTTCCAACGAGAGGATGGACACCATCGCCGCCACAAGATTGATGACCTTTGCTGCTGAGAGGATAGGGCTTTTATGACGGCGAGTTTTCGCGATGTTGATAATGGCTATCGTGACGGCGTAAAAGGCATAGGCGGCCATGGCGTAGATCAAAAGGCCCGGATAGTCAAAGCCCTGATTCTGATGCACCATAAAAATCACAATACCGGCAAGCGCCTGATTCATAAAAAGCAGCATAACCCCGCACAGACGGTAACGGCGCAGCTCTGATGCCTCGTCCTGTACATTCAGCCGCCGTACCAGCAAAAAGCGCATCACAGCCAGCAGGATGTAGTAGACCGCCAATGCGATAAACCATGCGGAGCGGTACAGAATACCCGACACCAGCTTCATGACGATGTACAAAAGATTGATAAAAAAGCCCTGATACAGCGAGACTCCCGCACGGAAACGCACATCGGTCATATATTTTTCCCCGACTGCGGTGGAGCGGAACTTTTTCATCAGCGGATGATTGGAAACGAACCTTTTGATGCCGCCTATCGCCGTATGGATATAAACCAGCCCCGTGACCGTAACAATCAGCGCATAGGCGGAGGCGATATAGGAAGCATATTGCAAAATCGGATTTGTAATTTGAAGCGCGGCGACTGCTATTACAAATCCATAGCCGAAAAGAGCTGCCAGAATCGTCCAAGGCGGAGGCAGACAAAATATCTTTTTAAGTATCCTTTTGAATTTCTCCATCCGCAGCCCTTCTGATTTTTACGGTAAAGGTACTTCCTTTTCCGACTTCGCTCTCCACGGAAATATCCCCGCCGACAATACCCACCACACGCTTGACAAGCGCCAGCCCCAAGCCGTTGCCCTGCGTGGCGTGGGAGGTGTCGCCCTGATAAAACTTTTCAAAGATGTGTTTGCCGGTTTCCAGTGAGATGCCGCAGCCGGTATCCGCTACACGGACGGCTGCGTAAGCTCCCTCGGTTTTGAGCGTCACGGACACCGTTCCACCGGGTTCAGTGAATTTCAGTGCGTTGGAGAACAGATTGTTCCAGACAAGGGACAAAAGTTCGTCGTCCGATTCCACAAACACTTCTTCCTCAATGTCCGTTTCAATGTCGATATTCTTTTTCTCCCATGTGCTTTCAAAATTCAAAAGGCACTCGGCAAGCTGCTCTCCAAGATTATATCGCTTTGCCGCCGGATAGATTTGCTGATTTTCCAGCCGGTTCAGCTTTAGAATATTGGTAATGAGATTGGCAAGGCGGCGGGACTGTTCGGTGATTGCCTTGGCGTATTCCATCCGCTGTTCGTCCGTCAGGTCGGGGCTTTGGAGCATGGTGCTGTAATTCTGCATGACGGCAAGGGGCGTTTTCAGCTCGTGTGAAACATTGGCAATGAAATCCGTCCGAAGGGTTTCCACGCCGGAAAGTTCCTCCGCCATGCGGTTAAAGTAGTCTATGATCGTATCAAAACCCGCCCGGCTGTCTATCCCATGATAAGGTTCTATGCGTGCGGTAAAGTTACCCCGCATGAGCTTTTCCGCACCCTGAACAATTCGGCGCACCGGACGTTCCACCATGAACTGGCGGCGCACACCATCTATCACCGTACACAGCAGGCTTAAAAGAATCACATTCCCAAATGTCAAAATAGCCGCGAAACGGATGCCGCGCTCAGTGTAAGTAATCTCCATTGAATTGCTGAGCGTATGAAGAAACAACAACAAACAACAGGTGATTACAAAGGACATAAGCAGGAAAAAGGCAACATAGCTTCGTAGCGAAAATAGAAATCGTCTGTATTTTGAGTTTTCTTTCACAGGATCACCGCCTTATAGCCGAGGCCGTGGACGGTTTTCAGCTCGAACTCGCCGCAATTCTCAAACTTCCCGCGCAGCTTCGTCATATACACATCCACCGCTCTCGGCGCGGTATTCGTTTCCACGTCCCAAAATTCATCCATGAGCTGGGTGCGGGTGAAGGTCTTGCCCGGATAGGACAGGAGCTTATAGATAATATTGAACTCCCGCGCCGTCAGAGAGATTTCCTCTCCATCATGGACTGCTGTGCGCTCGTCCATATCCAGCGCCAGCTTTCCAATCTCCAGTTTGTGAGAGGTAGCGATCTTCGCCCGCCGCAGCAGCGCCCCGATCCGTAGGAAAAGCTCGTCAAGGTCGATGGGCTTTACCATATAGTCATCAATCCCGATACGATACCCTTTTTGTTTTGACGCGAAATCGTCCCGCGCCGTCATAAAGAGGATCGGTATATCCTCGTTGAGTGACCGCACCGTTTTCGCGAATTCATAACCGTCAATACCGGGTATCATAATGTCAGAAACGATCAGGTCAAAGGTATTTCCGTACATAGCGTCATAGGCTTCGTTGGCGTCAAAACAACCCACCGCCTGATAACCGCTGCCGTTCAAAAAGGAGCAAACCGTGCGGTTCAGGTCTTTATCGTCCTCCACGACCAATATCTTGAACATAACACATACCTCCATGGATTCGTTTCTCTTATTATAACACCCAAATGTTAAAGTTTTGTTTGCGTTTTGGCCTTGTCATAAAATATTTTTCAAAAAATACGCGCCGCACAGTATCAGGCTGCGCGGCGCATGAGCGGATTTTAACGTTTTCCGGCGTTCCTGCTTATCTTTACTCTGGCTCTGTCGGTTTCAAGGCTTCTCTACGCTTGCCCTTCCGACATCCGAGCCGGACTGTGCGGCGGCCCGTTCATCCGCAGCTTCTTTCGATGCCGCCTCACGCTGAGCCTGTTCTTCGTGGAGACGCTTTTTGGCGTCCTCCACAGTTTCGCCCTCGTGGGTCAGAAACTTATCCACGAATCCGTCCTCCACCTTCTTATATGCGCCTACAACGCTTCCCTCGATCTTCTTGTAACCGCCGACAACTGCGTCGGCAATTTTTTCGTTTGCTTTTACGAGCTTTGACTTTGCCATGATAAAATCCTCCTACTTAAAATTGCGCCGATTGAGACGCTTCATATTCCTGAACCTTGCGTATGACATCCCGGTTGTAGCGTTTCCAGTCCGTATCGAACTTCGTCAGGAAGGCGTCTACATCCTGGTCCATCAGGAAGGTTTGAATCAGCGCGTCTACGGACATTTCAGAAGGATAATAATGATCCTGATAGTCCGCCATTCTTCCTTCTTCTATGTAGGATTTCATTCCGGTCAACGTTTCCGGAAGGGTAAAATCGCCTTCCCGGCAGGGTATCGCGTCCTGTTCGTCCAGGTAAGTCTGGATGCTCTCATCCTCCAGCAGGAACCGAAGCACTTCATAGGCGGCCTCTTTGTTTCCGCAGGCCTCCATCACGCAGAACTGCAGGTCGATTCCCGAATTCAGCACATTATCCGCTTCCGTATCGCCTTCCGGGAATACAAAGGAATCAATATTCATATCCGGATTGACAGAGCGAATCTAGGGCACCGCATAGTTCCCGATGGGATACATGGCCGACTCTCCGTTGGCGAAAGCGGTACACGCCCCGTTATAGTCATAGGCGAAAGGATCTGCGGGACCGTAATCCAGAATATCCAGCATTTTTTCCGCAACATCTCTGTATTCCTCGGAGAAGGTGGTATCCCCTCTGTTTACCTGCTGGCAGACGTCAGACGGCGCAAGTCCCACCGCCAGCGCGTTCCACGGCGCAAGGCAGGTCCACACGTCCCGGAATCCAAAGTACAGAGGAAGGATCCCCTCCGACTCAATCTGATCGCACAACGCGGTAAATTCTTCCCAGGTATTGGGAATCTCCCATCCATGTGCCTCAAACATATCCTTGTTGTAAAGAATCCCGGCCGCGTTTGCCACATAGGGCACCGCATAAACGCCTTCATACGGAACATACTCCAGCGCCTTGTCGATATCCTTGTAGGATTGCTTGATAAAATCCAGACCGTCAAAATCAGAAATGTCCATAATCATTTTCGCGTCCAGGAAATTGGAGTAGTTCACATCTCCGCCGATCCCGATAATATCCGGAATGTCCTCCCGGATGAATCGGATCTTTAAAATGGTCATGGCATCGTTGGGGGATTCAATGGTAAGATGGATGTCGTCATGGGTCGCATTGAACTCCTCCTCCAGCTTTTCAAAAATGGAGACAGCCTCCGGCTTGTATTGCAGCAGAGTGATCTCCGTCTTTTCTCCGCTTTTCCTGCCGCAGCCCGCCAGAAACAGCAGACACCCTGCGACAAGAAAAAGCGGCAGGCAAATTCTTTTGAAACCTCTTCTCAGCATTTTCCTTACACTCCTTTCCGATATGCAGAATCAGGATAGATTTTCCACGGGTTTCCTATGGTAGCCCCATTATAACATGCCATAATGCGACCCAAAATAGCAGTATACTGGATGTTTTATGCCAAAATGCGCAATTTCCGGGAAGAAATTGCGCATTTTGGTATATACTGAAAAGGACAGGAGAATGATACGATGAGCGATTTGCTTTTTTCCGTTTTTACGAATGAAAATTTTGTAGATTTGGGATTATATCAATACGGGTGGGAGAGATGTGATCCGTCCCACTCCTTCGGCCCGGCGGTCCGGAATCACTATCTGTTCCACTACGTGATTTCCGGCACCGGCATTTTGTATGCGGACAATTCCGGCGGGGAAACCGTCACCTATCGCATCAAGAGCGGACAGGGTTTCATGCTGTTCCCCCACCAGATCAACACCTATGTGGCGGACAACGCCCTGCCCTGGGAATATGTCTGGCTGGAATTCGACGGGCTGCGTGCCCGGGAGGTGGTGGACCTGGCGGGGCTGAGCGTGAATTCCCCCGTCTATCACGCGGCGAACGGGGATCTGCGCAATGAAATGAAAAATGAAATGCTCTATATCGCAAATCATTCCGATCAGTCGGTATTTCACCTCATCGGCCACCTCTATCTCTTTCTGGATTACTTTCTGCGATCCTCTTCTTCTTTCCGGAGCAGCCACGACAGCGGGGTCCGGGATTTTTACATCAAGGAAGCCCTTTCCTTCATTGAGCAGAATTTTCAATACGAAATATCCGTGGAGGATATCGCGGCCTCCTGCGGTCTGAACCGAAGCTACTTCGGCAAAATCTTCCGCGCCGCCGTCGGAAGATCCCCTCAGGAATTTCTGATTCATTACCGCATGACAAAGGCTGCTGAGCTGCTAAAGCTCACCAGCCTCTCTGTCGCCGATATCGGGAACGCGGTGGGATACCCCAATCAGCTTCATTTCTCCCGCGCTTTTAAGGGCGTATATCAGCAGTCGCCCCGCAACTGGAGAAAGGAAAACTGGATTCAGCCCCCTTCCCGGCGCTGAATCCGCCGGTTTTCTAACCGCGCACGAAACGCGCACGATACTCCGCGTTGATCTGCGCGATTTCTTTTTTTCCGTCTATATAATCCTGATACATATCAAACGGATTCCCGCCGCCCAGCCAGCAGGAGGAACAGTTTTCACATCCGCCTCCACAGTCCAGCGACTGCCGCATGATCCGTTCTCTTTCCTCCCGTGTCGTGTCCTTAATCAACAGGCTCATATCTTTTCCCCCATATCCTTCCTATTTTCCCGCCTTATGGGAGGACTCACAGAATAACATTTACCTGATCGTGGTCCATCCACCTTCGGATATTCTCAAACACGATCCTCGCCCGGATTTCCATGGATTCATCCGACGCAAACGCGATATGCGGCGTCACAATGGTATTTTTGCTGTGCAGCAGCGGATGCCGGGCCGGAATCGGCGGTTCCATCTCGAACACATCGACGCCCGCGCCCCTGAGATGGCCGCTGTTTAGCGCATCCGCGAGCGCCTGGGAATCCACGATAGGCCCCCTGGCCGCGTTGATCAGTATGGCGCCATCTTTCATACGGGCGATTCTTTCCCTGTCGATCAGCCCACGGGAATTTTCCGTCAGCGGACAATGCAGCGTGACGATATCCGACGCGGAAAGGACCTCCTCCAGCGTGCCGTATCTGAAATACTCCGGCGCGTTCTTTTTGGGGAAGGGATCATAGGCGAGGATATCGCAGCCGAAAAGATGGCAAAGCTCGGCTACCCGGGAGCCGATGGCTCCGGTTCCCACAACGCCGACCGTTTTCCCTCTCAGCTCGCGGCCGACCAGTCCGTCCTTTGTCTGCCCGCTGCGGCAGCGCTGCTCCACCTGGGGCACATTTCTCAAAAGCGACAGCATCATACCCAGTACCAGCTCCGCGACGGATTCATTGGAATAGCCGGACGCGTTGCTGACCGCAATATTTTTTGCCCTGGCCGCATCCAGATCCACGTGATCCGTACCGGTAAAGGCCACATCGATAAATTTCAGGTTGGGACAGGCTGAGATCACCTTTCCAGTCAGCGGCATATTGGCGATCATCACGATTTCCGCGTCCCCGATCCGCTCGATCTGCACATCCGGATCCGTGTCCCTTTCATAGGCCAGAAAGGTATGGCCCTGCTTTTCAAGCGCATCTGTAAACTGCTTCATGTATTCTCCGGAAACTCCGAGAGATTCCAGTAATACGATCTTCATAAAACTTCCTCCTTTTTCTTATACCATGGCGCCCAGCCGCCTGGATACCTGTTTCGATATCTCCAATAAATACGAGGCCTTGTTCTGAATATTATCCGGCGTCATGCGCATTGACGGACCGCTGACGCTCAGCCCTGCTATTATTTTTCCGGTATCGTCCCTGATGGGAACCGCCACGCAGCGCATCCCGATCTCGCACTCTTCATCGTCGATCGCGTACCCCAGGCGCCTGACCTTTCCCAGCTCTTCCATTACCTGACCAACCGTCTCGAGCGTATTGGCCGTATATTTTGTAAACCCGCGCCTGTCATACAGCTGGCGGATCTCCTCTTCGGAATGACCGAGCATAAAGATCTTGCCCACGCCGGTACAGTAAAGCGGCGCTTTCTTGCCGATCCTCTGCGTGGTGCAGAGGGCCTGCCACGCGCACTGTACCGCTTCCAGGTATACCACCGACATATCCTCCTCTACCGACAGATTGACCGTCTCCCCAAAATACTGCGACACCTCCTGCATATACGGCAGACAGATATTTCGGATATTGCTGTGTATTTTAATATTATTCGCGATCCCGCAAAACTTAAAGGTCAGCGAATAGCGCCCCGTATCGTCCTGTATCACATACCCCTTCTTTTCCAACGCCATCAGAAAACGCAGCGCCGTGCTGACATTCATGGACGTCTGCCGGGACACGTCCTGAAGCTTAACCGCTTCCGACTGCATGGAAAGTACCTCGATCAGTGTCAGTAACTTTTCGGAGGACTGATTTGCATCAGTCAATTTGTTCGTCTGTCTGATATTTGCCAATCGCCTTCACCTCATCTGCGGCGCGGTTGGAACATATCCGTGCCGATTCCGCTTTCCGTTTTCACATATTATACCAATGGCAACATATCATTACAATACGTCATCCTGCACAAAAAGCCTCCGCATCCCTGCGTATTCGCGCCGTTTCCTCCGCCGTCAGCTCGATATCGGCGCCGCACAGATCGCTTTCAAGATGAGATACCTTCCTCGCTCCGCATAAGACATTTACGTCCCCCTGCTTTAAGATCCACGCGATGGCGAGGTGTTCCGGACCGCACTGATATTTGCCGCAGAGGTCGCTCCATCCGTCCAGCATTTGCAAAAGCCTTTCATGACACGCGGGACGGCCCCACGGTTTACTCGCAAAACGCTTCAGCTGCGGCGTCCCTCTGTCCTGCCGGAACCGCTCCGTCAAAGCCCCCTGCTCCAACGGTGAATACGCCTGCAGCACAATGTTCCTTTCCCGGCAGGCGGCCAGAAGTCCATTCTCTGCTCTTCTGTCAAGAAGGCTGTATTTTTCCTGAATGATTTCCACATCCGCGTTGGCGCAGTATTCCTCCAAAAGCGCCGGCGTCACGTTGGACACGCCGATTGCGCGGATCTTCCCCTCCTTTTTCATACGGTTCAGCTCATCCATCGTCTCCCCCACGGGGACCGCATGGGGCCCCTCTACCGGGTAATGAATATAATAAATATCCACATATTCCGTCTGAAGTCTTTTCAGGCTGCTCTCCAGATCCCTGCGGATACATTCCGCAGAAAGATTTCTCACGATCCTGTAGCCGTCCCGCTCCACATGCAGCTGTCCTTCATTTCTTTCCCCCCAGCTCAGCCCGCATTTTGTGGACAAAATCACCTGTTCCCGGATGCCCTTCATCGCGCGCCCCAGGATCTCCTCGCTTTTTCCCATTCCGTAGGAGGGCGCCGTGTCGATCTGTACGATCCCCGTTTGTACCGCCCGCCGAACCGTTTCGGCCGCCTCCGCCTCGTCCGTTTTCCCCCAGATCGCGTCCGAGCCAAACGCCCATGTCCCGAGAGACATAACCGGAATATCGATTCCGCTCCCGCGCAGTTTTAACCGTTTCATCCTTCCCCTCCGATCTATTCCTTCACACCGCTCAACATAACGCTCTGTACGATATACTTCTGCAAAAACAGATAAACGACCATAAGCGGGATGGCCCCCAGCACGGAAACTGCCAGGCGCGGTCCGAGATACCTGGCGGTCTCGGAAGCGTTGAACATCGCCAGCCCTACGGAAATCACCTGTTTTCGCGGGCTGGAAACCACCACCAGCGGCCAGAGGAAATTATTCCACTGATTGACCACCTGAAAGATGACCAGCGTCGCGATGACCGGTCCGCAGAGCGGAAGGATGATGCGAAAAAAGATATGCCATTCCCCGGCCCCGTCCATGGACGCGGATTCCCGCAGCGAATCCGGTATGCTGTCGATAAACTGTCTCGCCAGAAAGATCCCGTAGGCCCAGGCGAAGGAGCCCAGAATCAGGGGCCACCACGTATCCAGCAGGTTCCAGTCTCGATACTGCAAAAAAAGCGGGATCAGACGCACCTCAAACGGAATCATCATGACCGCCAGCACGAGCAGGAACAAAATTCCCTTCAGCGGAAACCTTCCCTTGGAAAACGCATAGCCGCAGGTCATTGCCGTAAACACGGCGATACAGGTATTGATCAGCGTCAGCAAAAGTGTGTTGATATAATAACGGATGATGGGGATCGCTTCCAACGCGTATTTATAGTTAAACACCGAAAATTCCTTCGGTATGAACCGGGGCGGATTGGGCACCACATCGATCGTCGTCGCGTCGAAGCTCATGGAAATCGCCCAACAGATCGGAATAAGCACAACGACCAGCGTAACGCCCAGAGCCGTTATCATCGCCGCCTGACTGATAATTTTTTTCTTTTTCATACACGCCATCTCCTATATGGTCTTCGTCACTTTCAGGTTTATGGAAGTGATCGTGAACACAATAACGAACAAAATGACCGCGCCGGCGCAGGAAAGCCCGTAGCTCGGATTTTCAAAGCTGTACTGGTAGATATACATTAAAATGGTCTGCAAAGACCCGGCCGGCTTTCCGGAGGACGAATTCCCGGAAAGAATATACAGATCCGTAAAGCGGCTGAATCCGTTGATGATACCTGTGATAAACAGAAAAATAAAGTTATTTCGCATCAGCGGAATCGTAATATATCTCCACCGGTGCAGAGCGCCTCCCCCGTCCATCATGGCCGCCTCATATAGCTCCGTGGGGATCGACTGCAGTCCGGCAAGACAGATCAGCATATTGTACCCCAGCGTTGTCCATACCTGAATGATTGTGGCTCCCACCTTTGTCAGGGAAGGATCGGACAGCCAGCCGATCTCGATCTTCCTTCCCAGAAGATTGGAAAGCGCCAGATTGATCAGGCCGTTATCCACCTGCAAAATATACTGGAAAATCAGAACGATACTGACGCCGGTTATAATGTTTGGCATATAAAAACCGAGGCGGAATATGGTCTGCGCTTTTTTGTTGATCACGCTGTTCACGCCGCACGCGATCACGAAACCGACGGGAATGGCAGAAAGCGACATCACCGCCAGCATCAGCGTATTGCCGATCGCTTTTCTGAAGCTGCTGCTGCTCAGCATCACCTTATAATTCTGAAGCCCCACGCTTCTTTGAATCTCTCCGATCACACTTACTTCATGGAAGCTGAAATTGACCGCCTTGAACGTAGGAATATAAGTCAGCACCAGCAGACAGACGAACGTAGGCAGTAGAAAGCTCAGCCACACCAGGCTCTTTTTCCATTTATAAATGGCTTTCCCCCGTTTCCCGGGACCGGATCTTTTACCCATGCAAGCCCTCCCTTTTTATCTGATAAGAACAGGGGCTTTTGCGCAGCGCAAAAGCCCCTGCCTAGAATATCGCTTATTGATAGGAAGCCGCCTGTTCTTCAAAAGCTTCCTGAATACTCTCCGCAGCCTCCTCAGGCGTCATATCGCCCGCGAACATCGCGGATAATCCGTTTGCCAAAAACGCGTTGGAGCTCCCCAGGAACGAATCCATATAGTCGCTTGCGAAAATGGTAAACTCATCCGGCGTGGCGGCCAGCGTATTGAGGAACATGTCCGCAAACGGGATTCCCTCCGCCGTCAGACGTTCGATGGCCTCCCTGTTATTGGGAATTTTACCGATCTCCCAGCACCAGTCCGCAATATCCTGATTGGTTGCCATCCACTTGATGAACTCCCAGCACTCTTCCTTATGGTTCGCGTTTTTCGCGATCGCCATATTCCAGTCGCCGGTGAAGTTGGCCCAGCCGTCCGTCGTTTCGAGAACCGGCGAGTAGCCATAGCCATAACGGTCCGTCAGACCAAGGCTCTCTGTCTTATAATAAATATTCACCATGTCCTGCGTGTACCACATCGCGATATTATTGCTTTCCGTACCGAAATTCTCCGCTCCGCGTCCTTCCAGGAACCCCTTCGGACACGTCTTGGCGAGTTCATTGACAAATTCAAACCCTTCCAGCGCCTCCGGAGAAGTATAATTTACCTTTGTCTCCATCTGGACATCCGCATACTCCATGATCGTTGTCCCCTTGGAGAAATAGTAACCGGTCAGAGAGCGTCCGATCCAGTCGCTGCTGGAACCGTCGATATAATATCCATAAGTCTCTTCGCCGGTCACCGGATCCGTTCCGGTCATCTTCTGCGCTGCTTCCAGCACATCTTCCCAGGTCCAGGTCTCGTCCGGATACTCGACGCCGTAGTCATCAAAAATCTTCTTGTCGTACAGAAGGGTCGTGGCCGCTGCGCTAATCGGAATACCGGTAGGTACGAGCTGCGTATAATTGCTCTTATCCGCCCTGCGGTAAGAATACTTCAGCAAAAGCTCGTCCAGAAAATCGCCGTCCTTTTCCACATAAGGCGTCAGATCCTCCACCACATCCACAAGACTCGCGCCGTGTACGACGATATCCACCTGGTTTCCGGCGGCCGCCGTAGTCAGCTTTGCCTGCCAGCTATCCCACGGAATACCGGTCAGCTCCAGTTCCACATTCGGGTGCTCCGCTTCATAAAGCTCCTTGATCACATAATAACCGCGTAACGTCTTCTTCGTTATGGGATTCGTCGTATCGCTCTCGCTTTCCATGGGGCCCACAATTCTCAGGACAATCTTCTCATCCGAAGATGCCGTTTCCCCCCGAGCCGCCTCATCCGCCGCCGTGGTCACAGCTGCGGGTTCGTTGTCCTGCCCGCTTTCCGCCGGAGCGCTTCCGCTTCCGCATCCGCCCAGCAGCAGGGCTGCCGCCAGTGATAACGCCAATGTTGCTTTGATGTGTTTTCTCATAGTTCCTCCTTTTTCGTGATGTGCCGGCAGTTCCCCCACTGCCTTTGGCGATTGAAAAGCTTCTATATTCAGACAACAGAGCCGTAGTTTCACCCTGTTATCCAAAATATACAATTATCGCTGTTTTTCCCGTCTCCTCAGCTTTACGTGCGTGCTTCCCAGCGGCGGTACTTCCACCTTGATCGTGTGCGGTGTCGTGTCAAAATGAATGTAACCGGCTGGCGTATAGCGCTGAAACGGATAATCATCGTGAAAGCAGATCTCATCCGGCGTGTAGAGCACCGGCTTTCCGTAGAACATGTTCCCCATATTCCCCAGGCCTACATGCAGCGTCCCATCGGCCCGCGTCCGGTAAACATAGATCTGCCCTTCGGACGCATGCGCAATATTTCCGCATACCACATTCATCAGATGCGCGTTAAGTCTGTCCAGATCATCCGGCAGCTGCCGGGCGAAGCTTTTCATGGTAAATTTGAAGTTCCATCTCGCCAGCGTTTTGGGCCATTCATAGGAACGGCTTGTATACATCCGCATCCCCGCTCCCCCTGCCGTCTTTCGGACCGTCGTACCCGCATAAATCTCTCCTGCCGCCCGGATCCCTACCAGCACCTGCGCCTCCAGAGGCTTCAGCAGGGCCAGATCTTCTTCCCGCGCCGCCGTGTCGTATGCAGGCCTGACGGATACCACCTGCTCCACGAACCGTCCGTCCTTTACGCACGCCAGAGAATCGCTGTCTATGCCCTTCCAGAGCTTTTCGATATTCTCGTCCTCCAAAACCAGACCTTCCGCGACAGCCCGTTCGGCCTTTTCCAACCCAAGCTCCCTGATCAGCAGTTCGTTATCCACCTCGCCGATCACCACGATTCCGGCTCCCTGTCCGTTCTTTTCTAGCAAAAGACGTACCTCTTCATCGGTGATTCCCAAAGGATTGATCAGGACATATCCGTCCGCGTCGCTGTTCTTTAAATTTCGGCTGTTGACCGCGCAATGGATGGACGCGCCCGCCATAATCGCTTTCAGTCCCGGCGCCGTAAGCTCCCACCGGATCCCTCTGTCCAGATGATATTGATAGACCGAATCCGAGAATACGATGACCGGTCCGTGGGTCTTTTGAATCGGTTCAGTAAAACCGATATCCCATCTGGTTTTCAAAAAGTCCCAATCCCGGCGTTCCAGATCGGTGCCGAAGATGAACTGCAGCCCTTCCGCAGCCCGGATATATTTTCCCTGCCCGTCGATGAAGGTGGCGCTGGGCAACGATAACGACTGCCTTTCCAGCGCGTTGGGCATATCCTTCGCCGCGATCCAATGCTCCGGCGCATTGCAGGTGGCGACCGCCCAGTACAGATGCAGATCCGGCGCGTATGCCCTGCTCGTCGTAAAGTTTACGAGCTCTCCGGGTTCCCAGACATAGAGCCATTCGCCTCCCCTGTGCCCCCAGTTTTCTTCCCGCGCCTGGATACAGACCGCGCCGACGCCGCTCTCCGCAATCAGCCGGTAATCCACTCCGTAATCGTATATGGCGTCCACCGCGCCGCGCGCCCAGGGATCCATGGCCACAAAATCTTTTCCGTGTTCCGCCAGCCCCCGCTTCATTTTCCTGTAAAAGGATGCCCACCTCTGGGCGTAAAATTTCATCCAAAGGGAACGATTGCGCGGATCATCCCAGAGAAACGACGCCTGTTCGGCGGTGGAGTTCCCTTCCACTTCTATGCCCGACCAGCTCTCAAACTGATCGATCATGTCCGGATGAAAATCGCCGTCCTTTAACATAACTCCCAGGCCGCACCATCCGTCTCCGGCCAGGAAACCGTCCATATTAAAATCCGTCAGATAGCGGATCAGATCCTCCAGAAAAACATCCTCATACCAGCGTCCGTCCGGCATCCGGCGCAGCGGATTGATGGAGCCGGTGGAATTTCGGAGCGTTCCTCCGTCCCGGGTCATAATAAAGATGTCATATTCATCCGCGCGCTCCATCAGCCAGTTTGCCCGCGTGTTGTACTCGTCATGGATGTTCGGCTGCGCCAACGCCCCGAAATAAAACTTCGTTCCGGCCCTGTGCAGCTCCTCTACCAGTCCATAAAGCTGTCTCTGGCTCCACACGTTGCCGCCCGGCATTTCCCTCTCGCTCGTCCACAGATAGGGAACCGTGGAATTGTCCACCACGCCGTTCCAGGAATGTACCTGCTCAACGGAACATTCCAGCAGCGTGATCGCGTCCGGAATAAATCCCAGCCGGTTCAGATAGCCGCTGACGCCGTAATCCTTCTCGCGGTTGTCAAACGCTCTCAGATCCAGGGAATCCAGAATATGATACTCCGGATGTTTCAGTTCTCTCATTTTTTCACCTCCCGATCGTCCTTAAATTTCATTATTTGAAATTTAATTTCACATCATACACATGCGTTTAGTATAGCAAATTTGGTAGTTTAAGTCAATACTTCATGATCAGAATGTCATCATTTTTTACATAAAATATTGCTTTAAAATGCAATTATTGTATATTTTCACAAATTCCTGCGTTTTCCAGGTAAAAACGCTCTACCTCCGTGATTCTCTGCACCTTGGGGGCGGATGCGCCTCCCGAAAAATCGCAGCGCAGCCAGATATCCACCAGATATTTCGCCAGCTCCACGCCGATTACCCGCTCCCCCATACACAGGATCTGCGCGTTATTACTCTTTCTCGCGCGCTCTGCGGAAAACGGATCATGGCACACCGCGGCGCGTATCCCCGGAACCTTATTCGCCGTAATCGCCATGCCGATTCCGGTGCCGCACACCAATATCCCTCTTTCGTATTTCCCCTCTGCCACCGCCTGGGCGACTTTTTGGGCTACGTCCGGATACAGGACCGTTTCCCCCTCCCCGGCGCCGAAATCCTCATATTCCACGCCGATCGAATCCAGATGTCCCATAATTTCCGCTTTCAGCCGATATGCCGCTTCATCGCATCCTATCGCAAGCTTCATGTATGGATTCAACTCCTTTCGCCGTCCGGCCCTTCTTTTATTGTCTCCAGGATTCCGTCCGCAAGGCCTTCCAGCAAGACGCAGCAGGAAACAGCTCCGGCGTCCAACACTCCCCTGGAACGCTCCCCCAGCCTGCTGGAGCGTCCAAATTTTGCCGTCATATCTTTCGTGGAATCCCGCCCTCTTCTTGCGGCCTCCTTCATATTCTCCAGCGAGACGCGCATGGGATCCTTCCGCCGGGCGGATTCTTCCAGAGACTCCACCGCAGGGGTCAGCGTATCCACCAGCGTCTTATCCCCAACTCTGGCGTCTACCAGCTCCTGCAGATCCTTAAGTCCAGCCCCCAGCATATCCGCCAGATCGGAAACTCTCAAAACCGCCTTCCCTTCCGTCGACTCCGCCATCGCCATGAGAACGGTCCCATAAATCGGCCCCATGGATCCGCCGATCTCATTGAAAAGAATCGACCCGAGCCCGCCAAGCCCGTCCGCCAGATCAAACTCCTTTTCTCCGAACCGTTTTGCAAAGACGGTGAAGCCCTTATTCATATTCATGCCGTGATCCCCGTCCCCGATCAGTCCGTCCACCTCTCCGAGATAGTCCTTCTTATCCTGTATGGCCTTTACCATCTTCATCAGCACCGGCTTTCCGGCGCCGCTTTCAAATACATCCATACCGACCGTCCTTTCCTTTGCCGGATACGCGCCGTCAAACCTGTTTAAGCCCTACGGTGTTTACCGGCATATCCAAAAGCTCCTTAAGCTCGTCGTCCAGCTTCATCACCGTAAGCGTCGCTCCCATCATATCCAGCGATGTAAAATAATTCCCCACATAGGCTCTGTATATCCGGATCCCCTTTTCGCAAAGGATCTTCTCCACTTCCCCATATAGCACGTACAGTTCCATCACAGGCGTCGCGCCCAGTCCGGAAACCAGGACGGCGACTTCATCCCCCTCCTGAAAGGGATAGTCCGGCAGAACGACCCCCGTCATTCTCTTCGCCATCTGTTCCGCGGTTTCCAACGGACACACCTCTATTCCGGGCTCTCCGTGGTGGCCGATCCCCACCTCCATCGTGCCGTCCTTGATTTCGAAATTAGGATGTCCTACCGCCGGCAGCGTGCAGGGGGTCAACCCGATCCCCACGCTTCTCGTATGATCGATCGCCTTCTGCGCCGCCGCGATCACCTCATCCAGCGTGCCTCCCTTCGCGGCCTTTGCGCCGCCGCATTTCCACATAAAGATTTCTCCGGCGACTCCCCTTCTTTTTTCCCGCTGATCCCTCGGCGCGCTCGCCACGTCATCGTTGGCGATAACGGTTTTTACGGATATTCCCTGTTTTTGGGCCATTTTTACGGCCATTTTCACATTCATATTATCCCCGGAATAATTTCCGTACAGACATGCCACCCCTCTGCCCTGGTCAACGCATTTGGCCGCGTCCAGAAACGCCGCCGCCGTAGGGGAGGAACAGATCTCTCCCACCGCAGCCGCATCACACATATTTTCTCCCACATACCCGATAAACGCGGGCTTGTGTCCGGATCCCCCTCCGGTAATGATACCTACTTTATCCTTCGGCGCGCCAACCGCCTTTACGACTCTGGGATTGTCCGTCGCCTCTACGATATCCTTGTTCGCTTTCAGAAAACCGGACAGCATTTCGTCAACGATATGATCCGGATCGTTTAAAATTCTCTGCATCCTATCCCTCCATTCCCGGAACCAGAACGACCTTCATGGCGCCGTCTTCCCCGGTCTGCGCCAGCCGGAAACCCTCTTTCCACCTTTCCAGCGGGAATTTATGGCTCACAACGCCGTCGGTGGGAAGCTTCCCGTTCCCGATCCACTTAATCACGGTCTCATAGCAGAAAGGGCTCAGATGAACGCCCAGAAGATCCAGCTCCTTTCTGTCGGAAATAATACTCCAGTCGACGGATACCTTTTCTCCGAAAACGGAAAATTCCACAAAACGTCCCAGCTTTCGGATACAGTCCAGCCCCTGCTGCACGCTGGAGGGATGTCCCGTCGCTTCTATATAAACATCGCAGCCGTAACCGCCCGTCATTTCCTTAATCCGGCCGGCCACATCCTCCTTCCCGGGATTCATGACAATATCGGCCCCGAACTCCTTCGCCTTTGCCAGCCGATCGTCGTTCATGTCAAGGACGACCAGACATTCCGGATTCGCCTGACGCAGCGCGCCGATCATTCCCAGCCCCAGCGTTCCGGCGCCGGACTGCACGACGAAATCCGTGGTCTTTACCTGCGCCCGATCGACGCAATGAAACGCGCACCCATAAGGCTCGATCAGAGCCGCCTTTTCTATCGGCATATCCTCCGGCACAAGATAAGGAAGCGCTTCCTTTGTCAGCCGTACGTATTCCGCCATCCCGCCGTTTACATTATTCTGAAAGCCGAAAAGATCATGCTTCTCGCACATCCAGTGCCTTCCCGTTTTACAGAACATACATTCGCCGCAGGGAACGATCTGTTCCGGACAGATCCTGTCACCGAGCTTCCAGTTCCCCTTTACCTTCGGCCCGATCTCAACGATTCTCCCCACAAACTCGTGTCCGGGGATCATAGGCGCCTTAATATAAGGAGGATTCCCATCCCCGCCCCAGAAGCTTTTGGCTCCGTGAAAGGCCTTCACATCGCCCGCACATATTCCGCAGGCTTCCACCTTTAAAATCATCTCGCCTTCCCCGGCCCTGGGCGTATCCACAACCTCGAACCGATAATCGCCCGGCGCGTACGCCACGATCGCCTTCATTTTTTCCGGTATACCTTCGATTCTCTCCATGTCACCTTCCCCTTTTTCTTTTAAAAAGCACTATTATAAATAACTATTGCAAAATACTTTTATAAAGTGTTATGATGAAAGTATACAAGAACTGTATTTGTCTGTCAATGACGTATATTTAAAAAATTGTGTTTTAATTTTGTGCATTTTATACAAAGCTTGCTATTTTATATCGAATATGATATTCTTATTACGTTATGGTATATTTTCAGAAAGAGAGCGTATACGCTTATGAACGGTTCGCCCAATCCCCTGACCCGCAAACGGATTTATGATCTTATCTATCAAAAGCGGAAAATTGCGAAACAGGATATCGCCTATGAATTAAAACTCAGTCTTCCCACCGTCACGCAAAGTCTGCAAAGCCTTGAGGCGGACGGCCTGATCGAAAAAAACGGCTCCTTTGCCTCGACGGGCGGCCGAAAGGCGCAGGTGATCTCCTGCATATATGATGTAAGAATCGCCATCGGCATGGAGATCCGCCGGGATACGCTTTCCATCGCCGCCATCGACTTACAGGGGACTCCGATCCACACGGTACAGTATGCGATCCCCTTTTCCAACGAGGACTCCTATTTCGCAACCGCCGCAGAAAAGCTGAACGCTTTTCTGGAAAAGATCGCCTATCCCGATACTTCCATTTTAGGCGTAGGCATCGTTCTGCAGGGGCTGATTTCCTCCGACGGGAAAACGGTTACATACGGCAAGATACTGGACTGTACCGGCCTCACGATAGAGGCGTTTACAAAATATATTTCCCTTCCCTGCACCATGATCCATGACGCGGAAGCCGCCGCCTCTCTGGAATTGTGGCATCGCCCCGACAGGAAAAACGCCATTTTCTTTCATATCCGGGACAATCTGAGCGGAGCGCTGATCGTCGACGGAAAGTTTTTAAAGGGATGCGAACTCAAAAGCGGCGTTTTTGAACACATGACGATCATTCCAGACGGGAAACCCTGCTATTGCGGAAAGCGCGGCTGTATGGAAACCTGCTGCTCCACTACGGCCCTGTTATCGCCGGGGGAAACGCTGGAGGACTTTTTTTCCCGCCTGAGAAGCGGAGATGCCGGTTGTCAGGATCGGTGGATGCGGTATTTATCCTCTCTTACCGTGGCGATTGACAATCTGCACATGATGATCGACTATGACGTGATTCTCGGCGGCACTATCGCGCCCTACATGAATGAGGAGGACATCTCCCTTCTGCTGAAAAAAATCAGGGAGTCTACCGCTTTCCCCACGGAACGGCAGTTTATTTCCACTGTTTCCCGCTCCGATATTCCTATCGCCTGCGGCGCCGCCCTGGCCTATATCCGTAAATTTCTGAACCGTCTGGGAGAATAACGGTTCAATGGGAGGTAAAAAATGATTCTGCTCGTTGTTTTTCTTCAGATGCTGGCGCTGCTTATTATGATCGGCGCGGGATTTGCCGTCTCAAAAATGAATATCCTGGACGGACACACCAATACCCGGATATCCTCGCTGATTGTGAATCTGTTCAACCCGCTTCTGGTCCTTTCCGGCGCGTTTAACGCTTCGGGAAGTATCTCCCTGCGCACCATGGGACTGGTCTGTCTGATCGCCGCCGGAATGTTTCTGATTTTTATTCTGTGCGGTATGATCCTGGCCCCGTTTTTTTCAAGGGACCCCGCGCAAAAGAGAATTTATCAGATGATGCTGGTTTTTTCCAATCTGGCGTTTATCGGGATCCCCGTCGTTTCCAGTATCCTGGGCGCAGACTGCGTCGTATATGTGACGATATTCATTCTGGTATATACGCTGGTGTTTTACATATACGGCATGGCGCTGATGGAGGGAAAATTTTCCCTTTCCTCCCTGAAGGCCGTGGTCAATCCGGGAACCCTGGCAGGCGTGGCGGCGGTGCTCGTCGCGGTCTTCAGGATTCCGGTTCCCTCGTTTATCGTGACGGCCGTGACCTATCTGGGCAACGCCGCGTCCCCGCTGGCTCTGATCTCCGTAGGGTTTTCCCTGGCCAATTCCGACCTGAAAAAAGTATTCGGACAGCCTAAGCTTTATCTGTTTTCCCTGATTAAGCTGCTGGTCCTTCCGCTGGCGATGCTTCCCCTTTTGCGGGCGGTCACCGGCGACGCGACCCTGATCCCGGTCTGTATGGTCATGTTCGGTATGCCCATCGGAAATCTGCCGCTGATTCTGGCCAACGAAAAAGGGATCGACGGGTCCACCTGCAGCGCGGCAATTATCCTGTCCACGATTCTCTGCGTATTTACCGTTCCGATCCTGATGGCGGTCCTTTGATACAGACAGCGACGCGTTCTTTACCTTTTTTTTAAAACATTGCGGAAATGGGAAGCGATCGATTCCTGATTTTTACAGATAAACCGGCGAGGCGGAAAAGATGGTCGCCCTGTTTATGGAGGCCGGATTTACATACTTCGACACCGCTTTCGTCTACGGCACCTCGGAGAGGATATCAAAGAGCGCAAAAGCGCAGTTCTATAAGAGCCTGGAGCGCGCCTGTCCGCAGCATTTGAAAATCACGGACTTCCTGAAACAGTGTTCGGAGATACTTGAGCAAAACGCCTGATTTTTTTGCTCTGTGTCTGTAAGCCCGTGTCATTCTCCGTCATTCAGGCGGTCAGAGGGCGTTGCGCCATAGACGCATAATACTCCGTAGTATTTCGCAAGCATGCCTGCATCTTGCGTATATTTTCCTATATCCTCCGGTCCGTATCTCAACAGAAAATAATCCATATCATGCAGGATTTTGTATATATTGACGGCATACTGCACATCATGCGTTTCTGCCGCGGACTCCGTCAGATCGATCAACTGCTGCAGATCCGCAATTAACCTGTCGTCCTGAACGGATTCCTGCATGTCCTGAATCAGCGTCACAAAGTTATCGGCGTCAAATCGATTATAAACGATACCCGGCTCATACTGTCGCGCGTAGAATTCCTCTTCCGTCAGTTTTTCGTTTTTCATGATAATTGCCATGTCGTAGATGGCGTTGTTGTACCACCAGCCGATTTGGATATCGCCCGCATTGTCAAAATACTGCCAGTATAAGCTGTCAGGATCGGACAATTTATCAAATAGATTCTCGTACATATAGGCCTTCTCCATTTGAAGGTTCGCGACTTTAATATTCTCTTTTAACCTCGCTGTCTCTTCTTCCGACATTCCCTCAAGCACGCTGTCTCTCATGGCAAAAACCTCTTCCTTTGAAGGAACTGGAAGTTCATTTGCGGCGGTTTCCTGCTCCGTATTTTCTTCCATGCCGACTTGCGAGACAGCTTCTTGCGCAACCGTTACAGTCTCGTCGCTTTGTGCGGATTTGTCCATGGTTGATGTTCCGCACGCTGTAATCGTGGAAAATAAAAACAGGAAAGA
Organism: uncultured Eisenbergiella sp.; assembly: GCA_947626995.1. Lineage (GTDB taxonomy): Bacteria > Bacillota > Clostridia > Lachnospirales > Lachnospiraceae > Gallintestinimicrobium. Next base: position 2,615 of record CANQUI010000032.1, on the reverse strand, counting down.
AATTATTCCTTTGCTCATCTCTTTCCAACGAGAACTTTTCCAAATCATAATAAACCTCCGGTTGTTTAATCGATACAAGGATCGATTCTGATATCGTCTTTGTGCATAGAATGAGTGGTAACCCTTCGGCTTTATTGTCGCCCTAACAGGCATCTGCCTTTCTGCTTCTGATTATGTCATATTATATTGCAAATTGCAATACGATATCTAAAGGTTCCCGGTTCACAAAACGATTGCGCTTGTCCATGAAGAACGTTCCTGGCAAGAAAACAGACATGCGGGATTCTGAATGGATCTCCACCCTGTTACGCGCCGGGCTTTTGAATGGCAGCTTTGTTCCTGAAAAAAGGATTCGGGAATTCCGTGACTTAAACCGTTACCGCAAAAGCGTCATCCGTGACATCACATCCCAGAAAAACCGGGTTGAGAAGTTCCTGCAAAGCTCCGGCTTTCGCTTATCCTCTTTCATTTCCGATATTTTTGGCGCTTCGGGCAGGAACATCATCCTGCACCTAATTGAGCATGGCCGGATCGACCGGGCATCCCTGGATGCCTGCTTAAGGACAAAGACCAGAAACCGCATGGATGAAATTCTCATGTCTGTGAATGGGATGCTTTCTGAACACCAGAAATCCTTCCTGAAAATCCTTATGGGCCATTATGATTCTTTAAAGGAACATCTTACCGAGGTTGAAAAGAATCTTGTGGAAGACATGGCTCCCTTTGCCTTGCAGGTTGGGCAGCTTAGCAGTATCTATGGAATAAGCACAACGGCTTCCTGCGCAATCGTTGCTGAAATCGGCATTGATATGAATCCCTTTAAAACAGCGGAACATATTTGTTCATGGGCCGGCCTGTGTCCAGGCAATAATGAAAGTGCCGGGAAACGGAAAAGCACGTCTGTTACAAAAGGCAATCCTTACATAAAAAGCATGCTTTGTGAAATTGCCTGGGTAATTACCGGAAAACGCAATACCTATCTGTCTGCCTGGTACTGGAGGATCAAACAGAAGAAGGGTGCAAAAAAGGCTATTGTCGCCCTTGCCAGAAAGCTTCTTGTGATCATTTATACCATGCTCAAGCAAGGCACTCTTTTCGATGAATCCTGCTTTGAAGCCCGACGTAAAAGCTGCGAACAAAAGCAGCTTTCCCGGTATATACGGGAGCTGGAGAAGCATGGCTACCATGTAGAAGCGCACGCCTGATTTTTTATTTGACCTATATTTCACTAACAGCAGCCCATTTTATGACTGCTTTATTGTGATGCCTTCATGATTGCTGAAAACATTTGTTGTCAAGGTTCAGTTTTTCGTAGCAAAGTGCATTGTCTGTTGACATGACCATTGTAGCGAAAATCACGCTCTTGGACAAGAACGTGGTATAACGGGGTAAGCGCACAAACAGGGGGTACACAGGATGTATGTGAAGTTATCTATTCCAGAAAGATTGAAGGATTTGAGGGTAGTGGACAAACACTTGACGCTCGAACAGCTTGCAGAACAAACCGGCTTGTCCAAGTCCGCGCTCGGCAAGTATGAGTCTGACGAGTACAAGGACATCAGCCCCTTTGCCATAGCGACGTTAGCGGAATTTTATGGCGTGTCTACTGATTATCTGATGGGCTGACGGAAACAAAAAATCACCCAAACACGGCTCTGCATGAGCTGCATTTGAGTGATGATATGATCGACGTATTGAAAAGCGGGAAGCTGAATAACCGGCTGCTCTGCGAGATGGTAACGCATGAGAATTTCCGGCGTTTCCTTGTGGATGCGGAGATTTACATAGACCGCATAGCCGATATGCGGATTAACGACCTGAATGTAATGCTGGATATGGTGCGGTTACAATCCATGGAACAACAGGGCGCTGAGGATGGCGACCTCTATATGCGGACGCTGGAGCTGGCGCAGGTGCAGCCGGAAGGCTACTTTGCCCCGGTCATTTCCGGCGATCTCATCACTATTCTGAATGACATCCGTGAAGCCCACAAGAAGGATACCACCACCGCCGACGAATATTCAACTGCCGCCGAGGTAGCCCGCAGTCTGCAAGAGGCGATGAGCCTGGAGGGTAGTCCGCAGGAAAAGCGTATCAGAGGGTATCTTGCCACCTTGGGAATAGACTACGATACGCTCACGAAAGAGGAATTTGTTACGCTGATCGGAATCTTAAAAAAGTCCAAAAAGTTGAAAGACAATCAGGGCAGCCAGCGTGGAAAGGCCAGCCCGCAGTTCACACACGGAAAAGGCAAGCGGAAGCGGAAATAGAGGGAATCGCTATTTCAATCTTCAGGGGTGACGATTTTCATCATCCCTGTGTAATTCCAGTCAGGGAGATTGAAGTGACGATGGTGAACAAATTGGTCACCGTCGGCAATCAATGAATAAAGCATATTTCTTATAAACAAAAGAGGTACGGAGCAAGGCAGCAAGCCTTTACTCCGTACCTCTTTTGTTGTCCCAATCCTGTCTGACAGATGCCGTAATCAAATTTTGTCTCAAAACTTTCTTACGGACACCCAGCAAACGGCCGGCGTCTTTTTTCCGGCAGGAAAGCCGCAGCAAAACGCCGTCCTCCATATATTCTGTGGACAAAATCACGGCGTTTTCCTG
>CANQUI010000031.1 GCA_947626995.1 uncultured Eisenbergiella sp. | reverse complement strand
CTGATCGCCGTCGTGGAGATATATAAAAAATACAGGGCGGACGAGATGGATGAATATGAAGAGTATGAAGAATATGAGGAGGAGGACGACGAAGAAGAGGAGCCGTAATTTCCTAAAAAAGGCTGCCGCGTTTTGTGTGACGCGGCAGCCTTTTAGGTAACGCCGTTGATTTCATAATGATGCAGCGTCAGAAGATCGACCGCCCTTTGCACCGCGGTCTCTTCGTAGAATTCAATGATCAGAGTCCCTTCCTCCACCTCCCGGTTGTGGGAGATGCCGATATTTTTAATGCTGATATCGTTTTGCGCAAGCAGGGCGGCAACCTCGGCGAGGGCTCCCGTCTCGTCGGCGATGGTCGCCCGGACGGTATAGGCTTTCTTGATGGGGCCGCTGTTGGCGTCGATAAAGGAGTCCCGATAGCGTCTCGCCTCGTCAAAAAAGCAATACAGCTTTTTTGCATCCCGGCTGTCCAGATCCCTTTGGATCTCCTGGAGACATGCGATATAATCCCGAAGCAGTTCGGAAATATTGTCGGTATTGGTCAGACAGATCTGCTGCCACATGATGGGAGAAGACGAGGCAATGCGCGTGATGTCCTTGAATCCGCCCGCCGCAATGGCTTTCATCAGCCCGTTTTGATCCTGGCTGTGTACCAGATTGACCAGAGAAGCGGCGATGATATGGGGAAGGTGGCTGACGGCCGCCGTCACAAAATCATGTTCCTTACTGTCGATCTGAAGCGGAATCGCGCCGGTGGAAAGGATCAGTTCCCGAAAACGCGCAATCGCGTCGGGGGGAACGTCGGAACCGGGAGTCAGAATATAATAGGCGTTTTCCAAAAGAGCCGCCTTGGAATTGAGAAAGCCGGTCCGTTCGCTGCCCGCCATGGGGTGTCCGCCGATAAAGCGATTTGTCAGTCCCAGGTTTTGTACACGCCGGTAAATCGGCGTCTTGACGCTGCCCACATCCGTCAGGATACAGCCGTCGTTAAGCAGCGGCAGAACCGTCTGCAGGTTGGCGTCGTTAAAAGCCACCGGCGCGCATAAAAAAAGATAATCACATTCCGATAAGGCGCAGGTCGGCGTTTCAAAGACGGCGTCCGCGACATGCGCAGACAACGAAAGCCGCCGCGTTTCCTCGTTGGGATCGCAGACAAGAATCCGGATATCCGTCCTGTTTTTCTTTAAGGCCCTGGCGATAGAGCCGCCGATCAGTCCAAGTCCGATGAAACCGCAGGTGATCATATCATTCCTCATTTCCGTTTTAAATCCGTATCGTTCCTTTTCCTACTATAGCATTTTAAAGTCCCAAAATCAATTGAGGAAAGCGGTTTGCCCTTAAAAAATTTGACGAAACGGGGCGTGGGAGCGGGTTTTAAAAAGCTGTTATTTTTGACAAAGGGGCTTGCGAAACGGCAAAAAGTTTAGTAAAATATCCACATGGGGACATTGGGATGGATTTTTGCAGCTCAAAATCTTTGACAGAATACCCAGAAATAGCATAACACGGAGGAATGAACATGAACATTTACACAACTGACAAGATCCGTAACGTGGTTCTGTTAGGCCATGGCGGCTCCGGTAAGACCAGTCTGGTGGAAGCGATGGCATACCTTTCCGGGATCACGTCCAGAATGGGGAAAGTGACTGATGGCAATACGATCAGTGATTTTGGCAAAGAGGAACAAAAGAGACAGATTTCCATTGATACGTCCGTGATCCCGATTGAGTGGAACGGCGTAAAGATCAACGTCCTGGATACCCCCGGATATTTTGATTTTGTCGGCGAAGTGGAAGAGGCGGTCAGCGTCGCGGGCGCTGCGATCATTGTGATCAACGGCAAGTCCGGCATCGAAGTGGGTACGGAAAAAGCGTGGGAGCTGTGCGAGAAATATCATCTGCCCCGTTTCCTCTATGTGACCAATATGGATATTGACACCGTATCCTACCGTCAGATCGTGGAGGATCTCAGGGAAAAATACGGCAAGAAGATCGCGCCCTTCAATCTGCCTATCCGGGAGAATGAAAGATTCGTAGGATATGTCAATATGGTTTCCGAAACCGGCAACCGCTGGAAGGGAAAGGATGTGGTGACCTGCGAGATCCCCGATTACGTCCGTCCCAACCTGGAGATCTGCCGTGAGACCCTGATGGAGGCCGTGGCCGAGACCAGCGAGGAGTTTATGGAGCGCTATTTTGGAGGAGAGACCTTCTCGGAGGCCGAAATCCGCGCCGCGCTGCGCACCAATGTAATCGACGGCTCCATCGTACCGGTTTCCATGGGTTCCAATGTGCTCTGTCAGGGCGTCTATACGCTGTTGGACGATATCGTAAAATACATTCCGAGTCCGGAGGACAGGGAATGTGCCGGCATCAACGTAAAGACCAACGAAATCTATCATGCGGATTATGATTTCTCCAAGGCAAAATCCGCGTACGTCTATAAGACCATGATGGATCCCTTCATCGGGAAGTATTCGCTGATCAAAGTCTGCTCCGGCGTAATAAAAACCGACGATTCCATGTATAATAAAGATACGGAAACGGAGTCCAAGATCGGCAAGCTCTATGTGCTGCAGGGCAATAAGCCGCAGGAGGTGAGCGAGCTGCACGCCGGCGATCTGGGCGCGCTGGCCAAAAACGCGGCATCCACAGGCGATACGCTTTCCACCAAGGCGACGCCCATCGCTTTTGCGCGCACGGAGTTTTCAAAGCCCTATACCGCAAAGCGCTATAAAGCCGTTAACAAGGCGGATATCGACAAGATTTCCCAGTCGCTGCAAAAGCTGACGGAAGAGGATAAGACGCTGCAGGTGGTCAACGACGCGCAAAACAGGCAGACGCTGCTTTACGGGATCGGGGATCAGCATCTGGATATCGTCGCCAGCCGTCTGGAAAACGAGTATAAAGTCAAGATTGAGCTTTCCGAGCCCAAGGTGGCGTACCGGGAGACGATCCGTAAAAAATCCGACGTGGAATACAAATATAAAAAGCAGTCCGGCGGGCACGGGCAGTACGGGCACGTCAAGATGCGTTTTGAGTCGTCCGGCGATCTGAACACCGCTTATGTTTTCGAGCAGGAAGTGGTAGGCGGAGCGGTTCCCAAGAATTATTTCCCGGCTGTGGAAAAGGGCATTGCGGAGTCCGTTCAGAAAGGGCCGATGGCGGCCTATCCCGTGGTGGGCGTCAAGGCCGTCCTCTACGACGGTTCCTATCATCCGGTGGACTCTTCCGAAATGGCATTTAAAATGGCGGCCTCTCAGGCGTTTAAGAAAGGATTTATGGAGGCTGGCCCGGTGCTGCTGGAGCCCATCTCTTCGCTGAAGGTCACCGTGCCCGATCCATACACCGGCGACGTCATGGGCGATCTGAACAAGCGACGCGGCAGAGTGTTGGGGATGACGCCTGTGGCGGGAGGAAAGCAGATTATTGAGGCGGATGTGCCTACTTCCATGCTCTACGGCTACTGCACGGACCTTCGTTCCATGACGGGAGGACGCGGCGTGTATGAGTACCAGTTTGCACGGTACGAACAGGCGCCTTCGGATGTGCAGGAAAAGGAAGTGGCAGCAAGGGCCGCTAAGGTTGCGGAAGGCAGCGAAGACTGATTGATACGAAGGGGATACGCCTTTTTGAAAGGTATTTATGGGGGACAGGGCGCCGTTGTTTGGGGGACACGGCGTCCTGTTTAATGAAAGAAAAGAGGAAGATGGAATGAAAAAAGAAAAAAAGCCGGTTTCCTATCTCCTGATGGCGGTGGCGGCGCTGCTTGCGGCGTTTTTGTACTATTACATTGCCCTGCCGGCGATCAATATTCATGCCAGCGGATTCTGGTTTTTTATCATGGGCCTTGTCATTCTGATCGCCCTGATCTGCCTGATCCGCAGATCGATTCGGGAACGCAGGCAATATGGGACCGCCGCAGGATTGGATCTGAGAAACTGGAAGGGACTTAAAATTTTCGGAGCGGTTTTTCTGCTGATCCTGGCCGTCTACCTGATCGGAAGTCTTTTGTCCTCCTCCGTCGTCAATGCCGGAAAGTACCGGCAGCTGTTAGACGTGGAGGAGCGGAATTTCACCGAAGATATCAAAGAGGTGGATTACAGTACGATCCCGCTTTTGGACAAGGATTCCGCCGCTCTTTTGGGCGACCGGAAGATGGGAAGTCTGGTGGAGATGGTCTCCCAGTTCGAGGTGTCCGACGATTATGCGCAGATCAATTATCAGGGCAAGCCGGTGCGGGTGGCGCCGCTTGCGTATGCAAGCCCGATCAAATGGCTGACAAACCAAAAAAACGGGATCCCGGCCTATGTACGGATCGATATGGCGACGCAGGATACGGAAATCGTGATGCTGGAGGAAGGGATCCGGTATTCCAAGTCCGAATATTTTAACCGCAATCTGTATCGGCATCTGCGGTTCCGGTATCCCACCTATATTTTCTCGGATCAGCTCTTTTTTGAGATTGACGAACAGGGGACGCCGTATTGGGTGTGTCCGGTGAAAAAATTTAACATCGGCCTGTTCGGCGGGCAGACGGTGGGGCGCGTGGTGCTGTGCAACGCCGTCACGGGCGCGTGCGTGGACTACGCGGTGGAGGATGTCCCGCAATGGGTGGATAAGGTATATTCCGCAGAGCTTCTTATACAGCTTTACGACTATCACGGGCTTTTGGTGCACGGCTTTTTCAACAGTGTGCTGGGACAGCGGGACTGTCTGACCACCACCACGGGCTACAATTATATCGCGCTGGACGACGACGTGTGGGTTTATACCGGACTGACCTCCGTCAACGGCGACCAGTCCAACGTGGGATTTGTACTGATCAACCAGCGGACGATGGAGGCGCGTTACTATAAGATCGAGGGAGCCACGGAGACCTCCGCCATGTCCTCTGCGGAAGGCCAGGTGCAAAATCTGGGGTATCGCTCCACCTTTCCCCTGCTGCTCAACATTGCCGGCGAACCCACCTATTTTGTGGCCTTAAAGGATGGCGCGGGGCTTGTGAAAAAATATGCCATGATCAATATCCAGAAATATCAGTGGGTGGCCATCGGGGATACGGTGGGAGAGTGCGAGGCCAATTACAGCGAACTGTTGTCCACAAACGGCATTGTGAGCCAAAAAGCAGCGGATCAAAAGAAAATTTCGGGCGTGATCCAGGTGATCGAACCGGTGGTGCTGGATGGCAATACCCATTATTTTATCTGGCTGCAAAACAATGACGCGCTCTTTAACGCGGATCTGTCCGACGAAAAACTGTTCGGGGCAGCGCGCCTGAAGGCAGGGGACCGGGTGGTTCTGACTTATGAGACCGGCTATGATTCGAACCGGATTCTTTCCATCCAAAAGGGTTGACAAACCGGGAGGGAAAGCATAAAATACAACAATAGAAAACGGCGAGGCCGTCCTGTGAAACCTTTGGCCCTTTCGTCTCTGTGAAACGGAGACAAAGGGCCTTTTGATCGGAGGAAAAGATGGAAAAAGTTTATAACCCCAAAGAAATAGAACGCAAATGGCAGAAAGTCTGGGAAGAAGAAAAGGCTTTCGCCGCATCGCAGGATTTTACCAGGCCGAAGTATTATGCGCTGGTAGAATTCCCCTATCCTTCCGGGCAGGGACTTCACGTGGGCCATCCGCGCCCCTATACGGCGCTGGATATCGTGGCGCGCAAGAGAAGGATGGAAGGGTATAACGTTTTGTATCCGATGGGATGGGACGCTTTCGGCCTTCCTACGGAAAATTACGCCATAAAAAACCACATCCATCCCAGGATTGTGACAAAGAACAATGTGAAGCGGTTCAAGGATCAGCTGCAGGCGCTGGGCTACTCCTTTGACTGGGACAGAGAGATCAATACCACCGATCCCAATTATTATCACTGGACCCAGTGGATTTTCTTAAAGCTTTTCAAGGCGGGACTGGCCTATAAGTCTGAAATGCCCATCAACTGGTGTACTTCCTGCAAGGTCGGCCTGGCCAATGAGGAAGTGGTGAACGGGCATTGCGAACGCTGCGGTTCCGAGGTGGTGCGCAGGGTCAAAAGCCAGTGGATGTTAAAGATCACGGAATACGCCGACAAGCTCATCGACGGGCTGGACACGGTGGATTATATCGAGCGGGTAAAGGTTTCTCAAAAGAACTGGATCGGCCGCTCTCACGGCGCGGAGGTGGATTTCCCGATTCAGGGCAAGAAAGAGAGCCTGCGCATTTATACCACCCGGCCGGACACGCTGTTTGGCGTCACCTATATGGTAATTTCACCGGAGCATCCGTATCTGGAAAAGTTTGCGGATGAGATCTACAATCTGGACGAGATCAAGGCCTATCAGGAATTGGCGGCCAAAAAGTCCGATTTCGAACGTTCGGAGCTGGCAAAGGAAAAGACCGGCGTACAAATACAGGGACTGACCGCTATCAACCCGGTCAACGGCCAGGAGATTCCCATCTGGGTTTCCGATTACGTGCTTATGAGCTACGGGACCGGCGCGATCATGGCCGTTCCCGCCCACGATGAGAGAGACTGGGAGTTTGCCAAAAAGTTCGGTATGCCCATTCTTCAGGTGGTGGAAAGCGACAAGGGCGCGGTGGACGTCAACGAGGCCGCTTTTACGGACGTATCCTCCGGCCGGCTGATCAATTCCGGCTTTCTGACCGGTATGCAGGTGGAGGAGGCCAAAAAGGCCATTACGGATTATCTGGAAAAAGAAGGGATCGGAACCGCCAAAACCAATTATAAGCTCCGGGACTGGGTCTTTTCCAGACAGCGTTACTGGGGCGAGCCGATCCCCATCGTAAAGTGCGAAAAGTGCGGTTATGTGCCGATTCCGGAAGAGGAGCTTCCGCTGCAGCTTCCGGAGGTGGAAAGCTATATGCCTACGGACAACGGGGAATCGCCGCTGGCGGCCATGAGAAGCTGGGTGGAGACCACCTGTCCCTGCTGCGGCGGCAAGGCGGAGCGGGAGACCGATACCATGCCGCAGTGGGCCGGCTCTTCCTGGTACTTTATCCGCTATATCGATCCGAAAAACGAAACGGAGCTGGCGGACAGAAAAGCCATGGAATACTGGCTTCCCGTGGACTGGTATAACGGCGGGATGGAGCACACCACGCTGCATTTGCTGTATTCCCGTTTCTGGCACAAGTTCCTCTACGACCAGGGCGTCGTACCCTGCCCGGAGCCGTATCAAAAGAGAACCTCTCATGGCATGATCCTGGGAGAAAACGGCGAAAAGATGAGCAAATCCCGGGGCAATGTGGTAAATCCGGACGATATTGTCAACGAATTCGGCGCGGATACGCTGCGCACCTACGAAATGTTCATCGGGGCCTTTGATCTGAGCGCCGCCTGGAGCCAGGAGGGCGTCAGGGGCTGCCGCCGGTTTCTGGAGCGCGTCTGGAAGCTGCAGGAGCTGGTGACGGATCAGGAGACCTATTCCAAAGAACTGGAGACCAGGATGCACCAGACCATCAAAAAGGTTTCCAACGACTATGAGACTTTGAAATACAACACCGGTATCGCGGCGATGATGGCGTTGATCAACGACTTTTACAAAGTCGGGAGCGTGACCGGAGCGGAATTTCGGACGCTGTTGATTCTCTTAAATCCCGTGGCGCCTCACATAACCGAAGAGCTCTGGGAGCGCATGGGATATGAAGGCCGTCTCTATCAGGCCAAATGGCCGGTATGGGAGGAAGCAAAGACCGTGGAATCCGTGGTGGAGATCGCCGTGCAGGTCAACGGCAAGGTGCGCGCCACGGTAAAGCTTGCGGCAGACGCCACCAAAGAAGACGCGATTGCGGCAGGGAAGGAAGCGGTGAAAGACCGGCTGACCGGAAAGATTGTCAAAGAGATTTACGTGCCGGGAAGACTGGTCAATTTTGTCCAGAAATAAGGAGAGAAGCATGTCGTCCCTCAATCCGATGAAACTGTTACAGATGAAGGCCGCGCTGGATCGGTTCATGCAAGGACATCCCAAACTGCAGCCGTTTCTGGACGCCGTTGGGCAAAACGCTCTGGAAACGGGAACCGTGATCGAGGTCCTGGTGACGACGGCGCAGGGAAAGCGTTACAGCACAAATCTGAGGCTGTCGCAGCAGGATATGGAACTGGTCAAAGAATGGAAAGAATGGAAGGAAAACCATTGAAACACAACGGACGCCCTGTCAGACACGGCGTCCGTCGTTTTTTTTCATCAGCTTCAGGATCCGGTTCATTTTCCGGATCTCTTCCGGCGAACTGTGTTTTTTGAGCGCCTCGATGATGGCGTTCATTTCCTCGGAAGAAAAGGAAATCTGTTCCTCCTTGCTTCGCTGGGCCAGCGCCATCAGAAAGGGGAGCAGTTCCTTCTGGGAAAGAGAGGCGCTTTCAAACACCAGTTTTTGCAGAAAATCCAGTTTCCTTTTGGGGACGTTTTGTACGGCGGCTTCCTGCATCCATGCAGGAGAAACGTCCTGTTCCATAGATGACTTCCTCCTTTTTCTTTTTTACTCGGAATTTTGGAACATTTCAAACATTGCCTGCTGTTCCGGAGACAGCATCCCTTTGAGCAGATCCATGGGATTGGGATTTGCAGCGTCCTCCTTTTCGCTGTTCAGCTCAGAGAACATTCGCATCATCTCCGTCATTTCCTCGTACATTTCCATACTCTTTTTCATGTTCGAAAGCTGTTCAAACATGGCGCGTTCGCCGGGCGTGCAGAAATTTTTGATCTGTTCGAAGATCTGCACAATATCCAAACCGGCGCCGGGCGCGTTTTTGCTTCTGTCACAGGCGGCCATGGGACCGGGCGGCGGGAAGCGGCTGATATAGTGAAGAGTATATTGCAATTCCAGAAATTTAATCATGACGATGAGTTTTTTCTGCGCGGCGGCTTCCACGAAAGGGAGCAGTATTTTCAGGATCTGGATATGGTTGGTGGTATATAGGGTGTCAAAAGCGATAACGGATTGATTTTCCGGGTTTTCCATCCGACGTTGCTCCTTTCTGTCGGCGGCAGCCGTTTCTTCTATTTTTTATGCCGCGCAGGCAGGCAGATATGTCAAAAGTGCCCTGCAGAAAAACCGCAGGGCACAAAAGAGATGCTTAGCATCCGCATCCGTAACCGCCGTTGGCGTTTGTGGCGGCGGCATTGTTGCCACAGCCGCATCCGCCGCAGAAGAGCAGCAGAAGGATGATCCACAGGCAGCTGTTATCGCCGTTTCCGTTGGCAAGGGAAAGACCGTTGCCGTTGCCGTTGCATCCGCATCCGCCGCAGAAGAGCAGCAGAAGGATGATCCACAGACAGCTGTTGTTGCCGTTGTTATTGGCCGTAGCGGTACCGTTACCGTTACAGCCGCAGTTTGTTGCAGATAAATCACTCATGTTTAAGAGCCTCCGAAATTTTATTTATGGTTTATGATATGTGACGCTGCCCGTCCGCGTTTCCCCGGAAAAGAAAAAAAAGAGAAAAAAGGATGGGCGATCAGAAAAAAAGGGCGAAATGAACGAATCGCCTTTCTTTTCATACTTTAGAAAAAAAAAGAGGAATATTGCGATGAACCGTGTAAAAAGGGTCGTTCACGCAACGCAGGCGGAGGTTTCCCCATATACCGGCGCCGGCGTAACGGCGGCGGTTTTGGATACGGGGTTTGCCATGCACCCGGATATCGCCGGACGGCTGGTTTGCTTTCGGGATTTTCTGCACGGCAGGAGCAGGCCCTATGACGACTGCGGCCACGGGACCCATGTGGCGGGCTGCCTGTGCGGAAACGGCTCCTGCTCCGGGGGCCTGTATGCCGGAATCGCGCCGGGCTGCCGGATCGTGGCCTGTAAAGTGCTGGATGAAAAAGGGGAGGGCTCCGTTGAAAATATGATTGCGGGGATCCGTTATATCCTGACGACCCGGAACCTGTATCATACCAGGATCCTGAATATCTCGGTGGGAGTGGAAGAAATAAAGGAAGAATTCCTGGAAAAGCAGCTTCAGTTCTGGTTGTGCCAGGCCTGGAACGCCGGGCTTCTTGTGGTGGTCGCGGCCGGAAACAACGGACCCGGCGCCAATTCCATTTCTCCTCTGGCCATGAGCCCCTGTGTGATAGCGGTAGGCTGCCACGACGGAAAAGAGCGGCAGGGAATGGACAAATGCTGCGATTCCTATTCCGGCAGAGGGCCGGAAGGGAAACGGATCAAAAAGCCGGATATCGTCGCGCCGGGAACCAATATCATTTCCTGTAACGCGGATTTTATCACGACGCGATGGAAAAGCGTGCGAAATCCGTATACGATAAAAAGCGGCACCTCCATGGCCGTGCCTGCCGTCAGCGCCACGGCAGCCCTTTTGTGGCAGAAATATCCCCTGTCCTCCAATCGTCATATTAAGGAAAGAATCCTGCTTTCCGCGCAGGATCTGGGCGAAAACTGGGGAAAGCAGGGCTGGGGCATGCTGTATGCGGGCAGGGCTTTAAAAGACTGAAAAAACCGGCATCCGTCGATGGGCGAAGGGATGCCGGTCTTATTTTTGGTTGACAATTATTGGATAATTGTATACAATTATACCTGTATTTTATTATGAACAGCAGAATGACAGACCGGTGAAAAAGGAGAAGAGCGAATGAGCGAATTTATGAAACGTCCGGTGACCATGAATGAAAAAAAGAATCTTCTGGAAATCGAAGAGCATATGTACATCCTGGACGATGTGGAAAAGCCCAATGTGTTTCGGAACATGTTCCCGTATTCGGAGATTCCCAAGATCCCGTTTAACGACCGGATCGTACCGCATGATATGCCAAAGGAGATCTGGATTACGGATACGACCTTCCGCGACGGACAGCAGTCCCGGGCGCCCTATTCCACGGAACAGATCGTGACGATCTACGACTATCTGCACCGTCTGGGCGGGGAGAACGGCATGATCCGCGCCAGCGAATTTTTCCTCTACAGCAAAAAGGACCGGGACGCCGTCTACAAGTGTATGGAGCGGGGATACCGGTTCCCGGAGGTGACCAGCTGGATCCGCGCCAGCAAGGAGGATTTTAAGCTGGTCAAGCAGATCGGCATGAAGGAAACCGGAATTTTGGTCAGCTGCTCCGATTATCATATTTTTATGAAGCTGAAAATGACAAGAAGACAGGCCATGGAGCATTATCTGAGCGTGATCCGGGACTGTCTGGAGGAGGGAATCAGCCCCCGCTGTCATTTGGAGGATATTACAAGGGCGGATATTTACGGATATGTCGTCCCGTTTTGCCTGGAACTGATGAAGCTGATGAAAGAGTATCAGATTCCCATTAAGGTACGGGCCTGCGATACGATGGGATACGGGGTCAATTATCCCGGCGCGGTGATCCCCCGGAGCGTGCCCGGCATCATCTATGCGCTGCACACCCATGCCGGCGTTCCCCATGAGCTGATGGAGTGGCACGGCCACAACGATTTTTATAAAGCGGTGGTCAATTCCTCTACGGCCTGGCTGTACGGCTGCTCCGGCGTCAACACCTCTCTTTTTGGCATCGGAGAACGCACCGGCAATACGCCGCTGGAGGCGATGGTCTTTGAATACGCCCAGCTGCGCGGAAACTTAAACGGAATGAATACCTGCGTCATCACGGAGCTGGCGGAATATTATGAAAAAGAGATCGGGTATCACATCCCGCCGCGGACGCCGTTTGTAGGGAAAAATTTCAACGTGACAAGAGCGGGAATCCACGCGGACGGACTGTTGAAAAACGAAGAGATCTACAATATCTTCGATACGGAGAAATTCCTGAACCGTCCCGTCCTGTGCGCCGTTTCAAACACTTCCGGCCTGGCCGGAATCGCCCACTGGATCAATACGTATTTTCATCTTCCGGAAGAAAAGCGGCTGGACAAGAACTGTGAACTGGTGCACATGGTCAAGCAGTGGGTGGACGAGGAATATGCCGGCGGGCGCGTGACCGTGCTCACCGACGAGGAGCTGCTTGCCGTCATTGACCGCGCCTGTAAAAAGCTTGGGGTGGATCTGATAAAATGAGCCAATACGACAAGGAAGAAAGAGCGGATCGATATTCTCTCAGGGGTCGGGCCTTTTCTCTGCTGCGGGAGGATATTTTAAGCGGCAAATACAAGGAACATGAGGAATTAAAGGAAACCGTGATCAGCAGGGAGCTGGGCGTTTCCAGGACGCCTGTGCGGGAGGCTTTGCGTCAGCTGGAGCTTGAAGGGCTCGTCTGTCAGGTGCCCAACAAAGGCGCCTATGTCACGGGCATTACCCGAAAGGACGTGGCGGATATTTATGCGATCCGCGCGCTGCTGGAGGGGCTTTGCGCGCGCTGGGCGACAGCGCATATCACGAAGGAGCAGCTGGAAGCCATGGAAGAGACTTTGTATCTGTCGGAGTTTCATGGGGAGAAGGGACACGCGCAGCAGCTCACCGAATTGGACGATCAGTTTCATGAAATCCTCTATGAAGCCTGCAACAGTAAAATGCTTGGTCATACGCTTCGGGATTTTCACGAATATGTGAAACGGATGCGGATGCGGACCTTTTCCGATCCGGAAAGGGGAAAAGAAGCGGTGCGGGAACACAAAAGGATTATGGAGGCCATCCGCAGCAAGGATGAGACGCAGGCGGAGCAATTTGCAACCTTGCATATCCATAACGCTTATGCTAATATTATGTCGAATGGGTTTTTTGACCTGCGGGAAGGAGAATAAAAGATGGACAGGATCCAAATGAAAACACCGTTGGTAGAGATGGACGGAGATGAAATGACGCGTATTTTGTGGAAGATGATAAAGGACGAGCTGTTGCTGCCCTTCGTGGATTTAAAGACCGAGTATTACGATCTGGGACTGGCGCACCGCAACGAGACGGATGACCAGGTCACCGTCGATTCCGCCCGCGCCGCCATGAAATACGGCGTTGCCGTAAAGTGCGCCACCATTACCCCCAATGCCGCCCGCGTGGAGGAATATCAGTTAAAGGAAATGTGGAAAAGCCCCAACGGTACGATCCGGGCCATGCTGGACGGGACGGTCTTTCGCGCGCCGATTCTGGTAAAGGGGATACAGCCCTGCGTGCGCAGCTGGGAAAAGCCCATTACGCTGGCAAGGCATGCGTACGGAGACGTCTATAAGAACAGTGAGATCAAGGTGCCGGGCCCCGGAAAGGCGGAGCTGGTCTTTACGGCGCCGGACGGGACGCAGACCAGGGAACTGATCCATGATTTTACGGGCCCCGGAATCCTGCAGGGCATCCATAATACGGAGCAGTCCATTTCCAGCTTTGCCCGCGCCTGCTTTAACTATGCGGTGGACACCAGACAGGATCTGTGGTTCGCCACAAAGGATACCATATCCAAAAAATACGATCACACCTTTAAGGATATTTTCCAGGAGATCTATGAGCAGGAATATAAGGAAAAATTCGAGACGCTGGGCATCGAGTATTTTTATACGCTGATCGACGATGCGGTGGCGCGGGTGATGAAGGCCAAAGGCGGCTTTATCTGGGCATGTAAGAACTATGACGGCGACGTCATGAGCGATATGGTAAGTTCTGCCTTCGGTTCTCTTGCCATGATGACCTCCGTTCTGGTTTCGCCCGCCGGGATCTACGAATATGAGGCGGCGCACGGCACGGTGCAGCGCCACTATTATAAATATCTGAAGGGAGAGGAGACGTCCACAAATTCCGTGGCGACCATCTTTGCCTGGACGGGCGCGCTGCGAAAGAGAGGCGAACTGGACGGTCTTCCTGCGTTGTGCGCGTTTGCCGACCAGCTGGAACAGGCCACTTTGTCCACCATTGAAAGCGGCAGGATGACAAAGGATCTGGCGCTGATCACTTCGCTGGAAAACGTGACGGTATTGAGCAGTGAAATGTTTATCCGCGCGATCCGCAATACGCTGGAAGAAAACCGGAAATGACGCAAGAAGGAGAAGAAGGGCTTGATCAATAAATTTCTGAAAAGCAAACTGGGACAGCAAATCCTGAAATTCGGAGCCGTAGGGTTTTTGTGTTTCTTTATCGAGTATATCAGTCTGATCCTGCTGCGGGAAAAACTGCAGCTGCCGGTTCTGGTCGCCAATACCATTGCCTTTGTGCTCTCCGCGGTGGTGAATTACATCCTGAGCATCACCTTTGTCTTTGACGCGGACAAAAAGGCGAATCAGGGGAAACAGTTCGTGGTCTTTTTCGTGCTGGCGGTAGGCGGCCTGCTCATCAACAACGTTATCATGAAGCTGGGGACGACGGCGCTGGATCCTTTCCTGAACCGTTCCTATATTTTGGTAAAGCCGTTTTCCACCGGCGTGGTCATGATCTACAATTTCATTACCCGCAAGCTGTTCATCGAAAAACGAAAGGACAAGCAGGAAGCCCCCGAAAAGACCCCGTAAGCGGTCATTGGTTTAAGGCTTCCCATTCCTCCATCAGCGCCAGAAGGGCGGCGGCGGTCTCTTCCTTTTGTTGGGAGAGCGCAATAAGCGCGTCCGCGTCGCAGGCGATGGAAGGATCGGAGAGGGAAGCGTCCAGCTCCTGTTCCTTTTGTTCCAACAAGGCGATGCGTTCTTCGCATCGTTTGATGGCGTTTTCTTTTTTCCGCCGTCTGGCCTCCTGTTCCTTTTTTTCCTGCCAGGAGAGCCGGGCGGCGGATTCTTTTTCCGGGACGGTGGCGTCGGCGCCAGCGTCGTGCGGTTCTGTTTCTTTCTTTTCCAGATAATAGTCGTAATTGCCCAGATACTGCGTCAGCGTTCCGTTTCCGAGTTCTAAGATACGGTGGGCCGTGCGGTTGATAAAATAGCGGTCGTGGGAGACATAAAGCACGGTGCCCAGGTAGCCGTTGATCGCGTCTTCCAGGATCTCCTTGGACTGGATGTCCAGATGATTGGTGGGCTCATCCAGGATCAGGAAGTTGGATTCGGAGAGCATCAGCTTGGCGAGACTCATGCGTCCCCGTTCGCCGCCGGACAGATCGCGGATGCGTTTGAACACATCGTCTCCGGTGAACAAAAAGGCGGCCAGCGTATTTCGAATCTGCGTGTTGCCAAGCTGAGGATACGCATCGGAAATCTCCTCGAACAGCGTTTTTTCCGGATGCAGGACATGATGCTCCTGATCGTAGTAGCCGATCTGTACCCTGCTGCCGATCCGGATGCTGCCGGAATCGGGAGAAAGCAGGCCGTTTATCAGCTTTAAAATCGTGGTCTTGCCCGTTCCGTTGTCCCCGATGATCGCCACATGCTCCCCGCGCCGGATCAAAAAGGAAAGATCGGTAAATAAGGAAAGAGCGCCAAAGGACTTGGAAAGCCGGGTGACGGTGAGCACGTCGTTTCCGCTCAAAATACGCGGCGTCAGGCGGATGGACAAATCTGCGCGATCCGTTTCCTCGGGCTTTTCCAGGATCTGCATTTTGGACAGCATCTTTTCCCGGCTTTCCGCGCGTTTGATGGATTTTTCCCGGTTAAAGGAACGAAGCTTTTCCACCACCTCCTCCTGATGGCGGATCTGAGCCTGCTGATTGAGCCAGGCGCTTCGCTGTGCCTGGCGCAGCATTTCCTTTTTGGCGGCGTAGGCCGTATAGTTGCCGGAAAAGACCGTGGTCTTTGCATGGTCGATCTCAATGATCTTTGTGGCAATCCGATCCAGAAAATACCGGTCGTGCGAGACGATCAGGACGCTGCCTTTATAGTTGAGCAGATAGGTTTCCAGCCAGGAAAGAGAGGACATGTCCAGATGATTGGTGGGTTCGTCCAGAAAAATAAGATCCGGGACCTGTAAAAGAAGCCGTCCCAGCGCCACTCGGGTTTTCTGGCCGCCCGATAGGGACATAACGGGCTTATCAAACTCCTCCTCGGAAAATCCCAGCCCCTTTAATACGCCGGTAAGCTCGCTTTTGTAGGCATAGCCGTTTTGCATTTCAAAGGAGTGGTTCAGCTCCTCGTAGCGTTTCAGGAGCTGTTCCAGTTTCTCGTCTTTTGCGCCGTTCATGAGAAGCTCGGTTTTTCGGAGCTCTTTTTCCAGATCGATCAGGTGACGCTTGACGGAAAGAAGCTCCTCGTAAATGGTGTTTTGGGTATTGACCACGGCGTCCTGGGACAGATAGCCGAAGGTTTTGCCTCCGGCAAAGGACACAACACCCGCGTCGGGCTCCAATTCGCCCACCAGGATACGCAGCAAAGTGGTTTTCCCGGCGCCGTTTATTCCTACGACAGCGGCTTTTTCGTGCTCCTCCAGGTGGAAGGAACAGTCTTTTAACACCGTTTTTTCTCCAAACGTTTTTTCAATATTCTGACAGGATAAAATCATCGGAAATTCTCCATTCTTTTCCGTAAAAGAGGGCCTTTGCGGCCACTCCTTAGTTTACCTGCGAAACCGGAAGGTGTCAACAGGAAACCGGCCGGATTCGATTTGACACATTTTTAACAGAATAGTATAATAACAGGGATCATAACCGGAGGATGGAAGAAAAGAGCATGGCGGAACGGGAAATCTCACAGGCGGTCATCGGCAGGCTGCCGCGCTATTTCAGATATCTGGGCGAACTGAAGGATCGGGAAGTGGAGCGCATTTCATCCCGGGAGCTGTCGGATATGATGCACGTGACGGCTTCACAGATCCGGCAGGATCTGAATCATTTCGGAGGATTCGGCCAGCAGGGATACGGGTATAATGTGGAATATCTGTATCGGGAGATTGGGAAAATACTGGGGCTTGACAAAACCCACCATCTCATTATTATCGGGGCGGGAAATCTGGGGCAGGCGCTGGCAAATTATATGAACTTTCAGCGGCAGGGATTTATTTTTACCGGCATTTTCGATGTCAATCCGGCTCTCATCGGGAAAAAGATCCGGGGGATCGAGGTGCGCCCCATGGAGGAAGTGACGGGATTCATCCGGCAGAACAATGTGGATATCGCGGTCCTGACGATTCCGAAATCCGAGGCGGTGGCAGTGGCGGAAAGGCTGACGGCGGTGGGAATCAAGGCCATCTGGAATTTTGCTCATGTGGATCTGGACGTGCCCGAGGGCGTTCAGGTGGAAAACGTACATCTTTCCGACAGCCTGATGCGGCTTTCCTATATGATCGACCGCTATGAATCCCAGAAGAAATGAAAGGGCGGAATATGGAATATCTTGTAAACGCGGCGCAGATGCGCCGGTATGACGAAAATACCAGCGCGCATTTCGGCCTTGGGGCCGAGGTGTTGATGGAGCGGGCGGCTCTGGCCTGCCGGGAGGTGATCCTGGCGCAGGACAGAGCTGTCAAAGGGACGAAAAAGGTATTGGTGATTGCCGGCTGCGGAAATAACGGCGGGGACGGTTTTGCCCTGGGACGCCTTTTGATGCAGGAGGGCTATCAGGTGGATTTTGTCCTGGCCGGCAATGAGGAAAAGGCGGGCGCGCTCACGAAAAAGCAGATGGAAATTGTGCGCGCCTATGGCGGCCGGATCGCAAAAAAACCTTCGGACAGGGAATACGATATTCTGATAGACGCGCTGTTTGGCATCGGTCTTTCCCGGAATCTGGAGGGCCCCTTTTTGGAACTGGTTTCCTGGATCAACCGTCAGAACTGCTTTGTACTTTCTATAGACATTCCCTCGGGGATTCACGCGGACAGCGCCCGCGTGATGGGAGCGGCGGTGCGCGCCGATGTGACCGTGACCTTCGGGTTTCAAAAGCTGGGGACTTTTTTGTATCCAGGCGCCGAATATGCCGGAACAGTACTCTGCGCGCCCATCGGCATTACACCGGACAGCTTTTTGGGAGAGAAGCCGGAGGCGTTTACCTATACGGGCCCTGTAGCCGCGCTTTTGCCGCGGCGTCCCAAAACCGGCAACAAGGGAACCTTCGGAAGGGCAGCGCTTTTTGCCGGACGGGAGGGAATGGAGGGCGCCGGGATTTTATGCGCCAGGGGCGCTTTTGCGGCCGGCTGCGGAATGGTGAAGCTGATCGGCAGCCAACGGCTGGCGCAGGCCTGCCTGCAGGTTCTGCCGGAAGCCATGCACACAACGGATGTCCGATCCGCCTGCGCCTGGGCGGACGTTATCGGCATCGGGCCGGGATTGTCCACGGACGCACAGGCGGTATCGGATCTGACCGAAATATTGGAAAAGACCAGGCAGCCGCTTTTGCTGGATGCGGACGCCATCAACATTCTGGCGCGGGAGAGAACACTGTTGACGGGCCTGGAAGGGCTGCAGCAACAGGAGTCGTCCCGCAGGAAGCTGGTGCTGACGCCGCATCCGGGGGAGCTGGCAAGGCTTTCGGGCCGCTCTTTGGAAACGGTTTTGGCCGATCCTGCCGGAATCGTAAAAGAATGGGCAGGGCGGCTGCATGCCGTGGTGCTGTGCAAAGGCGCGCGTACGGTGGTGGCGTCTGATGCGGGCGATCTTTATTACAATGCCAGCGGCAACAGCGGAATGGCTACGGCGGGAAGCGGCGACGTGCTGACGGGGATTCTGACCGCGCTTCTTGCAGGGCCGCTGCCTTTATTTGAGGCCGTGTGCGCAGGGGTTTATCTGCATGGAAGGGCCGGAGATCTGGCCGCCGCGCGCAAAGGGGAATCCAGCATGACGGCGGGGGATCTGGCGGAGGCGATCCCGGAGGCGTTAAAAGAAAAGGAGTGACAGAGGATGGAGCGGCAATACAGCAGAGTATGGGCGACGGTGGATCTGGACGCCTTTTTGAAGAATCTGCAGGCCATAAAGGCCAATTTAAAAAAAGAGGTTCCGATCATCGGCGTGATCAAGGCCGACGGCTACGGACACGGCGCCGTGCCTCTGGCGCGGGAGATGGAGGCGCTTCCCTATGTGGGCGGGTACGCGGTGGCCACCGTGGAAGAGGGCGTGCTTTTGCGGCGCAGCGGCATAAAAAAGGGCATCCTGGTGCTGGGCTACACCTTCCCCGAATCCTATGAGGAGATGATCCAAAACCGTTTAAGCGCCACGGTTTTTACCGACGAAATGGCGGAGGAGATGAATCGGACGGCGCTTCGTCTCCAAAAGCGGATGCGGGTCCATGCAGCGGTAGATACCGGAATGTCACGGATCGGCGTCCGTCCGGACGAAACGGGAGTTGCGTATGTCAAACGGCTGGCAGGACTTCCCGGCCTGGAGCTTGCAGGGATCTTTACGCATTTTGCCAGGGCGGATGAAGCGGATAAAACCTGCGCCAGAACGCAGCTTGCCTCTTTTTTGCGTCTGACGCAGGCGGTGCGGGAGAAGGGAATCCAAATTCCGTTTTGTCACTGTTCCAACAGCGCCGGGATCCTGGAGCTGCCGGAGGCGAATCTGGACGCCGTTCGGGCGGGGATCATTCTGTACGGACTGTGGCCCTCCGATCAGATGGAAAAAACGCGCGTTTTACTGAACCCGATTCTTTCCCTCTACAGCCGGATCGTTTATGTGAAGGAACTGGAGGCGGGGCGGCAGATCAGCTACGGCGGCACCTACGAGACCACGGGACCCATCCGCGTGGCTACGATTCCGGTGGGGTATGCGGACGGATATCCCCGGCAGCTTTCCAATCGGGGATCCGTTTTGATTTGCGGCAGACGGGCACGGATTTTAGGCCGGATCTGCATGGATCAGTTTATGGTGGATGTGACGGACATTCCCGAAGCAAAGACCGGCACTTTGGTCACCCTCATCGGCGGGCAAAAAGAAGATCCTGCAAAAATTACCATGGAAGAGCTGGGAACGCTTTCCGGACGTTTCAATTATGAGCTGGCCTGCTGTCTGGGACGGCGGGTTCCGCGGATCTATACAAAGGGAGGACAGATCGTTTCCTGTACGGATTGTCTGTCATAATTTTGCAATTTTCCTTTCAAAAAGGTATACCTTTCCGAAAACGGGCAATACTTCCCATAACGGACGCGAAAGCGTCCGTAAGATGAAAAGGAAGGTTGCAAGCTGTGAGACGTGGAGATATTTATTATGCGGATCTGCGGCCGGTGGTAGGCTCCGAACAGGGCGGCGTCCGTCCGGTGCTGATCATTCAAAACGACGTGGGAAACCGCCACAGCCCGACGGTGATCTGCGCGGCCATTACTTCCAAGATGAACAAGACGAAGCTGCCCACCCATATCGAAATCCTGGCGGGAGAGTATGAGATTGAACGGGATTCGGTGGTGCTTTTGGAACAGCTGCGTACCATAGATAAAAAGCGCTTAAAGGACAAGGTGTGTCATCTGGACAATATGATGATGGAAAAGATCAACCGAGCGCTGCGTGTGAGCCTGGAGCTGAATACATAAATGCGGCTTCGGACTTTCTTTTGGAACGCGCCCCTTTTGCGGGGCGCGTTCTTGACGTTTCTCGTTTAAAATGCTATGATATACAGAAATCTGATCATAAAGGAGATGGTTTTTCATGGACGATGGCAGTCCGACTGCCGGTATCCTGTTGTTTTTCTGCCTCATCGCGGTATACGCGGTTTTCTGCGGATTTGACAGCGCGCTGCGCAATCTGAACCTAAAGGAAGCGGAGCGCAGAGCGATAGAGGAAAAAGATAAAAAGGCCTCCCGGCTGTGCAGGCTGAGCCGCGATTTTGAACCCTGCGGGGATGCGCTAACGGCGGCGGCCACGGTTTTGTGCCTGTTTGCCGGCGGTTTTTTTGCGGTTCCTGCGATTCGGGCGGTCTGCCATGCCACGGCAAAGCAGCCCCGGGTATGGCTGTCTTTCGCGGTGCAGATTTTATGCGCGGCGCTCTTTGTCCTGGCGCTTATGTTTGGATTGTGGACACTGGGCGTTTTTCTCCCTAGGCGGTTTGCCCGGCGAAATTCGGAAAAGTGGGCCTACGGACTGGTCAATGTTGTCTGGACGGTGTCGGCCTGCGCGCGTCCGTTTCTGAAGCTGGTGTCGGTTACCGGCTCCCTTTTTCTGACCGCTCTGGGCGTGCGGGAGCAAAAGGACAGGGACGACGATACGGAATATGAGATCATCTCCATGGTCAACGAAGGGCATGAACGGGGCGTCATCCAGGCCAGCGAGGCGGAGATGATCACCAATATCTTCGAATTCAGCGACAAAGAAGCGAAAGATATCATGACCAACCGGCGGGATATCGAGGCCATCGACTCCAGGATCCCCTTCGGGGAAGCGGTGCGCTTCATGTTAAACAAAAGCAACAGCCGTTATCCGGTCTATGAAGAAAATATCGATCATATCATCGGCATCTTACATATGAAGGATGCGCTGCGCCGGCAGAGTCAGATCGACCCGCAAAAACCGCTCTCCCAGATTCCCGATCTGCTCCGGCAGGTCCGCTTCATTCCCGAGACCCGCAATATCGACGCGCTCTTTAAGACGATGCAGTCCATGAAGCTGCAGATGGTCATCGTTGTGGACGAATACGGACAGACTTCGGGACTGATCGCCATGGAGGATATCCTGGAGGAGATCGTCGGCAACATTATGGACGAGTATGACGATGAGGAGAGTCTGATCCAGGAAAAGGGCAAAGACGAGTATGTGATCGACGGCAAGACCCGGCTGCAGGATCTGGAGGAACGCTTTTCCATTCACTTCCATGAGGATACCTTTGAAACCATAAACGGATACCTGATCGCCAGGCTGGAGCATATCCCCGAACCGGGGGAACAGTTTGACACGTCGGTGGACGGGTATCATTTCAAAATTCTGAAGGTGGAAAACAAGATGATTTCCAAGGTGCTGGTCACACGGCCTGCCGGGGAGGACAAAGCCGCTTCGGAAAAGTGAAAGAACGCCCAAATACAATTTCAGGGATGACAGATAAAGGAGCAAGATTGAAAAATGAGCATGATCGCTCATTTTTCAATCGGCAATTTGTGCCGGAGCGTCACAAATTGCCCTGATGGCAGATGAGAAATCACATTCGTGAATTTCTTGAGAGGAGTCGAAGACTCCTTTTTGCCCCGTCGCGTTGACGCTCCGGAACGGAGGAAACCATGTCAGGACATTCAAAATTTGCAAACATTAAACACAAGAAAGAGAAAAACGACGCCGCAAAGGGAAAGATCTTTACCATTATCGGCAGAGAAATTGCGGTCGCCGTTAAGGAAGGCGGTCCCGATCCGGCCAACAATTTTAAACTGGCGCAGGTGATCACCAAAGCGAAGGCGAACAATATGCCAAACGATACCATTGAACGCGGCATCAAAAAGGCGGCGGGCGATGTGGGGAACGTCAACTATGAATATGTCACCTACGAAGGATACGGCCCCGGCGGAATCGCCATTATTGTGAACGCGCTGACGGATAATAAAAACCGGACGGCGGCAAACGTCAGGAGCGCTTTTTCGAAAGGAAACGGAAATATCGGAACGCCCGGCTGCGTTTCCTTTATGTTCGATCAGAAAGGGCAGATCATCATCGACAGGGAGGAATGTGAACTGGAGGTGGATGATCTTATGATGCTGGCGCTGGACGCCGGCGCGGAAGATTTTGTGGAAGAAGAGGACGGGTTTGAAATCCTCACCGATCCGGATGCCTTTGAAGCGGTATGCGATGCGCTGAAAAAAGAAGGAATTCCGATGGCGGAGGCGGAAGTGACCATGATTCCTCAAAATTATGTGACCCTGACGGAGGAAGCGGCGATTAAGGGGCTGCAGCGGACGCTGGACCTTCTGGACGATGACGACGACGTGCAGTCCGTTTATCATAACTGGAATGAGGAATAGGAAACGGGCGGTTTCAATCGCTGCGTAGGGGGTAGGATCATGAAAAAGGGAAATCAGGTGCTCTGGTTTTTGTTTGCCTGTGTTGTCTGCCTGAGTTACTCGCAATCCACATCCGCGCTCGTCCGGCAGATGGGGTGGCCGGCGCAGGCGTACTTTGCGCTGACCACGGCTCTTGTCATCGCCGCGCTGGTGCTTCTTTACCTGCCGGTCAAGCTGCTGGCGGGGCGGTTTTGCTGGAGACCGGATCGCTTTTTTTCCGGCCCGAAAGGCGGATGGATCGGCGTCCTTATTTTTGCGGTCCTGCTGATCGGCTACGGGCTGGCGCTTTGGTTTGCAAGGATGACAGACCCTGCCTTCTGTTTTCTGTTTGGAGCCGCAGTGCTCTGCTTTGCCGGGTTTTCTCTGTTATGCGGCATGGGATGCGCGCTGCCGGCTGTGGCGGTGGCCGTTTTTGTTCCCACGTTTTTGTGCGGCGGCATCAATCTGGTACAGAGCCAGGTCTGCTTTGCCGGCAGTATTCTGCTTTTGATCCATGCGTTTTCCTATCATCGGATGCGCCGTGCGCCCGGTCTGCTTTCCTGGATCTTTCTGCTGCTTTCCGGTGTTCTGAGCGGGATCGCTATGGTATGGGATTTTATGCTCATTTGTTTCCCCCTTCTTTTTCTGGGAATCCTGATCGGGACAAGAAAGGAAAACGAGACCTTTTGGGCGCAGTTTTCCTGTTATTTTTGCGCGCTGTTTTGCGCCTACACCGGCGCGCTTTTGATCGGTTCCCTCAGCTATTGGGGACACTTTTCGGAAGGAATCCGCATCCTTTTCTTTGAGGGGCTTGCGCGCTCCCTGGACCGGCGCGGAAAGCTGGAATATACGGTATCTCTCCGGGAATGTTGGATGATGATTGCCGTTTACCTTTTGATCTTTTTGAACCTGTTTGGGAAAAAAAAGGATCCCGCGCTGGATGCGCAGGGCTGGGTCCTTCCCTTTTCCGTGGTTTCCATCCTTAACTTTATGACCGGGGCCTCTCCGTTTGCCCAGGGCGACAGCCTGATCTTTCTGGGCGGCCTTGCAGGATACGGGGTCATGCAGATGTGTACTGCCCGCCAGGAGGAAGAAGAGGTAGAAGAGGAAGAAGAAGAGGAAACGGAAGAGCCAAAAGAACCGAAAACGACGAACGGAGAAGTACCATCGGACAAAGAAAAAACCGCAACGCCGGTTTATCTGTCCAATCCCCTTCCGGTGCCTCCCAGACATGTGCCCCGTACGATGGGCTACGCGTTTGAACCCAAAGAGGAGCTGATGCGTTATGATCTTGATGTGGACGACAAAGACGACTTTGATGTGTGAACGCGAATAAAAAACGGCACTCCTGCGCAGACTTTATTTCAGACATAAACGAGTGCGGGAGTGATTTTTTATGGAAAAAAAAGAAGAGCAGGAAAAGCATCGCGACGAGCGCATCGAAGAGACCGGACAGGTTACCTTTCCGGCGGATGATTCCGGCCGGGCGATCCATCTTTTAACCATCATCGGAGAGATTGAAGGACACGATAATTTAAGCAGTACCTCCAAAACGACGAAATACGAACACATCCTGCCGCAGCTGGCGGCCATTGAGGACAGCAAAAACATAGGGGGTCTTCTGGTTTTGCTCAACACCATGGGAGGCGATGTGGAGGCGGGTCTGGCAATCGCCGAAATGATTGCGTCCTTAAGCAAGCCCACCGTTTCTTTGGTACTGGGAGGAAGTCACTCCATCGGCGTGCCCATCGCGGTGAGCACGGATTATTCCTATATTGTGCCTTCCGGAACCATGGTGATCCATCCGGTGCGCATGAGCGGCACAGTGATCGGCGCCCAGCAGACGTACGATTACTTCAAACAGATACAGGACAGGATCACGGGCTTTGTCTGCGCGCACTGCAGGGTGACGCAGAAACGGATGGAAGAGCTGATGATGAACCAGGGGATGCTGACCAAGGATCTGGGCACGATCCTTGTGGGACAGGAGGCCGTCAGGGAAGGGATCATCTGCGAGGTGGGCGGCATCAAGGAGGCGCTTTCCCGGCTGCATGCCATGGTGGAAAACCGATAGTGACAAACGAGAAGGAAAGTGATATACTAAATTGTGGTTCGCCCCGAAGAAGCGGGGAGAATCACAGGAGGGAAAAAGATGGCAGCATCTGCTCAAAGAGGCAGAAAACCGTCTTCCCGGAGCACAGCCTCGGGAAGAAGCAAAAGCAGCAGCGCCGCAAAAAGACAGACGGCGGCAAGCAGGCAGGAGGAAACTGCGATCCGCAGGGAGATCATCCTGATTTGTGTTTTTGCGCTCACCGTTTTTTTATTTTTATGTAATTTTGGCGTGATCGGCGTGTTGGGAGACGCGGTCAGCAGCGTGATGTTCGGCATTTTCGGCACCATTGCGTATGCGGTTCCCGTGGTGGGGTTTGTGGCCGTCGCGTTTGCCATTTCCAATCAGGGAGACCGGATCGCGCTGATGAAGCTGACCGCCGGGATCCTTCTCATTTTGCTCGCCGGTGTAGTGTTTGAACTGGTCGCCCAAAAGGGGGCGCTTCCGGAGACATATTCGATTCAGACGATTTATGACACAAGCGCGACGGAAAAGACGGGAGGCGGGATTCTTTCCGGCTCTCTGGCGTGGCTGTTGTATCATTTCCTTGGCATGGTGGGCACGATCCTTCTGCTGTTGGTTCTGGCCATCATCTGTCTTGTGATCATTACGGAACGGTCCCTGGTCAATCGGGTCAAAACCTCCGGCCGCTATGTGTACGAGACCGCCCGATCCGATGCCATGGTGCGCAGGGAACGCAGCGAACGGCGGCGTCAGGAAAATCAGGTCAGAAGACAGGAAGAACAGGCCCGGCGTCTGGAGGCGGAAGAACAGCGCAGACAGGAGCAAGAGCGCCGGGAAACGGAGCAGATTTTACGCATGGACAAAAAGGTGTCCGGCGTGATGCAGGATATCCGGCTCACCCCGACGGCTTCCGAAAAGAAAAAAGCCAGGGACGACATTCATGAGATCACCCTGACACAGGCAGGGGAAGAAAAAGTAGAAATACATAACGTAAGGCCCATGGGGGATTTGTCCCATGACGAGGATTTGATCCGAATTTCCACCATGCAGCCGCCCGAAGAAACGGATCCGCAGCCGCAGACGGATTTCGTTACAGAGGATTTTGCGGCACAGTCGGACGTGTATCGGGATATGAAAGAGGTCCGTATGCCCGCGCGGCAAGAGGCGGTTACAGACGCGCAGGATCCGATTCCCGAAGAACAGGAGCCGGCGGAGCCGGTCCCCTCGTCCGTGCAGCGCCTGCGCCCCAGGGCGGAAATGCCAAAAGACGCCCGGATGACAGGACGAAACGAAGAAGTGCATCAGACGCCGGCAAAAGACGCGCAGGCGGCGCCCGCCGCGCCGGTGCCAAAGAAGGAAAAACCATACCGGTTCCCGCCGGTTTCTCTGCTGCATAAAAATGAATCCCGCGCCGCCCTCGACAGCGCCCAGGAGCTTAAGGAGACGGCCAGACATCTGCAGGAAACGCTGCAGACCTTCGGTGTACGGGTAACGGTGACCGACATCAGCCAGGGGCCTACGGTGACCCGCTATGAACTGCAGCCCGAACAGGGCGTCAGAGTCAGCAAGATCTTAAGTCTTTCCGACGATATCAAGCTGAACCTGGCCGCCACCGATGTGAGGATTGAAGCGCCCATTTTAGGAAAATCCGCAGTGGGCATTGAGGTGCCAAACCGAACGGTCATGTCCGTAGGATTCCGCGAACTGGTGGAGTCAAAGGAGTATCGGGACTTTCCTTCCAAAATCGCCTTTGCGGTGGGGAAGGATATCGGCGGCAAAGTGATCGTGTCGGATATCGCAAAGATGCCGCATATGCTGATCGCCGGTTCGACGGGATCCGGCAAATCGGTCTGTATCAATACGCTGATCATGAGCATTTTGTATAAAGCCCATCCCTCGGAGGTAAAGCTGATCCTGGTGGATCCCAAGGTGGTGGAATTAAGCGTCTATAACGGAATTCCCCATCTGCTCATTCCGGTGGTGACCGATCCCAAGAAGGCGTCGGCGGCGCTGCAGTGGGGCGTGGCGGAGATGACGGACCGTTATAAGAAATTTGCGGATTACAGCGTCCGCGACCTGAAAAGCTTCAACAAAAAGATGGAGGAGCTGGAAGAAAAGGGAGAGACCGATCTGCCCGGCAGGATGCCGCAGATCGTGATCATTGTGGACGAGCTTGCGGATCTGATGATGGTAGCCCCCGGAGAGGTGGAAGAGTCCATCTGCCGTCTGGCCCAGCTGGCCCGCGCCGCGGGGATTCACCTGATTATCGCCACCCAGCGGCCTTCCGTCGATGTCATTACCGGTCTGATTAAGGCCAACATGCCAAGCCGCGTGGCCTTCGCCGTATCCAGCGGCGTGGATTCCCGCACGATTCTGGATATGAACGGCGCGGAGAAGCTTTTGGGGAAGGGCGACATGCTCTTTTATCCCCAGGGCTATTCCAAGCCGGTACGCATCCAGGGCGCTTTTATTTCGGACGACGAGGTTTCCGGCGTGGTGGATTTTCTGAAGAATCAGAGGCTCGGCAACGATTACGGAAGCGAGATCGAAGAAAAACTAAATTCGATGGGAAGCGCTTCGGGCGGTTCGGTTTCCGACGGGTCCCGGTATGACGAACACTTTGTGGAGGCGGGGAAATTTATCATTGACAAGGATAAGGCCTCCATCGGCATGCTGCAGCGTGTGTTTAAGATCGGGTTCAACCGGGCGGCGCGGATCATGGATCAGCTTGCCGGCGCAGGCGTGGTGGGAGAAGAAGAAGGCACCAAGCCGCGGAAGGTCCTGATGACCATGGACGAGTTTGAACAGTTGGTGGAAGAAATCATATAAAAGGGAGTGCGATCTTATGAAAAGCGACATTCAGATTGCCCAGGAGGCCAAGCTGGAACCGATTGGGAAGGTGGCAAACCGGCTGGGAATACCGGAAGACGAACTGGAATTATACGGGCGTTATAAGGCAAAGCTGTCCGATTCCTATCTTTCTTCCTTAAAGGACCGTCCCGATGGGAAACTGATTCTGGTGACCGCCATCAATCCCACGCCGGCGGGAGAGGGGAAAACCACCGTCAGCGTCGGACTGGGAGAGGCGTTTGGAAAGCTGGGCAAAAAAGCCGTTGTAGCGCTTCGGGAACCCTCTTTGGGGCCGTGTTTTGGGATCAAGGGAGGAGCCGCCGGCGGAGGATACGCGCAGGTGGTCCCCATGGAGGATCTCAATCTGCATTTTACCGGCGATTTCCATGCGGTCACGTCGGCCAACAATCTGCTGGCCGCGCTGTTGGATAACCATATCCAGCAGGGCAACGAACTGGGGATCGATCCGCGTCAGGTCGTCTGGAAACGCTGTATGGATATGAACGACAGGGTGCTGCGCAACGTGGTGGTCGGTCTTGGCGCCAAGGCGGACGGAATGGTGCGGGAGGATCATTTTGTGATCACGGTGGCCTCCGAGATCATGGCGATCCTCTGTCTGGCAGACGATGTCCGGGATTTAAAAGAGCGTCTTTCCAGGATCGTGGTCGCCTATACTTTTGACGGAAGGCCCGTGACCGCAGGCGACCTGAATGCGGTGGGCGCCATGGCGGCTTTGTTAAAGGACGCCTTAAAGCCCAATCTGGTTCAGACATTGGAGCATACGCCGGCCATCGTGCACGGCGGCCCCTTTGCCAATATCGCCCACGGATGCAATTCGGTACGGGCGACCAGGGCCGCGCTGAAAATGGCGGATTATGTGGTGACGGAGGCGGGCTTTGGCGCGGATCTGGGCGCGGAAAAGTTCTTTGATATCAAATGCCGCATGGCCGGGTTAAAACCGGATGCGGCGGTGCTGGTGGCCACCGTCCGGGCGCTCAAATACAACGGCGGGATGGACAGAAAGGATCTTTCCCGGGAAGATTTGGACGCGCTCAAAAGAGGAATCGCCAATCTGGGAAAACACATGGAGAACCTGCACAAATACGGGGTGCCCATCGTGGTCGCGCTCAACGCGTTTGCTTCGGATACCGCGGCCGAAACCGAATATGTAAAGGCCTTCTGTGAAGCCCATGACTGCGCGTTCGCGGTTTCCAGAGTCTGGGAGCAGGGCGGAGAAGGCGGAATCGAACTGGCGCAGACGGTCTTACGGACGCTGGAGGAGAAACCGAGCCGGTTTCACGTCCTTTATGAACAGGAAAGACCCATCAAAGAGAAAATTGATACGGTGGCCAGAGAAATCTACGGCGCCGACGGCGCGGAGTATGCGCCGGCCGCTTTGCGGCAGATTCAGAAGCTGGAAGAACTGGGATTTGACAAGCTGCCTGTCTGCATGGCGAAAACGCAGTATTCCCTGTCCGATGATCCGGCTCTTTTGGGAAGGCCAAAAGGGTTTTCCATCAACGTCAGAGAGGTTTATGTATCGGCCGGAGCAGGCTTTGTGGTGGCGCTCACCGGAGCGGTGATGACCATGCCGGGGCTTCCCAAATCGCCCGCCGCCTATCGGATCGATGTAAAAGAGGACGGAACGATCACGGGCCTGTTCTGAGGGGAGAACCGGGCGCCGATTGGAAAGGATCATTTTATGAAATGCCCAAACTGTGGGGCGCAAATGAAGGAAGGCAGGCTGTATTGTGAAAAGTGCGGTACGGAAGTGCAGATCGTTCCCGATTTTGAGCCAGAACTGGAAAACAGCATTCATACGACGTTATCCAATGTTGCAACGGAAATTACGGAACCGCCTGTGGAGCCGCCGGTGGAGCCGCCTGTGGAGCCGCCAAAGAAGACGGAACGAAAAAAGCGCTGGTTTTGGCTTTTGCCGGCCGCTCTTTTGGGACTCATTGC
>CANQUI010000030.1 GCA_947626995.1 uncultured Eisenbergiella sp. | reverse complement strand
CGCCTTCCGGGCGCAAGCCGGTAACAGCCCCTTATAGGGGCAGAACAAACCACCGGCTCAGCCGGTGGTTATGATTTGCCAGCGAGGACGGGTTCTCCTGGCATTTTGTGAAAGTGCTGGCGGCGAACCGGGGACGTTTCGGGAAAATGTGGGAATGTCCGGATTTCTTTATGCTGGATGGGAAGGGCGTGCTGCTGACCAGTCCCCAGGATATGCTCCCGCAGGGCTTTGAAT
This sequence comes from uncultured Eisenbergiella sp., assembly GCA_947626995.1. Taxonomy (GTDB): domain Bacteria; phylum Bacillota; class Clostridia; order Lachnospirales; family Lachnospiraceae; genus Gallintestinimicrobium. Next base: position 29,378 of record CANQUI010000030.1, on the reverse strand, counting down.
ACCACAACGGGAACGGAACCCTCTGCCTGATCGGCGCCTATGATGACAACGCCGACGAATTCACGGAGGAACGCGATCAGGCCATCGATTACGGCATCGATTTTTACGCGCCTCAGACGATCCTGACGCCGGACGGCAGGCTGAAGCTTCGGATCATCCTGGATCTGTACAGCGTCGAGGTATTTATCAACGACGGGGAACAGGTGATGACGGCCATCACCTATACCGATCCATCCGCGGACGGGATTTCCTTTTTTGCGGACGGGAAAGCTCGTATGGATGTGATTAAATATAATCTTGTGGAAGGAGAACAGGGATGAATGAATTTGACGTGGTGGCGCTGGGTGAGCTTTTGATCGATTTTACGGAAAACGGGAAAAGCGATCAGGGGAACCCGCTGTTTGAGGCAAACCCCGGAGGCGCGCCCTGCAACGTGCTGGCAATGCTGGAGCGGCTTGGGAAAAAGACCGCCTTCATCGGAAAGGTAGGCAGGGACTTTTTCGGGGAGCAGCTGAGAGAAGCGCTGACGGAAACGGGGATCGATGCGTCCGCCCTGCGCGTGGACGAGCGTGTCCATACGACACTGGCGCTGGTGCATACGCAGCCGGACGGGGACAGGGATTTTTCATTTTACCGGGATCCCGGCGCGGATATGATGCTGTCGGAAGAGGAGATCCCGGAGGAGATGATCGCCAAAGCCCGGATTTTCCATTTCGGCACGCTTTCCATGACCCATGAAGGAGTGCGCGGGGCCACGAAAAGGGCGCTGGAGATTGCAAAAAAAAACGGTGTGACCGTCTCCTTTGATCCCAATCTGCGCCCGCCTCTCTGGCCGTCTCTGGACGCCGCAAGGGAGCAGGTCCTGTACGGGCTGGGCCATTGCGATGTGCTTAAGATTTCGGATAACGAAATCCAGTGGATCACCGGAGAGACGGATTACGACGACGGCGTGAAATGGATCCGGGAGCGTTACCCGCAGATTTCCCTGATTCTGGTTTCGCTGGGAAAGGAAGGGAGCCGGGCCTATTACGGGGACGAAGCGGCGGAAGAGCCCGCCGTCCTGCAGGAGAATACGGTGGAGACCACCGGCGCCGGCGATACCTTCTGCGGCTGCGTACTGAACTATGTGCTGGAACATGGGCTGACGGGACTGACCGGGGAAAATCTTAAGGAAATGCTCCGTTTCGCCAATGCCGCCGCGTCTCTCATCACCACCCGCAAGGGGGCGCTCCGCGTGATGCCCCAAAAGCGGGAAGTGGAATCATTGCTGTAAGGTAGGAAAAGAAAGATGACAGGAAAGAGTCTTTTTGAGATCAGGCTTTGCGCGCGTGAAAAGGAACTGTCGGAGAAATACATGAGCCTGTACGGGCGGGACGGCGGTTACGAACGGCTGATATCGCTTATGCGCGGATATTATGAGAAACGGTCCCCACAGCTTCGAAAGCTGGATCGGGAAAGGGAGAAAAATCCGGATTGGTTCCGAAACGGAAGGATGCTGGGCGTGACCATGTATCCGCAGCTGTTCGCCGGGAATCTGAAGGGGCTGATCGAAAAGCTGGATTATCTGTCCGAGCAGAAGATCACTTATCTGCACCTGATGCCGCTGTTGAAGATGCCTCATCCGTATAACGACGGCGGATATGCCGTGGAGGATTTTTGTACGGTGGATCCTGCAATCGGCTCCAACCGGGATCTGGAGGCGCTCACAAAAGAACTGCGCAGGCGCGGAATCAGCCTTTGCCTGGATGTGGTCATGAACCATACCGCGGACACCCATGAGTGGGCGCTGCGGGCGCGGGCGGGTGAGCAGGAATATATCGACCGCTATCAATGCTACGATACCTATGAGATCCCCGCGCAGTTCGAACGCACCATGCCGGAGGTCTTTCCCGCGACGGCGCCCGGCAATTTCACCTGGAACGCGGAGATGCACAAATATGTGCTGACCACCTTTTATCCCTATCAGTGGGATCTGAATTATAAAAATCCCGCGGTGTTCCGGGAAATGATGGGCAATATTCTCTTTCTCGCCAACCTGGGGGTGGAAGTGTTCCGCATCGACGCGGTGCCCTACATCTGGAAAGAGCTGGGTACTGTCTGCCGCAATCTGCCGCAGGTACATGCGATCGTGCGGATGCTTCGCATGATCCTGGAGATTGTCTGTCCGGCCGTGATCCTGAAAGGAGAAGTAGTGATGGCCCCCAGGGAGCTTCCGGCCTATTTCGGAACGCCCCGGGAGCCGGAGTGCCACATACTCTATGGCGTGTCCAGCATGGTGAACCTCTGGAGCGCTCTGGCCGCCGGAGACGCCAGATTGCTGAAGCACCAGATGGATGTGATCCACAGCCTGCCTGCCAACTGCTATTTTGTCAATTATCTGCGCTGCCACGACGATATCGGCTGGGGACTGGACGAGGACGAGGAAAGACGGCTGCAGATCGATCCTTTCCTGCACAAGGAATATCTGTACCGGTTCTTTACGGGAGAGTTCCCGGGAAGCTTCGCAAAGGGAGAGCTCTATAACTATGATCCCGATACGAAGGACGCCAGAAGCTGCGGCACCGCCGCCAGCCTGTGCGGCGTCGAAAAGGGAATAGAAGAAAACGATCCGGCCCAGACGGCGCTGGGCGTACGGCGCGTCCTTCTGATGCACGCGGCCGGCATGAGCCTGGCGGGCTTTTTTATGATTTCTTCCGGAGACGAGATCGGACAGCTCAACGATTACGGCTACCGGGACGATCCCGATCTGGCGGCGGACAGCAGATATCTGCACAGAAGCCGTTTTTCCTGGCAAAACGCCGCCCTGCGCGGACAGGAGGGGACCGTGCAGCATGAGATCTGGGAAGGACTGAGACGGTTGGAGCGTGTGCGGAGGGAGCATCCGTGCTTTCAGGAGGATGCGCGCGTCACGACCTGGGACACGAACAGCATGCCCGTATTCGCCATACGCCGCAGCCGGGGAGAGGGGGAGATGGTCTGTCTGGCCAACTTCTCCGGGCAGGAGCAGACCGCCTGCCTGCCGCAGCTTTACGGAGAATATACGGACGTATTTACCGGAGAGAGGGTAGATCCCGGCCGGGTGCGGCTGGAGCCGTACCGGTATCTGTGGTGCGAAAAAAAAGAGATAGGTTCGGAAAAACGGAGAGAGATGTAGAAATGAAGATATTGGTTATGGCCGATATTCACGCGAATATCTGGGCGCTGGACGCGGTGCTGAAGACGGAAAAAGATTTTGATCTGCTGTGCTGCGCCGGAGATTACACAGATTACGGAATCGCGCCGGAAAAGGTAATCGACAGGCTCCGTACCATGAAAAAGCCGGTCTGCCTGGTATACGGGAACCATGATAAACACGTGCTGAATCTTTATCAAAACGGAGAATGGAGGAGAGTGAGCGACGGAGCGTATAAATGGGTCCATTATAATTGTGAAAGACTCAAAAGTGCGGACGCGGCCTGGCTTTCCGGACTCCCGGAAACGTTTTTCCTGGAAGCCGACGGTTGGCAGTATGTAATCAGACATCAATACGATTCCGGCTATGGAGAGATCGAGTGCCGCGATTCATTCGACCGTTTTTGGAAGGATATGACCGGACGCGACGGAAAGGGCCGGAAAAGAAGGGTGATTTTTGGACACACGCACAGACAGTGCGTTCATATTCTGGATGAAAGTATGCAGTGGCTGAATCCCGGAAGCGTATCGTACCGAAGACCGGATGATCCGGATAAGTCGGCGCAGTATGCCGTGATTTCGGACGGGGAGATCCGCCTGTGCAGGATCGGCTATGACCGCAGCCCGCAGCGGCTGGAGGCGGAAAGGTTGTGGAGGGATGGCAGGATGATGCGGACGGAAATTCAGGATTTTATGTTCTTTTTCGGGGACGCCAAAACTTCCCGGGATCCGCTGCCAGTCCGATCACGTGACAGGATTGAAAAATAGACAAAAAAGGACAATTAAATTTATTAAACTTCCCGATTTTGCAGACAATATATTACAAACGGTTGACATACTTAGAAAAAGTATATTATTATGAGTTTATAACATATTAGGACGAGCAGTCTATTATTTTTTTCGACTTTTATTGAACTTAATAAAATGAAAAAATGATAAATTGTTTAGCCAAAGTGCATATAATACCGGTTAATTTGTGCAAAAAATATGTTATACGATTACATAATAAACAACAAGGAGGATGTCAAATGAAAAAGAAATGGATAGCCGCCGTTGTCATTCTGGCGATGGTTATGTCGATGGCAGCATGCGGAAGCACTTCAAACGAGGCTCCGGCTGCCTCCAGCGCACCGGCGGAGGAAACGCAGGCGGCTCCCGCCGAGGCTGAAAGCGGCGCGCAGGAAGAGGGCGGCGAAACGGCGTCCTATGCGGGTGAGACGATTAAGGTATGGATCAGTTCCGGCGCGGAGGACGATGTTTACCGCGAGATGTTCGATGCGATCGAAGCAGATTTGGGCATTACGATCACGGACGAGTATTATTCTAAGGATGAGCTCGATAATAAAGTGCAGTCTTCGCCTATCGCCGGCGATATGCCGGATGCGATTGTGGCGGATTATCTGCTGATCCCGAAATATTATGAAGCCGGTCTGATCGCCACTCTGGACGATTACGCGCAGGACGAGCTGCTCAACGACCTTCTTCCCAGCGTTATCGACGAATGTACTTATGACGGGAATCTGATTTCTGTCGCGCAGTTTGACAGCGGACTGGCCTTCTGGGCGAATCGGGAAATGCTGGAAAACGCCGGGGTGCGGATCCCTTCCGGCTATGAGGATGCCTGGGACAAGGCCGAATTCGAAGACGCGTTAAAGAAACTGAAGGATTCCGGCGTGGAATGGCCGCTGTATGTGAGACAGAATAAGCCCTCGACAGAGTACTACACCTATATGCCCTTTGTCGCCAGCTTCGGCGGCGATTATATGAACCGCGAGACAGGCCTTTGCAGCGGCACTCTGGACGGAGAGGCGACGGTAGAGGCGTTCAATTACCTGTCCTGGCTGTTTGAAGAGGGATACTGCGACGCCACATGCGATTATGAGGATTCTTTCCAGAAGGGAGAAAACGCTCTGGTTCTGTACGGTCATTCCAATTACCGTCCTTATCAGGAGGCGCTGGGAGATAAGCTGATGCTGATTCCTCTTCCCGATATGGGGAACGGCGTTTACACCTGCTCCGGTTCTACGGTAATGGTCATGACAACCGGCGCGCAGGAGTCCGGAGTGGACGGAGCCGTATGGGCGATGCTGGAAAAAGCGACCAGCCCGGAATATATCAAGATGGTGGTGGACGTTAACGGCGCGGTACCGGCCCGGTCTTCTGTTATGGATTCCCTGGAAGATTACAGAGAAGGCGGAACGCTTTATCTGTATCGCTCTCAGCTGGAAAACGGTCTGTCCTTCCTGCGCCCTTATACCAGCGCGCACATGACGATCTACAGCGCGATGGAAAGCGTGATTGCCAATATCTATGCGGGCGCCGATCCGGAAACGGAACTGAAAGCGGCGGCGGAAAGCGTGGATGAGATCATTATGGAGAACGGTTGGAATAAGTGATCTGACATTGCAGATCCAGAAATACCGAAGAACGGATTCTGACAGATGGGGCTGCGCCGATGGTGTGCGTATGCCCCATTCCTGTCACGGTCGGGCTGTTCTGTGCGAATACGGAGGTTGTTGCTATGAAGACGAAAGGAAAACGAAAGACCGCGCCCAACGGGCTGATCCGGGGACAGACGAGAGCAGCCTTTTTTTTCTGTCTGCCCACATTTGTCCTGGCGGTTGTTTTTATCATCATTCCCTTTGCGATGTCCGTGGCATATTCTTTTACGGATAAGCAGCTGATCCCAAAGGTTGGAATCCAAACCACCTTTACGGGACTGGCAAACTATATTAAAATTTTTACTACCGGTACGACGCTGCTCGCATTTAAAAATACGTTTCTCTATGCGCTGATTGTGGTACCCTTTACGCTGGTTCTCGGCACTCTGCTGGCGGTTTTTGTGAACAAAAGACTGAAAGGCGTAAAGATATTCCGGCTGATTTACTTCAGTCCGCAGGTGGTGACGATGACGGTGGTGGCTGTGGTCTGGTCCTTCGTTTTCTCGTCCAATACGAACGGTCTGCTGAATTCCATCCTGAATCTGTTCCATATAGAGCCGCAGAGATGGCTGCAGGACCCTCATCTGGCGCTGCCGTGTATCGCCATCATGTATATCTGGCAAAACCTCGGGATGCAGATGCTGATCCTGCTGGGCGGACTGCAGTATATTTCCCAGGATCTGTATGAGGCGGGCGAGCTGGACGGCTGCAGCGCCTGGGACAAATTCATTTATATTACCGTCCCCGGACTCCGCCACACGCTGATTTATGTGCTGGTGAGCGTAGTGATAAATTCTCTTAAGGTATTCACGCAGGTATACGTGCTTACCAACGGCGGTCCCTCCAACGCGACGGTGACGGTAGTGTTCCAGCTGTATAAGGCGGGATTTGTGAACGGGCAAATCGGATATTCCTCGGCGATCGCTATTACCTTCTTTGTACTGGTGATGCTGATTAGCCTGCTGCAAAATAAACTGACCGGGGAGGATGACTGAATATGAGAACCGCGATGTCAAAACGGAAAAAATTATTGCTTAAAATCTGTATGTATACAGGATATATTTTGATCGCCATGGTTTTTATCGGGCCGATTCTGTTTCTGGTCATTTCATCCTTTAAGCCATACGCCCAGATCGAATCCGATATGTCCAATTTCTACGCCTTTTTACCACACGGGACCCTGTCCTTTGATAATTATAGCAACGTGATCCGGAAGATGGATTTTTTGAAATATTTTAAAAATTCCGCCGTCGTCACGATCCTTTTCATGGCTGCAGCAACGATATTGAACGCTATGGTCGGATATGCGCTGGGAATGTTGCGGTTTAAGGGACGGAAAATTATCATTTCGGTGATCGTGGCCCTGAGTATTATCCCGACGGAGTCTATCATTATCAACCGTTTTATTGTGGTGAATCAGCTGGGGCTCTTAAATACTTATCTCGGCCTGGCGATACCGAGCGTCGCTTATCCGATGTATATGTTTCTGTATTACAACCACTTCAGAGGGATCCCTTCCGATCTGCAGGAAGCGGCCATCCTGGACGGAGCCGGTTACGGGACTATTTTTTTGAGGATAATGCTTCCGCTGTCCAAGCCGATTCTTACAACCGTGGCGATCATGGCGTTTATCCGCTCCTGGAGCGATCTGCTCTGGCCCACTCTGGTGACCAGGGACGGAACCTACCGTACCCTTCCGCTGGCTTTAAAAACGCTGTTCTCGGATACCTATACGGATTGGGGGCAGGTATTCGCCTTTTCAACGCTGACGGTTATTCCGACGATGATCGTATTCCTGCTGTTTCAGAAGCATTTTGTGGCCTCTGTGACATCCAGCGGAATAAAGGGGTGAAGGCGTGCGGATCATTTATCTTGGGACAGGGGGCGAAGAAGGGTTCCCGAGCGTATTTTGCGAGTGCAGCGCCTGTAAAAAGGTCAGACGGATGGGAGGAAAGAACATTAAGACACGAAGCGGCGCTCTGATCGATAATGTGCTGATTGACCTTTCGCCGGATCTGTTTTCGCAGAGCGTACAAAACCATCTTTCTCTGTCCGGCGTGACCCATGTGATGATAACGCACTCCCATACCGATCATCTCAATACGCATGCGATCCGTCTCAGAATGAGGGAGCTGGCATCTGTCCTGGAACCGGGACAGGAAAAAAAAATAAAAATATATGGAAATCGGGAGGTGTACCGCGTTATAATGGATGCGGTATCAAAGGACTGTCATGTGACCTCGGACAGGATGGAATTCATACAGATCCGCGCGTTTGAACGGATCCGTGCGGAGGGGCTGGAGTTTATCTCGCTTAAGGCGAATCATAAAAAGGATGAGGAATGTCTGCTCTATGCCGTGCAAAACGAGACGGGGTGTCTTTTGTATGCCAACGATACCGGAGAACTGCCGGAGGAGACGCTGGATTTTATTCGCACACAGAAATTATGTTTTGATCTGGTGAGTATGGACAGCGCGAGAGGAACGCTTCCGGGCGACGGTCACATGGGGCTGTCGGAGAACCTTAATCTGCGCAGGCGGTTGGAGGAGATAGGGGCGGTCCGGGAAAATACGCGCTATTATCTGAATCATTTTTCTCACATGTGCGGCCTTACGCCGAAGGAATACCGGCGTCTGGTCGGGCGATATGGCTTTTCGCTCACTTATGACGGACTGAAACTGGAGATTGGAAGAGGAAGAGTATGCCGACGATAAAAGATGTGGCTGCCAGAGCCGGCGTAACGGCGACAACCGTATCGCGGGTGTTGAATAATCGCGGGTATATCAGCAGCGAAACCCGAAAAAAGGTATATGGGGCGATGGACGAGCTGAAATACCGTCCCAATGAAATGGCCCGTTTCCTTTCAAAACAGCAGACGAATTATATCGGAATCATATTGCCGTCCGTGGTACATCCATATTTCGCAAAGGTGCTGCACTGGTTCGAAAATTACGCCTCGGTGCAGGGGTACAAGGTTATGGTGTGTATTTCGGAGGACAGTCGGGAGAAGGAGTTGGAATATATCGATATGCTCCATTCCAACAGGGTCATGGGGATTCTGTTGTGCAGCCGGTCCGGACAACTGTCGGATCTTGCGGATGAAAACTGCCCGATCGTCACTTTTGAAAGGGAGCTGTGTACGTCGATCCCCTCCGTCCTTTGCGACAATTACCAGGGCGGGGTGCTGGCCACACAGCGCCTGGCGGACGCCGGATGCAAAAACGTCGCGATCTTTGCCGGAGCGCCGGAGCTGGGGCTGCCGGCAAATCTGCGCGTGGAGTCGTTTCTGAAGACATGTGAGGAAAGAGGGATAGAAGGCCGGACAATCTGCACGGATGAAAAAGCCTTCCGTACAAACGATTATGAGGATTGTATCCTGCGGACGATACAGGAAAATCCGGAGCTGGACGGAGTCTTTGCGACCAGTGATGTGATGGCGGCACAGGTGATACGGGTCTGTCACAGGCTGGGGAAACGCGTCCCGGAGGATATTTGCGTGATCGGTTTTGACGATGTATATCTGTCAGGGCTCACCTCCCCTTCGATTACGACGATTCGCCAGCCGGTAGAGGAGATGTGCCGGTACGCGGTGGAGATGATCGTAAAAAAAGCGAACCGGGAAATCGTCCCCGCGAAGGTGGTGCTTCCGGTGAGTCTGACGGAACGGGAATCGGTACGTTGACCGAAAGAACCGCCGGATCATTTCCGGCGGTTCTCTTTATAGTCTGGTTCCGGTCAGCAGCTCGTATGCCTGCAGGTATTTTTCGATGGTACGTTCCACGATATCCTGCGGCAGCGTCCAGTCGCTGTCGGGATTGGCCTTCAGCCAGTCGCGTGCGAACTGCTTGTCAAAGGAGGGCTGCCCGTGTCCCGGTTCATATCCGTCGGCCGGCCAGAAACGGGAACTGTCGGGTGTCAGCATTTCGTCGCCCAGCACGATCCGGCCGTCTTCATCCAGCCCGAATTCAAATTTCGTATCCGCGATGATGATGCCGCGGTTCGCTGCGTAGTCGGCGCATCTTTTGTAAAGGGCGATAGTGTAGTCCCGCAGTCTGGCGGCATATTCCGCGCCCTTTTTGGGAAAACGCTTTTCCAGATAGGCCACGCTCTGCTCATAGGAGATATTCTCGTCATGATCGCCGATTTCGGCTTTGGTGGACGGCGTGTAGATGGGTTCGGGAAGCCTGTCGGATTCCCGCAGGCCCTCAGGCAGGCGAATGCCGCAGACCGTGCCGTCTTTTTGATAGCTGGCCCAGCCGCTGCCGGTGATGTAGCCGCGGACAATACATTCTATAGGGAGCATGTCCAGCTTCCGGCACAGCATGCTGTTGCCGGTAAAACGGGGCTGCCTGAAAAAGGCGGGCATATCGTTTACGTCTGTGGAGATCATGTGGTTGGGCAGAATGTCCCGGGTCATTTCAAACCAGAATCTGGACATCTGGGTCAGTACGGTTCCCTTCCTGGTGACGACATTGTGAAGAATCACATCGAAACAGCTGATGCGGTCGGTGGCAACCATGATCAGGCTGTCGCCGTTATCATAGATCTCGCGCACTTTGCCTTCCTTGACGGGTTTCATCTCTGTGCTCATATCGATACCTCGCTTGTTCATATTTCATAAGGAAACGCCGCAATGGGCCGATACTCATAGTTAAGCAGATTTTTATAAAAAAAGCAATAACCATTTTGGAAGAAGGAACAGATAGAGCAAAAAACATCAATTTAATTGATTAAATTTACCTCTTGCGAACGGACGGACGCTGTGATAAGCTAAACAAAGTTGAAAAACGCGAAGATGAGGAGTAGTACCCTTTGATCGGAAATCAGAGAACTGCCGGACGGTGCGAGACAGTCGGAGAGAAAAGGCGAACTGACCTCGGAGCGGCTGCCCGAACGCCGGCGATGGGAGATTGACGACGGCTGCGTAGGCGCAGACGGAACGCCCGCCGTAGAAAGGGGAAAGGCGTTGTGTTCTTTTACACGGGAGCAGGCGCCGTCGAGCGCATGGCAGGAATCTGTCCATGAAATAGAGTGGTACCGCGCAGGATAAATTTGCGTCTCTATGAAAGCACTTCTGACAGAAGGGTTGATAGAGACGCTTTTTTTGCCGGAAGTTTTCAGACAATGCGGGAGCGTTGGAGAAATTTCGTACCGGCTCCCCCTGACAGGAAAAGGAGAACAATCCCATGAACGTAAAAGAAAAGTATGGAAAGTCTTATTTTATGCCGCCGGTGGTCACATACGACTGGGTGAAGCAGGATACCATAACCCGGGCACCCATCTGGTGCAGCGTGGATCTCAGGGACGGCAATCAGGCATTGATCGAGCCTATGAGTCTGGAAGAAAAGCTGGAATTTTTCAAATTGCTGGTGGAGATCGGATTCAAGGAGATCGAAGTGGGGTTCCCGGCGGCCTCCGATACGGAATATCAGTTTGTCCGGACGCTGATCGAGCGGAAGATGATCCCGCAGGACGTGACCATCCAGGTTCTGACCCAGGCCAGAGATCACATCATCCGAAAGACCTTTGAGGCGGTAAAGGGCGCCCCCCGCGCCATCATTCATCTGTATAATTCCACCTCTGTGGCGCAGCGGGAGCAGGTATTTCGAAAAAGCCGGGAAGAGGTAAAGCAGCTGGCGGTGGACGGCGCGCATCTGCTTTTGGATATCGCGTCCGAGATGGAAGGCAATTTTGCGTTCGAGTACAGCCCGGAGAGCTTCCCCGGGACAGAGGTGGATTACGCGCTGGAAGTCTGCAACGCGGTGCTGGATGTCTGGAAGCCGACGGCGGAGCGCAAGGCGATCATCAATATTCCCACCACGGTGCAGATCGCAATGCCCCATGTGTTCGCCTGTCAGGTGGAGTATCTGAACAAGAACTTAAAATACCGGGATGCGGTGGTGTTAAGCGTCCATCCCCACAACGACAGGGGATGCGGCGTCAGTGACGCGGAATTCGGCGTGCTGGCCGGCGCGGACCGCATTGAAGGTACGCTGTTTGGCAACGGAGAGCGCACCGGCAATGTGGATCTGGTGACGGTGGCCATGAATATGGTCTGTCACGGGGTGGAACCCGGTCTGGATTTCCATGATATCAACCGGATCCGGTCGATCTATGAGCGGCTGACCGGGATGCACGTACATGAGCGTACGCCCTATGCGGGAGACCTGGTCTTTACGGCTTTTTCCGGTTCCCATCAGGATGCCATCTCCAAGGGAATGGCCTGGAGAAAAGAAGGAAAGAGCAAAGAACGCTGGGATGTGCCCTATCTGCCCATCGATCCCAGAGACGTGGGACGGGAATACGAGTCCGACGTGATCCGCATCAACAGTCAGTCCGGCAAGGGCGGCGTGGCATTTATCCTCAAACAGAACTTCGGGATTAATCTGCCGGATAAGATGAAGGAAGAAGTGGGCTATCTGATCAAGGGCGTTTCGGATAAGCGGCATCAGGAGCTGACGCCGGATGAAATCTATCAGATTTTTGAGGATCGCTACATCAACCGCAGCGATGTCTTTTCCGTTCCGGAATGTCATTTCAAACAGGTGGACGGGATCCTGGCGGAGGTGACCATCGAACAGAACCGGGAACGACGTGTGATTCAGGCGGCGGGCAACGGCCGTCTGGACGCGGTGAGCAACGCCATCAAGACGTATTTTGGCATCAGCTACGAGCTGTCCATCTATGAAGAGCACGCGATCTCCCGCGGTTCCTCCTCCAAGGCGGCGGCCTATGTGGGCATTTCCTGTCAGGGCAGGCTGTACTGGGGCACCGGGATCGACGAGGATATCATCAAAAGCTCCATTGCGGCGCTGGTGAGCGCGGCCAATCAGCTCACCCGAAACGAGAACCGTACGGAGGGACGGGAAGAACGCATCATTGAAATCATGAATTATATTCAGGATCATTATGTGGATGTGACGCTGGAAGAGCTGGCGGAAAATTTTCACCTTTCTTCCCCGTATCTGTCCAAGTATATCAAACAAAAAACCGGGGAGACGTTCCAGGAGGCGGTGAAGCGGGCCAGGATGAAAAAGGCGCGGATCCTGCTGAAGGATTCCGCGCTGAAGGTGGAAACCGTGGCCGCTAACGTGGGCTATGAGAATGTGGAACACTTTAACCGGCTGTTTAAAAAGGCGTACGGTATGACGCCGCTGCAGTTTCGAAGCAGGAACCGTTAAATCACGCGGGCGTCCCGACAAAACGGGACGCCCGCAGTTTGTTTTTGCTTTATTTCTGCAGTTTACAGATATCCACCAGGGAGGCCGTTTCGGTGGTAAAGCCGCTTTTTAGAATATCCGCCAGCGCCACCGCCGTATCCAGGCTGGTAAGGCAGGGGATTCCCAGCTCCACGCTCTTGCGGCGGACCTTCACGCTGTCCCGGGCGGGCGTGCGGCCCTTGGCGGAGGTGGAAATGATGTAGTTGACCTTGCCGCTTTCCAAAAGCGAGATGGTATTATGTTCCGATTCGCTGATCTTGTGCACCATGGTGACCTGCATACCGCATGCTCTGAGCACCTGCGCCGTTCCTTCGGTGGCGTAGAGATGAAATCCGAGATCCGCAAAATGGCGGGCAACCTCCGGAATTTCGCCCTTGTCGGTATCCCGGACGGTGATGAAAACGCCTCCGTTTCGTTTCAGGGTATAGCCGGCCCCCATAAGTCCCTTAAAGAGCGCTTCGGTCATGGTAGGGCCGATCCCCAGCACCTCGCCGGTGGATTTCATTTCGGGGCCCAGCTGCGTGTCCAGCCCGGAAAGCTTTTCAAAGGAAAAGACGGGAACCTTGATGGCGGTATAGGAGGAAGAGGGATACAGTCCGGTGCCATAGGGCATATCCCGCAGTTTTTCTCCCAGCATCACCCGGGTGGCAAGATCCACCATGGGGATGCCCGTTACCTTGCTTAAGTACGGTACGGTACGGGAGGAACGGGGATTGACCTCGATCACGTAAATCTGTCCCTGGCTGATGACGTACTGAATGTTGATCAGCCCCTTTGTGTGCAGGGAAAGCGCCAGTCTGGTGGAGTAATCCACCAGTTTTTTTGTCTGGGCCATGCTCAGGTTCCAGGCGGGATATACGGCGATGGAATCCCCGGAATGGATGCCGGCCCGGTCGATATGTTCCATGATGCCCGGCAGGAGCACGTCGTCTCCGTCGCAGATGGCGTCCACCTCCAGCTCGGTCCCCATCATATATTTGTCGATCAGGACCAGATTGCCTTCCATGTGGGAGAGGATGATCTGCATGTATTCCGTCACATCGGCATCCGAGAAGGCGATGATCATGTTCTGGCCGCCCAGCACGTAGCTGGGCCGGAGCAGTACGGGATAGCCCAGCCGGTTCGCCGTCTGCAGCGCCTCCTCTACGGTATGGACGGTATCGCCCTCGGGCTGCCGGATGTGCAGTTCTTTTAACAGCGCTTCAAAGCGGCCCCGGTCCTCCGCCGCGTCGATGCTGTCCGCCGGCGTGCCGAGGATCGGAATCTGATTTTGGGAAAGCCATTTGGTCAGGCGGATGGCGGTCTGGCCGCCGAAAGCCACCACCGTGCCCACGGGTTTTTCGATGCGTATGATATCCGCCACGTCTTCCGGCGTCAGCGGCTCGAAGTAAAGCCGGTCCGCCGTGTTAAAGTCGGTGGAGACCGTTTCCGGGTTGTTGTTGATAATGACCACTTCGTAGCCCGCTTCTTTTAACGCCCAGACGCAGTGGACGGAGGCGTAGTCGAATTCGATGCCCTGGCCGATGCGGATCGGGCCGGAGCCAAACACAATGACCACGGGTTTTTTGGAACCATGCTCCGCAATAAAAGCCTCCGCCTCGTCCTCTTCCTCCACGGTGGAGTAAAAGTAGGGCGTTTCCGCGGAAAATTCCGCGCCGCAGGTGTCCACCATCTTATAGGAAAAGGGAAGGTGGGAAAAATCCGTTTTGCCGCAGAAGCGGGCGATGGTTTGGTCGGGAAAGCCGTTGCGTTTGGCTTCGCGCAAAAGCTCCGGGGTCAGTTCTTCCTGAGAAAGCCGCTTTTCCAGACGGCACAAATGCGCGATCTTGGAGAGGAACCATTCGTCCACCATGGTCCGCTTGTGCAGGCTGTCAATGGAAAAGCCCCGGTAGAGCGCCTCGTACAGGGCGAAGATCCGTTCGTCGTCCTGTTCCTCCAGCTTTTGGATCAGCTCGTCGTCGCGCATCCTGCGCATGGCAGCGTCCGCCAGACAGTCATGGGAGATTTCCGCGCCCCGTACGGCCTTCATCAGCGCCGTTTCAAAATTTCGTCCGATGGCCATGACTTCTCCCGTGGCCTTCATCTGCGTCCCCAGCCTGCGGGCGGCGTATACGAATTTGTCAAAGGGCCACTTGGGGAACTTGACCACCACGTAGTCCAGAGCCGGTTCAAAGCATGCTTTCGTTTTGCCGGTGATCTCGTTTTCAATCTCGTCCATCCGATACCCCACCGCGATCTTGGCCGCTACCCGGGCGATCGGATAGCCCGTGGCCTTGCTGGCCAGCGCGGAGGAGCGGGACACCCGGGGATTGACTTCGATCACCGCGTATTCGAAGCTTTCCGGGTGCAGGGCGAACTGCACGTTGCAGCCGCCTTCGATGCCCATTGCCTCTATGATGTGCAAGGCCGCGGTACGGAGCATCTGATATTCCCGGTCCGCCAGCGTCACCGCGGGGGCGATGACAATGGAATCGCCGGTATGGATGCCGACCGGATCCAGATTTTCCATGGAGCAGATGGTGATGACGTTGCCGCCGCCGTCGCGCATTACTTCAAATTCGATCTCCTTCCAGCCCGCGATACATTTTTCCACCAGGATCTGGGTAATGGGGGAGAGGCGCAGGCCGGCGGATGCGATTTCCCGCAGCGATTCCTCGTCCTTTGCGATGCCGCCTCCCGTTCCGCCCAGCGTATAGGCGGGCCGGACGATGACCGGATATCCGATCCGGTGCGCGAAGGCAAGCGCCTGATCCAGGGTGTTGACTACCTGAGAGGGGATGATGGGTTCCTGGATGGCATCCATGGTGTCCTTAAAGACCTGCCGGTCCTCCGCTCGGGCAATGGTGTCCGGATTGGCGCCAAGCAGCGTGACACCCTCCTGTGCCAGAAACCCTTCCCGGGCCAGCTGCATGGAAAGGGTCAGTCCGGTCTGGCCGCCCAGGGTGGACAGGATGCTGTCGGGCTTTTCCTTGCGGATAATTTTCTTTAAAAAATCCAGCGTCAGCGGCTCCACGTAGACGTGATCCGCCATGGCCGCGTCGGTCATGATGGTGGCGGGGTTGGAGTTGACCAAAACAACCTCAAGCCCTTCTTCCTTGAGCGCGCGGCATGCCTGTGTGCCCGCGTAGTCGAATTCCGCGGCCTGTCCGATGACGATGGGGCCGGAACCGATGACCATAACTTTTTTGAGATTGGGATTCAGCGGCATACTTTTGCCCTCCTTTCCATCAGATCGAAAAATTCACGGAACAAAAACTCGGAATCCCTGGGGCCGCCGCAGGCTTCCGGGTGAAACTGCACCGAAAAACCGGGGAAGGAAGTGTATTGGATGCCCTCGCAGGTATTGTCGTTGAGGTTGATAAAACGCAGGATGGCGTGCGCCGGAAGGGTTTCGTTTTTCACGGCGTATCCGTGGTTCTGACTGGTGATGTAGGTGCGTCCCGTTTCGACGTCCTTCACCGGCTGGTTGGCGCCCCGGTGTCCGTATTTGAGCTTCTCGGTATCCGCGCCGTTGGAAAGCGCCAGCAGTTGGTGCCCCAGGCAGATGCCAAAGATCGGAATCCCGGATTTGCACAGCTTTTGCAATTCCTTTACGATGGGCAGATTGTCCTTGGGATTGCCGGGACCGTTGGAGAGCATGATACCGTCGGGAGAGAGGGCGAGGATCTCTTCGCAGGTGGTATCGGCCGGGACCACCGTGAGGCGGCAGCCCAGGGCGTGCAGCTTGCGGGCGATATTGCTTTTGGCGCCAAAGTCCCAGAGCACCACATGAAAGTAAGGCAGACCGGCCGGAATCTCATAGGCTTTTTTGCAGGTCACCGAATTCACCGCGCCTTGGATGGAAAAGCCTTTGAGCATAAGCGCGTCCTCCGGCTTTGGCATGACCGTCGTGAGACGCCCGTTCATGACGCCCTTTTCCCGGATCCGCCTGGTCAAAAGACGGGTATCCACGTCATAGATGCCCGGCACGTTTTGTTGTTTTAAAAAAGCGTCTAAATCCAACTGACTTCTGAAATTGGAAGGCTGCGGGCACCACTCTCTGGTAATGTACGCGCTCATGTGAATTCCTTCGCTTTCAAAATCTGTTGGATTGACGCCGTAATTCCCGATCAGGGGAAAGGTCTGTACCACCATTTGCCCATAATAGCTTGGGTCGGTCAATGTTTCCACATATCCGGTCATCGCCGTGGTGAAAACGACTTCTGCGATAACGTCCTGGCTGAGAGGAGCCCCGAAGTGCTTTCCGGCGAGACAGGTTCCGTCTTCCAGCTGCAGATATACAGTCTGATCCATAATCCACCTCGTCCTTTTTGCTGTAACGCATGTTGTATGTCATGTGATTATAAGGAAAGACATCCATGAACCGAACACTTTCCCCAAAAAAGTGTTTCGTTCACGGACGCCTTTGTCCATCTGTGGTATTATAGCATCCCTGCAAGGGCAGGTCAAGTTCGAAATACGATTTTTATCCTTCAAAAAGAAAAAGGCATGGGATCGAAGTTGTACGATCGTTTAGACGGTGTTATAATAGGAAAGAAAGAGACGAAAGAGGTGGCTTATGAAAAAGGAGAGACGAAATGTTTTCATTTATGCGGCCGTGGTGCTGGCCCTGTCCGCCCTGCTGAACCATTGCGCGCACAGGCTGGAAGAGCAGCGGGCGGCGGAATCTGCCGCTATGGAAACGACTCAGGAGATGCCAGGCGGCGAAGAGGCGTGACGCGGGCGTCGATGGTATCGTCGGAAGATCCTGAAAGAGGGACATCCTGTCGAAAATATGCGAAATGTTCAGATGACATCCTGCCAGAGTTTGACAAATTCTGCGCGGGATTTTTTTTATAATGCGTATGGACGCTGAGATAAGCGCGGGGATGGGAGGCGGATAACATGCGCTATGAACTGTACGCGGACCGCATTTTCTTTTTCCATTTCTGCATGGACGCGATGCTGCTTTGGGCGACGGCATCCCTGCTGGAGCTGAGGATTTCAAGACGGCGTCTGATCCTGGGCGCCGCGCTGGGGGCGTTGTCCTTTCCCACGGCGTTTTTGCTCCCGCCGGGACACGTCGGCGTGCTGCCGGTCTGTCGGATCTTATGGATCGCCGCAGGAAATCTCGCCGGAATGGAGGCGGCGTTTGGGCTTTCAAATAAGAGATCGCTCTTAAACGCAGCCGTGTGGGATACGGCCGCCGCCTGTCTGATGGGCGGGCTGCTGACGGCGCTGGACGGCGTCTTACATAGGAGCGCCGCGCGGATTCTGACTCTGTCCGCGGTGACGGCGGCAGGGGGCATCCTGTTTTTGCGCCGGGAGAGGAAAAAAAGGAAAAATCCCGTCTGCCGGGTCCGTCTTTGCAAAGACGGCAGGGAAATGGAAATTACCGCGTTTTGGGACAGCGGAAACGGCCTGTATGATCCGTTGACCCACCGGCCGGTGTGCGTGGCGGAAAAAGCGGTGCTGGACCGGATGGGGCTCTTTGCCCGCCCGGAGAAGCTTCGGGTCATTCCCTATCATTCCATCGGGAAGGACCACGGGATGCTTTATGCGGCGGAATTGGACCGGATGTACGTCAAAAGAGGCGGTCAGGAGATCGAAAAAAGACATGTCCTGATCGCGGCAAGCGAACAAAAGCTGTCCGCACAGGGCGGATGCCGGATGCTTTTGCATCCCGCGCTGCTGGAAGAAAAGAAAGGAGAAAAACAAAACTATGATACTCAAAGTCGCGATGCCGGGAAAGATGCAGTTTAAGATCATCCGCAGGGAACCGGCGTTTTTCATGGCAAAGGAGGGGGATATCCATTATATCGGAGGAGCCGAGATCCTGCCGCCGCCGCTGGAAAGCGCACAGGAGAGCGAAGTGATCCAGGATCTCAGTTCGGAGGAATACGCCAAGGAAGCCCGCTCCATCCTCATTGAACATAATCTCCGGCTTGTGGTGTACATTGCAAAAAAATTCGACAACACCGGGGTCGGGGTAGAGGATCTGATCTCTATCGGCACCATCGGGCTGATCAAATCCATCAACACGTTTAATCCCGAAAAAAATATCAAGCTGGCTACATACGCGTCCCGCTGTATTGAGAATGAAATTCTGATGTATCTGCGGCGAAACAGCAAAACCCGGATGGAGGTCTCCATTGACGAACCGCTGAACGTGGACTGGGACGGAAACGAGCTTTTGCTTTCGGACATTTTGGGAACGGACGAGGACGTGATCTATAAGGATCTGGAGAACGAAGCCGAGCGCAAGATTCTGCGAAAGGCGGTCGGCACCCTTTCGGAACGGGAGCAGCGGATCATCAATCTGCGGTTCGGGTTAAACGCGCCGGACGGCCGGGAGATGACCCAAAAGGAGGTGGCGGCCTGCCTTGGAATCTCTCAGTCCTATATTTCGAGACTGGAAAAAAAGATCATGAAACGGCTGAAAAAAGAAATGGTCCGGGAATAAAGCGCAAACGGTTCCGTCTCATGCGCTCAGATACGCGCGCATGAGACGCAGCGCGCTTTTTTCCAGCCGGGAGACCTGCGCCTGGGAGATCCCGATCAGATCCGCCACTTCCATCTGGGTTTTTCCCTCGAAAAAGCGCAGGACAATGATCTCATGTTCCCGTTCGCCCAGTCGGTCGATGGCATCGGAGAGAGAAAGATGGTCGATCCAGTTTTCTTCCTTATTTTTTTTGTCTTTGATCTGATCCATTACATACAGCGTATCGCCGCCGTCTGTGTAGACGGGCTCATACAGGCTCATGGGATTTTGGATGGCGTCCAGGGCGTATACGATATCCTCCCGCGAGATCCCCACCTCGGCCGCCACCTCTGTGATGGTGGGCTCCTTCTGATTTTTCTTTAACAGGCTTTCCCTGGCATAGATGGCCTTATACGCGGTATCCCGCAGGGATCTGCTGACACGGATGGAATTGTTGTCCCGCAGAAAGCGCCGGATCTCCCCCACGATCATCGGGACGGCGTAGGTGGAGAATTTGACGCCCAGATCCACGTTAAAATTGTCGATGGCCTTGATCAGGCCGATGCAGCCGATCTGAAACAGATCGTCCACGTTTTCGTTGCTGGAGGCAAAGCGTTTGATGATGCTTAAAACCAGCCGCAGATTTCCCTTGATGAAGCGCTCTCTGGCCTTCTCGTCTCCCTGCCGGATTTTTACAAACAGGGCGTCCTTTTCTTCATTGGTGAGAACGGGCAGCCGGGATGTATTGACGCCGCAGATTTCCACTTTGTTTGGTGCCATGTGATATGCCTCCTGCATTGGATTGTGTAACCGATAAGGTAAGCATGGGCAGCGCCGGCTTTTTTTATTCCGTCATCCCGCCGTTTTGGACTTACAGTTTTCCCCATTTTTGACAGTTTTCTGAAACCCGAAGAAGGATTTGGCATAGGATGTAAAAAGACCGTTTGGGAGTGTGCGTATGCTGTTTTCGGAGTTTAAGGGAAAAGAGGTTGTGAACCTGCGGGACTGTCGAAAAATGGGACATGTGGTGGATTTTGAATTTGACGAAGGAACCGGGTGCATCAGTAAGATCATTGTGCCGGGGATCAGCAGAATCAAATGCCTGTTTCGCAGCGACACGGATTATGAGATCTGTTACGGCGATATTAAGCAGATCGGCCCGGATATCATTCTGGTGGATGTGCCGTGAGGATTTTGCCGCTCTGTCCCGGAAAATGGTTGACATAGTATCAGTTTTTCGATATACTGTATAAAACGGGCGGAACCGTCCGTACCGTGCAAATGAAGGGGGAAAGAAGATGAAATGTCCTTTTTGCGGCCATGACAATACGAGAGTCATTGATTCCAGGCCCTCGGATGAAAACAATTCCATCCGCAGGCGGCGGGTCTGCGACGAGTGCCAGAAGCGTTTCACGACTTATGAAAAGGTGGAGACGATCCCGTTAATCGTCATCAAAAAGGACAGCAAAAGGGAATCCTACGACCGCGCCAAGCTGGAGTCCGGGATCCTGCGGGCCTGTTACAAGCGCCCCATCAGCGCCGACGAGATCACCCGGCTGGTGGATCAGGTGGAGACGGAGCTGTTTTCCCGGGAAGAAAGAGAGGTGCCCAGTTCGGTCATCGGCGAACTGGTGATGGATAAATTAAAGGATCTGGAATCGGTGGCGTATGTCCGTTTCGCCTCCGTGTACCGGGAATTTAAGGATATCAATACCTTCATGGACGAGTTAAAGAAAGTGATCGAGAAGGAAAACTGAAAGAAACCCTTGCAATTTCAGACGGAGTTGGATACAATGAACAGGTCAGAGCCACGGCGCTTTGACCTGTTTTTCATGTGGACCGGCAGGCCGCAATGAGAAAACAGAACAACTGAATAAAGCAAAAAAAGAAGGAGAGACACATGAAAGCAAAAGTGAGAAACAGGGTTCTTTTGGCTTTAGTGTGCACAGCACTGACTATTGCACTGGGCGCATGCGCAGGCGATAAGGCAAGTGAGAACACATCCGTGATTTCGATCGGGATCCCGCAGGACATTGAGGACAGTCTCGATCCCCATAAGGCGGTAGCCGCGGGGACAAAGGAGATTCTGTTCAATCTGTATGAAGGGCTGGTCAAGCCTGACAGCGACGGGAATCTCAACGATGCCTTAGCGGCCGCACATACGGTTTCGGAGGACGGGAAGGTCTATACCTTTACGCTCCGCGACGGTGTAAAGTTTCATGACGGAAGTCTGGTGACGGCGGAGGATGTGAAGTATTCTTTGGACAGGTGCGCCGATACCAGCAGCGGAGACGCTTTGGTACCGGCTTTTTCTGCGGTAGAAAGCGTCACGATCCTGGACGATAAGACCGTTGCGCTTACCTTAAAGGAACCGGACAAGGATTTTCTGGCTTATATGGACGTGGCCATCATTCCGGCCTCCAACGAGGACCCGGAGGGCAACCCCATCGGGACCGGCCCCTATCGGTTCGTTTCCCGTTCGCCCCAGGAAAATTTTATTTTGGAGAAGTTTGACGACTATTGGGGGACGCCTGCCTATATCGACAGGATCGAGTTAAAGATCATCGCCAATGCGGATTCCATCGTGACCAGCTTAAACGGCGGTTCCATCGATATGTTCGCTAGGGTGTCCCAGGCCATGACGCAGCAGCTTTCCGATGATTTTGAGGTGCTGGAGGGCACGATGAATCTGGTGCAGGCCATGTACTTAAATCACGCGGTCGAGCCTTTTGACGACGTGCGCGTCCGTCAGGCGCTGTCCTATACGGTGGATCCGCAGGAGATCATGGATCTGATCTCGGATGGCAGGGGGACGCAGCTGGGCAGCAGCATGTTCCCGGCTTTTGGCAAATATTATATGGAAGAACTCAACGATCTGTATCCCACGGATCTTGACAAGGCCCGGGAATTGCTGGCGGAGGCGGGGTATCCCGACGGATTTTCCTTTACCCTTACGGTGCCCTCCAATTATCAGCAGCACATTGACACCGCCCAGGTCGTTGCCGAACAGTTAAAACGCATCGGCGTGACGGCCGATATTCAGCTGGTGGAATGGGAAAGCTGGGTATCCGATGTGTACGCGGGACGCCAGTTTGAGGCCACCGTGGTGGGGCTGGACGCGTCCAGTCTGACGGCGCCGGCGCTGTTGGACCGTTTTCGGACCGACGCGGGCAAGAATTTCATCAATTATTCCAGTCAGGCCTATGACGAGGCGTACGCAAAGGCACAGGCCAGTACGAAGGAAGAAGAAAAGACGGCGTATTATAAAGAATGTGAGAGAATTTTGGCGGAAGAGGCGGCCAATGTCTATATTCAGGACCTGCCCTGCTTTGTGGCGCTGAATAAAAAATACACCGGATACGAGTTTTATCCGCTGTACGTGCAGGATTTTTCAAAGCTCCGTCCTGTGGAGGAATAAAAAGGAATGAAGTATTTTGCAAAAAAGCTGATCGGGCTGTTTGCAACGCTTCTTGCGGTATCCTTCCTGGTATTTCTGGCGTTTGCCGTAATACCGGGGGATCCCGCTACCGCGATGCTGGGCACCCAGGCGACGCCGGAACGGATTGAGGCGCTGCGGGAGGAAATGGGACTGAACGAACCGCTGCTTGTACGTTATGCAGCGTGGGTCGCAGATTTTGTCAGGGGTGATTTCGGTATCTCCTACAGCTATCGGATCCCGGTTACGAATATGATCGTAGATAAACTGCCGGTGACCCTGACATTGATGGCGCTTTCCTTTCTGCTGATCGTCTTTGTTTCCATTCCGCTGGGGATCACCTGCGCCCGCTATCGCGGCGGGGTCCTGGATCACTGCATTGTGGCGGCCAATCAGGTCGTCATGGCGATCCCCGCCTTTTTTTCGGGGATTTTGATTACGCTGGTGTTCGGACTGCTCCTGCATCTTTTTACGCCCGGCGGGTACGTTTCCTATCAGAAGGACTGGGGGCGTTTTCTGGGATATATGCTTTTCCCTTCCATCGCCGTCGCCCTTCCCAAGATCGCCATGACGACGAAGCTGCTGCGCGCGTCGGTGCTGTCCGAGACCAGGCTGGATTATGTGCGCACCGCCTACAGCCGGGGAAACGGGACGCGGGCGGTTTTATACCGTCATGTGCTGAAAAACGCGCTGATCCCGGTGGTGACCTTTCTGGGCATGGCGCTGGCGGATATGGTCGCGGGCAGCATCATTGTGGAGCAGGTCTTTAACATTCCCGGTCTGGGGCGCATCCTGCTGACTTCCATATCCAACCGGGATTATCCGGTGGTACAGGCGATTATTGTCTGTATCGCCTTTCTTGTGCTTACCATCAATTTCCTGGTGGATCTGGTCTATCAGATGGTGGATCCCAGAATCACCATAGAGTAGGCGGTATGAGAATGAAGAAGAAACGGAATTTGAAATACAGGATCGGGATGATCCTCACGGGGATCACGGTGCTTTTCGTGCTGCTGGGGTTTGTGTGGACGCCCTGCGATCCGGAGACCATGGACAAGGGCGCAAAGCTGGCGGGCGTTTCCCTTTCTCATCTCATGGGATGCGATCAGTTTGGCCGGGATATTTTCAGCCGTGTGCTCAAAGGAAGCGGCACCACGCTTTTGGTGGCGCTTGGCACGGTGTCTTTCGGCACGTTTTTTGGCGTCCTCATCGGCGCCTTTACCGGATATTTCGGCGGTATCGTGGATGAGATTTTTATGCGCGTCAACGACGTGCTGTTTGCGTTTCCCAGTATCCTGCTGGGACTTATGTTCATCAGTCTTTTGGGAAGCGGGAAATACAACGTCATTATCGCCCTGGGCATCGCCTTTATTCCCAGCTTCGCCCGGATCGTGCGAAGCGAGTTCATCCGATGTAAAAATATGGATTATGTGCAGAGCGCCCGGCTGGCCGGGGCCAGGGATCTGCGCATCATTTTTCTGCATATCCTGCCCAATACCACCACCGTACTGGTTTCCTCCATTATGATCGGATTCAACAACGCGGTGCTGGCGGAAGCCGGGATGAGTTATCTGGGGATCGGCGTGCAGCCGCCGGACGCCAGTCTGGGACGGATGCTTTCGGAGGCGCAGACCTATCTGTTTTCGTCTCCCGGATACGCCATTTTCCCCGGCCTGGCGCTGATTTTGATGGTGCTTGGGTTTTCCCTGCTTTCGGAGGGCTTAAAGGAAGACTGAAAGGAGTTTCTATGCTGGATGTGATCGATCTGAACCTTGAATTTCATGATCATCTGGTGCCGGAAACGGTGGTCTACGACTTCGATCTGCACATGGATCCCGGACAGATCGTAGGCCTGGTGGGAGAATCCGGCTCCGGCAAATCCATGACGGCGCTGGCCATTGCCGGACTGCTTTCACGGCACGATATGCAAAAACGGGGGCAGATCCTTTTTGAAGGGACGGACATCTTAACCTGCAGGCGCAGCGAACTGAGAGATTTACAGGGGGACGATATTGCCGTCATCTTTCAGGAACCCATGACCTGCCTGAATCCGGTATACCGGATCGGGAGGCAGGTGGAGGAGGCGCTGCGCATCCATCGCCGGGAGCTGTCGAAGGAGCAGATCCGACAGCGGGCGCTGCAGATGCTAAGAGAGGTGGAGTTAGAAGACGCAGAGCAGATCTATCGCGCCTATCCCCATCAGCTTTCCGGCGGGATGCGTCAAAGGGTGATGATCGCGGCGGCCATGATCTGCGATCCCAAACTGCTGATCGCGGACGAACCCACCACGGCGCTGGACGTGACCGTGCAGGCCCAGATCATCAAGCTGTTAAAAAAGATCAATGCCGAAAAAAATACGGCGATCCTGTTTATCTCCCACGATTTGAGCCTGGTGCGGCAGCTTTGTCAGCGCGTGGTGGTGATGCAGGGCGGCCGCATCGTAGAAAGCGGGACAGTGGAGGAAATTTACGAGCGCCCCTGTCAGGCGTATACCCAAAAACTCATCGCCGCCATTCCCAGATGCGAAAAGAGGAGGGTGGGCTGATGGAAAACGAAATTCTAAACGTGCAGGACGTGACCGTCCGCTTTGCCCAGGAGCGAAATTCGCTGCTGGAAAAAAGAAAGTACAAACCGGTCCTAAAGGGCGTTTCTCTGACCATGCGGGAGGGCGAGGTGCTGGGGCTGGTGGGCGAGTCCGGATGCGGGAAATCCACGCTGGCCAAGGTGATCCTCGGGCTTGTCAAACCGGACAGCGGCAGGGTGATTCATGCCACCAGCCACCCGCAGATGGTTTTTCAGGATCCCTACGGTTCCCTCAATCCCGCCAGAAAGGTGGGCTGGATTTTGGAAGAGCCGCTGCGCATCAAAGGCGGCCTGTCGCAGCAGGAACGAAGGGAGCGGGCGCTGTTTTTCCTGCGCAGGGTAGGGCTGGAGGAAAAGATTGCGCAGCGCTATCCCAGAGAGCTTTCCGGGGGGCAAAGACAGCGTGTCTGCATCGCGGCTGCGCTGATGTTAAACCCCAGGCTTCTGGTGGCGGACGAGGCGGTTTCCGCGCTGGACGTGACGTTGCAGGGGCAGATCCTGGAGCTGCTGCTTTCGCTGAAGGAGGAAATGGGGCTGTCGATTTTGTTCATTTCCCACGACATGCGGGTGGTCTATCAGGTCAGCGACCGGGTGCTGGTCATGAAGGACGGTCTGGTGGTGGAACGCGGAGACACGGATCGGGTTTATTTCTCGCCGGAACACGAATATACCAGGGAGCTTTTGACGGCGGCGGGGATTCGGGAAGGAGAGGCTTAAGTGCTGCGAATATTTTTTCCGGATGAAAGACAGGACAGCGCGTACGAGGTGGATTACGAAGCCTTTTACCGCCAAGGATACCGGGGGATCATTTACGACGTGGACAATACGCTGGTGCCTCACGGCGCGCCCGCGGATGAGAGGGCGAAGGCCCTGTTTGAACGGCTGCACCGCCTCGGCTACGCGGCGGTCCTTCTTTCCAATAATAAAGAACCGCGGGTGAAAAGCTTTGCGGAGGATGTCAGATACGCCGATTACATTTACAAGGCCAACAAGCCCTCCGCGCGCGGCTATGAGAGGGCGATGCAGAAAATGGGAACCGACGCGGCGAGTACTTTGTGCATCGGGGATCAGCTTTTTACGGACATCTGGGGGGCGAAGAACGCCCATATCCGAAGCATCCTGGTAAATCCCATTCATCCCAGGGAAGAAATTCAGATCGTTTTTAAGAGACAACTGGAGAAAATTGTGCTATATTTTTATGAAAGAGAACAAAAAAAGCGGAGGCTGTCATGAACCTATCCAAACCCGTTTCCAAAATCGACGGAACCACCAGGGTCCTGGGACTGATCGGCAATCCGGTGGCGCATACCCTGTCGCCGGAGATTCATAATACGCTGGCAAGCCTGTGCGGCAGGAATCTGGTATATGTTCCGTTCCCGGTGGAGCAGGGAGCGCTCGACCGGGCGGTGCAGGGGGCGTATGCGCTTCATGTGCTGGGGCTGAATGTAACGGTTCCCTATAAGCGGGATGTGCTCCTGTGTCTGAAGGAAATCGATCCGCTGGCGGAGACGGTGGAGTCGGTCAATACGCTGGTGTCCGTTCCGGGCGGTTATCGGGGATACAACACGGATATGAGCGGGCTGTTTCGCGCCATGACCGAGGACGGCGTTGCGCTGCAGGATGAAGAGGTGATCCTGCTGGGAGCCGGAGGCGTGGGAAGGGCCGTCGCTTATCTGTGCGCCATGAAAGGCGCCGCCTGCGTCTTTTTGCTCAACCGCAGCGAAGAAAAGGCGAAGGCCGTGGCGCGGGAGGTAAACGCAAAGATCGGAAGGGAATGTGTTTTGGGACTTTCCCTGGAGGCCTACCGGACCCTGCCCGCAAAGAAATACCTGGCGATTCAGGCCACCAGCGTCGGGATGTTCCCCCGCTTAGACGAGGCGGTGATCGAGGATCCCGCCTTCTACCGGCTGCTGCATACGGGATATGACCTGATCTACCGGCCCGGACAGACAAAATTCATGCGGCAGTGCGAACAGGCCGGCGCGCGGGCCTTTAACGGGCTGAAAATGCTGGTCTATCAGGGCGTGGAGGCGTTTGAACTGTGGAATGACACCACCGTGACAAAGGAGCAGGCGCAGGAGATTAACCGGATGCTTTCTCAGCGGTTTTAAGAGTTTGGGAATCCTGAAAGGAAAGAGAGGAAACGGACATGGGAAATGTGATCTTGATCGGATTCATGGGATGCGGAAAAAGCAGCGTAGCGGTGAAGCTGTCCTATCGTCTCAAGCAGGCGATGACGGATACGGACAAATGGATTGAAAAGAAACAGGGCAAAAAGATCACGGAGATTTTCGCGCAGGACGGGGAAGAGGCGTTTCGCCGGATGGAAACGGAAGCGCTGCAGTACCTGAAAAAAACGGCGAAAAACCAGATCATCTCCGTGGGCGGCGGCGTGCCGGTCCGGGCAGAGAATCGGGCGCTGATGAAGGAAATCGGGAAAGTGGTGTATCTGCGCGCGACGCCGGAGACCTTATATGAAAGGGTAAAGGAAGACGGCGCGCGGCCTCTTTTGCAGTGCGAAAATCCCGCCGAGCGCATCCGCCGTCTGCTGGAGGAACGCAAAGACGCCTATGAAGAGGCGGCCGATATCGTCATCGACGTGGACGGGAAAAATTTCGGCCAGATCCTGTATGAAATAGAAAGGGCGCTGCGGCCGCAGCCCTATTTTTCCCGCTATGGCGTGCAAAAGCTGGACCCGCTTACGGCGGGGCTTCTGCCGGAAACCAAAGAGGAACCGGCGGCAGCGCGCTTCAAAAAGGAAGAAGAGGATTCGCGGGAATGTCTGCAAAAGGATTCGGAAAAGGACCTGCGCCATCTTTTGGTCATCAACGGCCCCAATCTGAATTTCCTCGGGATTCGGGAAAAAGGAATTTACGGGACGCAGGATTACAACGATCTGCTGGATCTGATCGCCCGTAAGGCGGCCGACTGCCATGCGCGGATCGAGGTGTTTCAGTCCAATCACGAGGGCGCCATCATCGATCGGATCCAGGCGGCCTATCGTGACGGCACCCAGGGCATCATCATCAATCCCGGCGCCTATACGCACTACAGTTACGCCATCCGGGACGCGCTGGCCAGCGTCTCCATGCCAAAGGTCGAGGTCCATATCTCCAATATCATGGAGCGGGAGGATTTTCGGAAGATTTCGGTGACGGCCCCCGCCTGTGACAGACAAATTTACGGCCACGGGCTTGCCGGATATCTGGAAGCGGTGGATCACATTCTGAATTGCCTGTAAGAACCGATGGGATGGGCAGGAAATGGTTCCCCGTTTGAACATGGCGGTTTGAAAAAAATAATTTTGTATTTTTTTGAAAAAAATGCTTGACAGTGAAAGAGCCGCGTGATAGTATAGGCGTGTTGCGGCGGTGGAAGCTGCCGGCAGAGCACCTTGACAAATAAACAGTAATGCAACCCTGAAAATTCACAAAGAGATGGATTTCAGAGAAGAACAAAAACCTAAACAACAGTAAGAACGGGAAAAAACAGCCAGACTGATTTTGACCGGTTCAGACGAACATTAAAACATGAGAGTTTGATCCTGGCTCAGGATGAACGCTGGCGGCGTGCTTAACACATGCAAGTCGAACGGGGACGGTTGAGGAAGTTTTCGGACGGAGACGACCGTCTTAGTGGCGGACGGGTGAGTAACGCGTGGGGAACCTGCCCTGTACAGGGGGATAACACTTAGAAATAGGTGCTAACACCGCATAAGCGCACAGGAGCGCATGCTCGAGTGTGAAAAACGAGAAGTGGTACAGGATGGACCCGCGTCTGATTAGGCAGTTGGCGGGGTAACGGCCCACCAAACCGACGATCAGTAGCCGGCCTGAGAGGGTGAACGGCCACATTGGGACTGAGACACGGCCCAAACTCCTACGGGAGGCAGCAGTGGGGGATATTGCACAATGGGGGAAACCCTGATGCAGCGACGCCGCGTGAGTGAAGAAGTATTTCGGTATGTAAAGCTCTATCAGCAGGGAAGAAGAAGACGGTACCTGAGTAAGAAGCCCCGGCTAACTACGTGCCAGCAGCCGCGGTAATACGTAGGGGGCAAGCGTTAT
>CANQUI010000029.1 GCA_947626995.1 uncultured Eisenbergiella sp. | reverse complement strand
TTCCCAAAGCGGAGGTCATGGTATGAAGATTTGTCCCGGAAAAAGTATCTTAAGCGGCATCGCCATCGGAAAGATTTTTTTGTATCAGAAGAAGGAATTTCAGGTTTCCAGGCGCAGGATCGGGGAGGTAAAAGAGGAACTGTCCCGTTTTGAGGCCCAGAGAAAGCGGGCGATGGAACAGATCGAGCAGTTGTATCGGGAAACCTGCAAAAGAAGCGGAAAGGCCCAGGCGTCGATTTTTCAGGCGCATAAGCTGCTGCTGGAGGATACGACCTATCTGGAAAGCATCCGCAATATGATCCGCAGCGAACAGGTAAACGCGGAGTATGCGGTGGCCGTGACAGGGCTTTTGTGTTCCAACACCTTCGCGGCCATGGAGGATTCCGTGATGCGGGCGCGCAGCGCGGATGTGCGGGACGTTTCCGGAAGGCTCGTCCGGCTGCTGTCGGGAATAGAAGAGACCAGGATCCGCCTTCCCGATTCCTCCATTCTTCTGGCGGACGATCTTTCGCCCAGCGAGACGGTCCGGATCGAGACGGAGGGGCTTCTGGCTCTGGTGCTGAAAAACGGGGCGGCCAATTCTCACGCGGCGATTCTGGCCCGTTCCATGGGGATTCCCACGCTGGTCAGGACGGACGTCACCCTGCTTCCTTCTTATGACGGCATGACCGCCATCGCGGACGCCGTCGAAGGACGGCTCATTTTGGACCCGGATGAAGAGACGCTTTGCGCCATGCGGGAGAAAATGCGTCTGTTTTTGCAGGAACAGGAGGGGCTGCGCAGCTGGATCGGAAAGGAAAATATAAGCCCCGGCGGGCGGCGCATCGACCTGTACGCCAATATCGGCAGCCTGAAGGAACTGGATCAGGCCCTCTATAACGATGCCGGCGGGATCGGTCTTTTCCGCAGCGAATTCCTTTATCTGGGGCGGGATACGTATCCGACGGAAGAGGAGCAGTTTTTGGTATATCGGGAAGCGCTGAGCAGGATGGAGGGAAAGCCGGTGACCATCCGCACGCTGGATATCGGAGCGGATAAACGGGAGCCGTATCTGGATCTGCCCGAGGAGGAAAATCCCGCGCTGGGCTGTCGGGCCATCCGTCTTTGCCTCAAACGCAGGGAAGTATTTGCCACCCAGCTTAGGGCGATTTTAAGAGCCGGTGCATACGGCAACTGCTCTGTTTTGCTGCCGATGATCGTATCGGCCCGGGAGGTTCGGGAAGTCCGGTCGCTCATGGACGAGATCATGCAGGACTTAAACGCCCGCAGGATCTCCTTTGGCCATCCCAGGCTTGGCATTATGATCGAGACGCCGGCGGCGGCCCTGATCAGCGAAACGCTGGCAAAGGAAGCGGATTTTTTCAGTATCGGAACCAATGACCTGACCCAGTATACGCTGGCGATGGACCGGCAGAACCCGGAGCTGGAGCAGTCCTTTGACGTATCTCATCCCGCGGTCCTTAAGCTGATTCAAATCACGGTGGAAAACGGGCACAAGGCCGGGATCCCGGTGGGAATCTGCGGGGAACTGGCCTCGGATCTTTCCCTGACGGGGCGGTTTCTGGAAATGGGAGTGGATATGCTTTCCGTCATCCCTTCCCGGGTGCTTTCCGTGCGCCGGGCGATTCTGACCGCATGAAGAGACGTGTTTTGACAGGGATGCACAAGAAAAGTTGCAAGGAAGGAAAAAATGTGACATACTAAGGTTGCGCGGCAAGAAGGAAACGGGAAAGGCGGTCTGATCCGATGACGGAGTTTACCTGCAAGCAGGAGCAAAAACTGATCTTACCTTTTATCAAGGATACGATGGACGATGGGACAAAGCGTCTGTTTTTGTCCCATTTGGAACATTGCGACTCCTGTCTGGAGGAACTGAGCATCCAGTTTCTTGTGACGACCGGGATGCAGCGTCTGGAAAACGGAGACGCCTTCGATCTGAACCGGGAACTGGGGGAACGGATTGCGACGGAGCGAAAACATTTGCATATGCTGGGCTCTGTGGAGAGCGCGCTGGTCGGCCTGGAGGCCATATCCTTGCTGCTTTCGCTGCTGATTTTTCTGATCGTGGTCATTTGATCCCAAACAAACGGAATATAAGGGGAAGTTATGGAAAAGAAACTGATCTTACTGGATGGGCACAGCATTTTAAATCGCGCTTTTTACGGCGTGCCGGATCTGTCCACCTCCGGGGGACTGCATACCAATGCAATTCACGGGTTTTTGCATATCATGTTCCGCTTTCTGGAGGAAGAAAAGCCGGATTATATGGTGGTGGCGTTTGATGTAAATGCGCCCACGTTCCGCCATCGGATCTATGAGGCGTATAAAGGGACGAGAAAACCCATGCCTGTGGAACTTAAGGAGCAGGTGCCGGTGATGAAGGAGGTGCTTCAGGCTATGGGCATCTGTATTTTGGAGCAGCCCGGCCTGGAGGCGGACGATATTCTGGGGACGCTGGCAAAACGGGGAGAAGCGGCAGGAATGGCGGTATCCTTAGTCTCCGGCGATCGGGACCTTTTGCAGATCGCCACGGACCGGATCCGGATCCGAATCCCCAAAACCAAGGGCGGCCGCACCGAGGTGGAGGATTATTTTGCGCAGGATGTGGAGGAAAAATACGGCGTCACTCCTGCGGTTTTCATTGATATGAAGGCGTTGATGGGGGATTCTTCGGACAATATCCCCGGCGTGCCCAAGATCGGAGAAAAAACGGCGGCGCAGCTGTTACAGCAGTTTGGCAGTCTGGACGGCCTGTATGAACGGGTGCAGGAGGTGTCCCGCAAGGGGATCCGCGAGACGCTGGTACAAAACCGCGATCTGGCGTATCTGAGCCGGACGCTGGCCGCCATTGACGTGAACTGTCCGATCCCGCTGGACTGGGAGCAGGCCAGGCTGAAGGATTTTTATACGCCGGAGGCCTACGCGCTGTTTCAGAAACTGGAATTTAAAAGTATGCTCAACCGTTTCGGGGAAAGGATGGAAAAAAAGGACGAGACCGAACGCTTCCTTCCTGTGACAGAGCGTTCAAAGGCCGAAGAGGTGTTTGGCAAGGCGCGGCAGGCAGCGCGGGTGTCGTTTTGGATTTTAACGGACAGCGATTCCCAAAACATGACGGCGCTTTCGCTGTGTTTTTCCGCCGAGCAGGGATATGTGCTAAAAGCTTCACAATCCCTCCCGCCGGATTATCTGTGCAGCCAGCTGGCCCTTTTGTACCAAAGCAGGATTGAGCTGTGTACCTTTTCCTTCCAAAAAGCTTATGACGCCCTGCTTTGCCAAAAAGAGGCGCCAAAGAGCCGGGGCGTCTGCGGCGTGGACGATCTTTTTGACATTTCCATTGCCGCCTATCTGCTCAATCCCTTAAAAAGCGATTCCGACCTGCAGGATGTGGCGCAGGAAACGCTCCATCTGATGCTGGCCGGCAGGAAGCAGCTTTTTGACCGGCTTTCCCTTTGTCAGGCGGCGCAGCAAAAGCCCGACGCCTTCCTTTCCTATGCCGGATACGGCGCGTACGTATGCTTTGCCGCCAGGGACATCCTTTCCAAAAAGCTGGAAGAGCAGGGGATGCTTCCGCTCTTTTACAGGATTGAGATGCCGCTTTCGCGGGTGCTTTATGAAATGGAACGGGAGGGCATTGCAGTGCGCCGGGAGGCGTTAAAGAGCTACGGGGACGATCTGGTGGATCGCATTGCGCAGCTGGAACAGTCCATTCACGCCGCCGCCGGCGAAACGTTTAATATCAATTCCCCCAAGCAGCTGGGAGAGATCCTGTTTGGGAAATTGGGCTTAAAGGGCGGCAAAAAAACCAAAACCGGGTATTCCACGGCGGCGGATATTCTGGAACGGCTTGCGCCGGAGCATCCCATTATCGCGGACATTCTGGAATACCGCGCTCTGACCAAGCTCAAGTCCACCTATGCGGACGGCCTGGCGGACTATATCGGAGAGGACGGACGGATCCACACCTCCTTTCATCAGACCATAACGGCCACGGGACGGATCAGCTCCACGGAGCCCAACCTTCAAAACATTCCCATGCGCACCCTGCTGGGGCGCAGGATCCGAAAGGTTTTCGTTCCCCGGGAGGGGTATCTTTTCCTGGACGCCGACTATTCCCAGATTGAACTGCGGGTCATGGCCCATCTTTCCGGGGACAGACAGCTCATCGAGGCGTACCAAAGCGACGCGGACATTCACAGGATCACGGCGGCCAGGGTGTTTCATACGCCGCTGGAGCAGGTGACGGATTTGCAGCGGAGAAATGCGAAAGCCGTAAATTTCGGGATCCTCTACGGGATCAGTTCCTTTGGCTTAAGCCAGGATCTCAACATCTCCCGCAAAGAGGCGGAGGGATACATCCGGCAGTATTTCGAAACGTATCCCGATGTGAAACGCTTTTTAGACCGTCAGGTGAGCGAGGCCAAAAAGCGCGGCTATGTGACCACCATGTTCGGACGGCGCCGCCCGATCCCGGAGTTAAAATCCGGCAATTTCATGCAGCGTTCGTTCGGAGAGCGGGTAGCCATGAATTCCCCCATTCAGGGCACGGCGGCCGATATCATTAAAATCGCCATGATCCATGTGTGGGAGGAACTCAAAAAACGCGGTCTGGAGTCGAAACTGATCCTGCAGGTACACGACGAACTTCTGATCGAAACGAAGGCATCCGAGGCTTTGCAGGTAAAAGAACTGCTTTTGCATGAAATGAAGCACGCGGCGGATCTGGCGGTTTCTCTGGAGGTGGATCTGCACGAAGGAAAAGACTGGTACGAGGCAAAATAGAGAAAGCGTATGAAAACCATCGGCATTACGGGCGGGGCGGGGGCCGGCAAGTCCCTGATCCTGTCCTACATCAAAGCACATTGCAATTGCAGGATTCTGCTGGCGGACAGCGTGGCCCATCTGGTAAAGGAACCCGGACAGAGCTGTTATTGTCCTCTGGTGGAGCTTTTGGGCAAAACCGTCCTGACCCCGGAAGGAACAATTGACAAACAAAAGATGGCGGATCAAATCTTTGGGGACGAAGGGAAATTAAAAGCGGTAAACGCCATCATCCATCCGGCGGTAAAACGCTATATTCTCGGAGAGATTGATAAGGAAAGAACGCGGGGGCAGCTGGACGCCTTTTTCGTGGAGGCGGCGCTTTTGATCGAAGAAGGGTACGACGCGCTGCTGGATGAACTGTGGTATGTCTATGCGGACGAAAACGTGCGCGCGAAGCGTCTGCGGGAGTCCCGGGGCTATTCGGAGGAGAAGATCCAAAGCATCTTTCAAAGCCAGCTTTCCCGGGAGGATTTTCTGCGGCACTGCAAAGTTGTCATTGACAACGGCGAAAGTTTATCGGATACTTACAGGAAGATAGACGAGATACTTAAAGGAGCAAATTTATACCGATGAGACTATGCAGCATTGCCAGCGGAAGCAGCGGGAACTGTATCTATGTGGGGACGGATACCACGCACGTACTGGTGGACGCGGGAATCAGCAAAAAACGCGTGGAGGACGGCCTGCATGACCTGGAGCTGACGGGGCAGGATATCGACGGGATCCTGGTGACCCATGAGCACAGCGACCATATTAACGGGCTGGGCGTGTTCTGCCGCCGGTATCATACGCCGATTTATGCCACCGCAGGGACCATCGACGCGCTTATGCGCTGCCGCAGCCTGGGAGAACTGCCGCGGGATCTTTTTTGCGAGGTCAGATCCGATGAAGCGTTTCGCATCAAGGATCTGACGGTGAACCCCATGTTCATTTCCCACGATGCGGCGCAGCCCGTGGCGTACCGCTTTTTTTACGAAGGAAAGCATGCGGCGGTGTGCACGGACCTGGGCGTTTATAACGAGTATACGGTGGAATGTCTGAAAGGAATGGACGTGCTGCTTTTGGAGGCCAACCACGACGTGCGTATGCTTCAGGCGGGCAGCTATCCGTATTATTTAAAGCAGCGTATTTTGGGAAACAGAGGACATTTATCCAATGAAAACGCGGGGCGGCTGCTGTCGGCCGTGCTGCACGACAACCTCAAAAAAGTGGTGCTGGGGCATTTGAGCAGGGAAAACAACCTGCCGGAGCTGGCCGACGCGACGGTACGGCTGGAGATCGATCTGGCGGATAATCCGTACCGTTCCGGTGATTTTCCCATTTGCACCGCGCTGCGGGACAGGATTTCGGAGATTATTACATTTTAGGACGCCGGGGGCGTCGGAACGGAGTGAAAGATGAAAAAAGCGATCATAACGGTGGTAGGACATGATACGGTGGGCATTATTGCAAAGGTATGCACCTATCTGGCGGAAAACGACATCAATATTCTGGATATTTCCCAGACCATTGTACAGGGATATTTTAATATGATGATGATCGTGGATCGCAGCGCTTCGAAAAAGCATTTCGGAGACGTGGTAACGGAACTGGAAGAGCTGGGCCGGCAGATCGGCGTCATCATCAAATGTCAGAGAGAGGAGATCTTTGCGCAAATGCACAGGATCTGAGGAGGGATCGGATGATCAACATATATGAAGTAGAAGAAACCAATAAGATGGTGGAGCAGGAAAATCTGGACGTCCGCACCATCACCATGGGGATCAGTCTGCTGGACTGTATCGATTCCGATCTGGAACGCTGCCGGGATAAGATTTACCAAAAGATCACCACAGCGGCCCGCGATCTGGTAAAAACGGGAGAGGAGATCGCCCGGGAATTCGGCGTGCCCATCATCAACAAGCGAATCTCGGTGACGCCCATCGCGCTGGTGGGAGGTGCGGCCTGCCGGTCGCCGCAGGATTTTTCAAAGATCGCGGCGACGCTGGATCAGGCGGCGCAGGAGGTAGGCGTCAATTTCATCGGCGGATATTCCGCCATGGTCAGCAAGGGCATGACCGCTGCGGACGAAATGCTGATCTGTTCCATCCCGCAGGCGCTCTCGGAAACCGAGCGGGTATGCAGCTCCGTCAATGTGGGTTCCACGCGCTGCGGCATTGATATGGACGCGGTAAAGCTGATGGGGGAAGTGATCCTGGAGACGGCCCGGCGCACGGCGGCGCAGGATTCTCTGGGCTGCGCCAAGCTGGTGGTATTTTGCAACGCACCGGACGATAATCCCTTTATGGCGGGCGCGTTTCACGGCGTGACGGAAGGGGATCGGGTCATCAACGTGGGCGTGAGCGGCCCCGGCGTGGTAAAAACGGCGATTGAAAAGGTGAGAGGCGAAAGCTTTGAGACGCTTTGCGAGACGATCAAGAAAACGGCGTTTAAGGTGACGCGGGTCGGTCAGCTGGTGGCAAAAGAGGCCTCCCGGCGTCTGAAGGTTCCTTTTGGCATCGTGGATCTTTCTTTGGCGCCCACGCCCGCAGTGGGCGATTCGGTTGCGGAGATCCTCTGCGAGATCGGTCTGGAACGGGTGGGAGCGCCCGGAACGACGGCGGCGCTGGCCCTGTTAAACGATCAGGTCAAAAAAGGCGGCGTCATGGCGTCCTCTTATGTGGGCGGATTAAGCGGCGCCTTCATCCCGGTAAGCGAGGATCAGGGCATGATCGACGCGGTCAACGCAGGCGCCCTGACGTTGGAAAAGCTGGAGGCCATGACCTGCGTCTGTTCGGTGGGGCTTGATATGATCGCCATACCGGGAGATACCAAAGCGACCACCATATCGGGAATCATCGCGGATGAAATGGCCATCGGCATGGTGAACCAGAAAACGACGGCGGTCCGTCTCATTCCCGTAATCGGAAAGGGCGTGGGGGAAACGGTGGAGTTTGGAGGGCTTTTGGGCTACGCGCCGATTATGCCGGTCAATCCCTGTGACTGCAGCGCCTTTGTGAACCGCAAGGGCCGTATTCCGGCGCCGATCCACAGTTTCAAGAACTGAGCTTATTGCTCCAGGATGACAAGACCCCGGGAAATTTCATTTTGCATGGCCCGGCCCTGTTTTGCCGCCAGGACGCTTTCATACACCGATGCGGCCAGAAGATCCTTGCGCAGCATGGCAAGGGCCGGAGGGTTGAGCACACCCGGGGCGTCGGCCAACTTGGAAAGCAGCGGGATGGCGCTGTGTTTGCGGATGGCGGACAGAAGCGGCCGGGCCGATCGTTTAAAGCCCAGGATCCTGGCATAGGGCGTACCGTTTTGTTCTCTGGCGGCGCCCATCTCATCCGCAGTAACGGATAACAGAATATGGCAGAGCGCCCGGCTGATACGGCTGTATGTCAGTTCTTTGGATTTGAGCAGGTGACACAGATCCTGCCAGTCGCAAAAACCCATCCGGCCGTTTTTTATTTTATCGGAAAGCGCCCGGTTCACGTCCGCGTAGCGAATAAAATCCGCCCGTTCTTCCGTGAGAAGGCGGTAACGGAGTTCCTTTGTAAAATCGGAGGCAAACAGAGCGCGGCGTTCGTGCAGCAGAGTCTCCCAAAGCGCATGATGGCAGGCAGGGACCGCCTTCTTGATCTGCGCCAGGATCCGGGGGTTTTCGTCATAGGCAGGGTCGGAGCCGATCAGAGCGCGAAGGGAGAGGGCGGAGGGAAAGCCGCACGGACAAGAGGAGGAAGCAGCCTCCCATTCCTTTTGCCCATAGGGGGCGCCGCAGCGCAGGAGGGCCGCAGGACGGATCGCGCTGTGGCGGCGCGTCAGCGCGACGGTATATTCCAGTCCCAGAATGTTGTTGGGGGAAAGGAAAAAATCGTCCGAAAGCCCCAAAATAGTAGGGCCGGCCGTCCGCAGGGCCTCCATCCGGGCCCGGGGATACGACAGTCCCTTTTGCTGGTTTTCTTTCAGGGCGGCAGAAAAGGCGGGAGATTCTTCTGCCAACGCCTTTGCCGCCTGCAAAAACTGCGCCGTATCGCCGGATTCGCTCCCAAAGCAGAGACAATCCACCACGCCCAGCTGATCCAGCAGGGAAACGCTGCCGGACGCAAAATCCCCGGCGCTTGCCACGGAAAAGAGGACCGGCAGTTCCAGCACCAGATCCGCGCCGCCAAGCAGGGCCATTTTTGTACGGATATATTTGTCGAACAGCGCAGGCTCCCCGCGCTGCACGAAATCGCCGCTCATGACGGCCACGAGATACTCGGCGCCGGTGATTTTACGGGCCTGTTGGAGATGGTATTCGTGTCCGTTGTGGAACGGATTGTATTCTGCAATGACGCCTGTGACTTTCATACGCGATCTGCCTCCGGATTTTATGAGACCATTATACCGGGCGCATGGGGAAATGGCAAATGAATTCCAAAGAAGCGCATTGTGTTTCATTTTGTGCAATTTGCAGGAAAAAAAATCTTGTATACAATTTCCTGAAATGATAGAATAAAAATGATTCAAAACAGCAGACGCAAGGTTGTTTTGTGCGGAGAAGGGAATACGAAAGGAGAGCACGGGGGTATGTCATATATCGACATCATCAAAGAAAAGGCAAAAGCGGATAAAAAGACCATTGTATTGCCTGAGACCAACGACAGAAGAACCCTGATCGCAACGGCGCGCATCCTGGAACAGGGGATTGCGGATCTGGTCCTGGTAGGCGACCGGGAGAAGATCATGGAGGGCGCGCACTGGCTGGAGCTTGATCTGGACGGGATCCAGGTCATCAATCCGCTGGACTGCGCGGACAGACTGGACCGGTACGTGGAGTTGCTGTATGAGACGAGAAAACATAAGGGAATGACGCCGGAAAAAGCCAGAGAGATTCTGACCACGGATTTTCTTACGTTCGCCGTGGTCATGGTAAAGGCGGGGGACGCGGACGGAATGGTGGCCGGGGCCTGTCACGCTACGGCGGATACGCTCCGTCCGGCGCTGCAGATCTTAAAGACCGCTCCGGGCGTCAAGCTGGTTTCCGGTTTCTTTTTGATGGACGTGCCGGACTGCGAATACGGAGAAAACGGCACCTTCCTGTTTGCGGACTGCGGGTTAAACCAGGATCCTACGGCGGAGGAGCTGGCGGCCATTGCGGATACCAGCGCCAAGAGCTTCAAAACGCTGGTGGGCGCGCGGCCGGTGGTGGCCATGCTTTCCCATTCCACCAAGGGCAGCGCCAAACATCCGCTGGTGGATAAGGTGACGCGCGCGGTGGAGATTGCGCGCCGGGAATATCCGGGACTGGTCATCGACGGGGAGCTGCAGCCGGACGCCGCCATCGTCCCTTCGGTGGCGAAGATGAAAGCGCCGGGCAGCGAAGTGGCGGGAAAGGCCAACGTACTGATCTTTCCCAATCTGGACTGCGGCAATATCGGCTATAAGCTGGTGCAGCGCCTGGGGAAGGCGGAAGCCTACGGACCGATGCTTCAGGGGATTGCAAAACCGGTAAACGATCTTTCCAGAGGATGTTCCTCCGACGATATTGTAGGCGTGGTGGCGCTGACTGCGGTGCAGGCGCAGATGATGTGAGAGGAGGCATAATATGAATATTCTGGTGATTAACTGCGGCAGCTCGTCCTTGAAATTTCAGCTGATCGATGCAAAAACAGAAACGTTGACAGCAAAAGGATTATGTGAGAGAATTGGTATTGACGGCAGCCAGATTACTTTTTCGCCCGCCGGCCGGGAAAAGATCGTGCGGCAGGCGCCCATGGCTGACCATAAGGAAGCGATACAGTACGTCATCCGCGCGCTCACGGATCCGGACACGGGAGTGGTCAAAAGCCTGGATGAGATCGGCGCGGTAGGGCATCGTATCGTGCATGGCGGAGAGAATTTTTCCCAGGCCACGCGGATTACCCCGGAGGTTAAACAGGCGATCCGGGATTGTGTGGCGCTGGCGCCTTTGCACAATCCGGCGAATCTGATCGGGATAGAAGCCTGCGAGGCGATTATGCCCGGCGTGCCCATGGTGGCCGTGTTTGATACGGCGTTTCATCAGACGATGCCGCCGGAAGCGTATCTGTATGCGATTCCCTATCGCTATTACCAACAGTACAGGATCAGAAGATACGGCTTTCACGGGACGAGTCACGACTATGTTTCGCACAGAGCGGCAGAACTTTTGCACAGACCCTATGACGATCTGAAGATGATTGTCTGTCATCTGGGAAACGGCGCGTCCGTGTCGGCTGTCAAAAATGGCAAATGTGTGGACACCTCCATGGGTCTTACGCCGCTGGAGGGCCTGATCATGGGAACCAGAAGCGGAGATCTGGATCCGGCGATTATCGAGTTTATCGCCAATCAGGAGAACAAGTCCATTGACGAGATCATGACGATTTTGAATAAAGAATCCGGTGTGCTCGGCCTTTCCGACGGCCTTTCCTCCGATTTCAGGGATCTGGAAAACGGCTCTGAGGAGGGCGCCAGAGCATTGAAGGCTTTTGCTTTGCGCACGGCCAAATATATCGGCGCCTATGCGGCGGAGATGAACGGGGTGGATGTGATCTGCTTTACCGCAGGCGTAGGAGAGAATAATGTCAGCGTCCGCGAAACGATCTGCAGGGATTACCTTGGCTATCTGGGAGTCAGGATCGATCCGGAGGCGAACCGGAAGCGCGGAGAAGAAATAGAAATTACGACGCCCGATTCTAAAACAAAAATCCTTGTGATCCCCACCAATGAAGAACTTGCGATCGCAAGACAGACCTACGCTCTTGTAAAAGAATAAAGAGGCTTTGGCCGATACAAAAGCATGCAGGATGGTCAAAAGGACGGAATGTGAGATGGCAGGAATCGGGACAGAAAATCTGGTAGGATTAAATACGTTGGTATTTAGCAGTCCGGAATTTCTGTTCCGTTACCTGCCTGTTTTTTTGCTGCTTTTTTTCCTCTGTCCCCAAAAGAAACGGACCGGCTTTCTTTTTTTCGGAAGTCTTTTTTTGTATGCGCTGGCGCAGCCGGATTACGCGTTTCTTCTACTGGGAATGTGCGGGATGAACTATCTGTTTGGCCTGAGCCTTAAAAAGCGGACGGCGCAGGAGGCGGACGCGCAGAAAGAGGAAAGGCGGAGAAAGGGGCTGCTTTTTTTGGCGGTCGCCTGCAATCTGTCCCTGCTTGTTTATTTTAAGCTCTCCAACGTGTTTGACCGGTCGTTTCTGCTGCCGCTGGGGATCAGCTTTTACACGTTTAAATCCGTTTCCTATCTGATCGACGTCTATCGGACGCAAGTGGACGCAGAGCGCTCTTTTTTTGCATTTGGAGCCTATCTCTGCCTCTTTCCGCAGGTGGTGTCCGGACCGATCATGCGTTTTTCAGAGGCGGCCGACGGACTGCGGAGCCGATACAATTTTTGGGAACGGGTCGAAGACGGGCTGAAATGGATGGTGGCGGGGCTGGCGGCAAAGATTCTGATCGCGGACCGGCTGGCGATTCTTTGGAACGACATCCAGACCATCGGGTTGGAAAGCATTTCCACCCCGCTGGCATGGCTGGGGGCGTTTGGATATTCCCTGCAGCTTTATTTTGACTTTGCCGGATATTCCATGATGGCGGCGGGAATGGGAGAGATGATCGGGCTGCCCTTCCTGAAAAATTTCGATTTTCCCTATGCGTCCCGTTCGGTCAGCGAGTTTTACAGACGCTGGCACATGACCCTGGGCAGCTGGTTTCGGGATTATGTCTATATTCCGCTGGGCGGAAACCGCAGAGGGAAAAAACGGACGGTCTGCAATCTTTTGCTCGTCTGGCTGCTTACCGGCTTCTGGCACGGAAACGGCCTGCATTTTGTCCTGTGGGGGCTGCTTTTGGGACTGCTGGTGGTTTTGGAAAAGCTGTGGCTGGGCGGGATTTTAAAGAAACATCCTCTTCTTGCCCACCTGTATGTGCTTTTGGTGATCCCGCTGACCTGGATGGTCTTTGCCCTTCCTTCCCTGTCCCAGATCGGCGTTTATTTCGGCCGTCTTTTCCCTTTTTGGGGAAAGGGGATCGCCGTCAACCCCATGGACTTTGCAAAGGAGCTTCGGATGTTTGCGCCCACGTTTTGCGCGGCGGCCCTGTTTTGCATCCCGGCCGCAGGCAGGTGGTTTTCCCGGCATAAGAAGGATCTGCCGGTGGTGATCGCCCTGACAGTGGTCTTTTGGGTCTGCGTGTACCAAATGGTCAACATGACCGAAAATCCTTTTCTTTATGCGAATTTTTAATGCGGAGGCATTTTCATGAAAAAATATCCGCTTCTTTTGCTTTTGCTGTTCAGCGGACTGCTTTTAACCGGCCTTGCGTTTGCCAACCGCAACGGCGTATATCGTACCTATGAACAAAACCGTAAGGCGGAACCGGTGCTGTCGGTGCTCTTTCTTGGCGCCTCCGACGGCGTATTTCCCTGGTCGGAGGAGGAAACAAAAGCCCTGCCCGTGATGGCAGAGCAGGAGACGGTCCGGGAGACGGAATCGGAAAGCGCCGTACCACAGACGGAAGAAACCGCCCTTTTGGAAACGGAAGAGGAAAAAGAACCCGCCCGATATGATTTTGTCCCGGTGGATCAGACCTATCTGGACGACGCGCTGTTTATCGGCGATTCCCGTACGCAGGGCCTGCTGGAATACGGCAGACTGCAGGAAAATGCGACGTTTTACTGTAAAACCTCCCTGACGATTTATGACCTGTTTCGTCATCCCAAGCAGTTTATCCGGGAGGACGAGAAAAAAAAGACGCTGGAACAGGCGCTGAGCGAACACCATTTCGGTAAGATCTATCTGATGCTGGGCATCAATGAATTGGGAACGGGAACGGCGGAGTATTTCTTCCGGGAATATGCGGCCGCGGTGAACAAAATCCGGGAGCTGCAGCCGGATGCCATCATCTTCGTACAGGCGATCCTCCATGTGGCGCCGCAAAAGGATGAGACGGATCCGATCTTTAACAACGCCAATATAGAAGAACGCAACGAAAAGATCAAAACGCTGGAGAACGGGAGAGATATTTTTTATCTGGACGCCAACGAGGTGCTGTGCGACGAAAACGGAGCGCTGCAAAGCGACTGGACCTACGACCAGGTTCATTTAAAAGCGCAATACTATTCCCTCTGGCGGGATTTTCTTCTGGAACACGGGATCTGTATTCCTTCAGATCCCGATTCCGGCGCGTCGGATTTTACTTAAAAAAAAGCTTGACGCGCCCTTTTGCCTATGATAAGATGCAAGCACATCACTTATTCTGCTGTTGTCAACGCGCGGGTTCCCGCGACATTCCTTTCAGAAGAGTATGAGGTAGTCAGTGTATGGTGCGTACGCGTTCTTTGCGTGCGAACAGAATCCGGGACAAGCCGGAGTCTCCGGACCCTGTTACACGTAATTTCGTTCGGCAATTCTCGCCAAAACAGTCGAAAGGCACTGCCGAACACAAAAAAATGGGAGGAGGAAAGTCCCATGAAGTCTATGAATCAAAAAACCTTCCGTGCTGATACGGAAGAAAAAAACGAACGGAAACGGCGGATGAAAAGGAAACAGGTGTCGGTCTGCATCGCCGTCGCGCTCATCGGAGTCCTTTTGCTGGCCGGTTTTGGGCAATGGGCATGGAAAAGTTACCGATCCGAAAAAGATCCGGCTTACGCGCAGATGGAAGAAAACGTAAGAAAACAGATGCAGGAGGAAATGCAGGGAGCGTCCGCCTATCTGGAAAAACTGGACGGCAGCCTCGCCAAAAACAGCGAAACGCTTCTGGAAGTGGAGACCACGCAGAAAAAACTCACCGAAAACGCGTCCGGGATGACGGAAACGGTGACAGAACTGGACAAGCGGACGGAAACCCAGATCCGACAGCTGCAGGAGAGAGTGGATCAGGTCCGCAGCGAGATCGCGGAGACGCTGACCAAGATTTCCGAAACCATTCAGGCCATGCAGGAGACGGATTCCGTCCATCGGCTGGATCAGTCCGTCCAGGAGATCCGGCAAAAGATCGGCGAGCTGGAGGGCGGGCTGAATCAGGCCTACGTCTCCCTTCAGGATCTGATCCGCAGTCTGCAAAAGGAG
The DNA here is from genome assembly GCA_947626995.1 of uncultured Eisenbergiella sp. Lineage (GTDB taxonomy): Bacteria > Bacillota > Clostridia > Lachnospirales > Lachnospiraceae > Gallintestinimicrobium. The sequence goes on along the minus strand of CANQUI010000029.1, from coordinate 16,176 downwards.
GAAGGGGACAAAAATCAGGAATTGCTTTCCCGGCTGACAGGGGTTGAAACCGATTTAAAGCGTATCCTGGAAAAAGAGATGGCGCAGTTTCTGGAGTCCTTTTCGGATCTGTCGAACAATTTCCGGCTGCAGGTCGTGGAATGGAACGGAAGAATGGATCAGCTGGACAGCGGACTAAACGGTCTTCAAAACAGCATGGGAAGTCTGACAAAAACGCTGCAAAATGATTTTACCCTGCAGCAGCAGACGCTGTTTGAATATCTGGAAAACGCCGCGCTTCATACGGATACGGGCAGGGAGGAACTGAAGGCGTATCTGGATCAGCTCAAAACGGAACTGCAGCAGGATCTGAATCAGGTTTTTACATCTGTGAGTAATGGAAAGAAACGGCTGGCGTCCGCATTGCTCACAAAAGGAGTTGCCGCAGAGGACGACGCGACTTTTGCGGAACTTATGGATGCCATTTTGCGTATCGAACAAAAGATTGTCATCGGGGTAGAGCAGATCCCGGGCCATATCGTATACGAGTATCATTATCATGTGGACGGAAACGGCGAGACGCCGCATACACAACAAAGCGAAAGCCAGGGAGGATGTTATACGCTGCCCTGCCGGCACGTCCATTCGGATGCGGAAGGCTGTTACAGTATGCAAAGATACCATGCGCACAGCGACGACTGCCCGCATCATCCGGAATGGGTGGACTGGGCCGGCGTGGAACCCTATTGGGGAAGGATATACGACTGCGGGGACCTTCCCTTAAACGCCACCAGAAAGGTCCTTTGCTGCACCAAAAGCACCGATGAGATCATCGGATATGCGGTTTCCTGCGGCTTTGCGGACGGTCAGATTGTGGGAGCGACAATTTCCTACGACGAGGACGCACAAAGGGCCAAAGCCGCGAATCTTTTCCCGGAGAGCAAAGAAGAGACGGCCATGCAGGAGGAAGAGACGGATCCTGCAGCTTTTGATTCCGGGGATCTGCCGCCGGAAGAAACCGACGAGCCCCTTCCGGAAAACCCGGCAGAGCCGGAACCGCTGCCGGAACCGTCAAAGACGCCTGATTTGCAGGAACCGACAGAGACATCAGAAAAACCGGAAGAGCCTGAGGAGACAGAGACGCAGTCGGAACCGGCCGATTTAGAGGAAACGCCGGAATCGGAGTCCCAAAGGGAAACGCAATGATCCGGGAGGCGGCAAAAAACCGGTTTTTAGACCGGGGAAAGATTTCGCCCGTCGTCCTGTTTACGAGTTGATTTTTTAAAAAAAGACTGGTAAAATAAATAGGACGGAGAAACCGTACAGACAGAGGCATCTCCGGGGAGACGCGCTGCTATGGCCAATCAAAACTGTGAACTTCTTCTTGCATACATAAAGAGCTTTTTATATGGAGACGGGGATTGCCGTCTGGAGCCGGACGAATGGGAAGAACCCTGCCGCAGTCTGGCGACGGAGCTTATGACGCTGCGCCGAAATGTGGAGGAGCTTTTGCAGTATACCAAGGCGCTGTCGTGCGGGAACCTGTCGGTTCCTTTTCCGCAGAAGGACAATTATCTGTGCGCCAATCTGAAAGAACTGCATACCAATTTAAACCATCTGGTCTGGCAGGCCAATCAGGTGGTGGAAGGAGATTATTCCCATCACATTTCCAGCTTCGGCGAGCTTTCGGACGCGTTTAACTGTATGACGGCCCAGCTGCAGGAGCGCCGGGAGATTTTGCAGGAGGAAGTGGAAAGCGCGCACCGGCGCGTGGACGCGGCCTATTATGATCCGGGCACCCGGGTCCGCAACCGGCTCTACTTTGAAGAATATATGCGCGAGGTGCTGGGACAGCAGCAGGATATTACGCTCTGCTATATGGATCTGGACGGCCTCAAATACGTCAACGATCATTTCGGGCACAATGAGGGCGACTGCTATATCCGCCGGTTTGTGCAGGAAATTAACAGCAGCTTCCGTACGACGGACGTATTTGCCCGGATCGGAGGGGACGAATTTTGTATCGTGCTGCTGGGCAGGCTGAGTGGCCTGATGGAAAAGAAGATGGCGGATACGCTGGAGCATTTTCAAACCCTGGGAGTTGGCGATTACGCCCACAGCTTCAGTTACGGGATCGTCGAGATCGACGGCGGCAGCGGCCGGATGAGCCTGGAGGAGGTCCTCCATCGGGCGGATGAAAAAATGTACGAATGTAAACGAAAGAATAAGGAGCGCCTGGGATGTCTGTAAATCCCGGGCGCGTTTCCTTAAAAAAGACTATCTTTTTTTCCGGTACCAGTGCTCGATCCCCTGGATGATCTGATAGAGGATCATGGCGATGGCGCAGAGGATGAGAATGGAGGTAATCAGCATATTCAGCTGAAACACCTGACTTCCGTAAATGATCAGATACCCCAGGCCCCGTCTGGCGGCCAGAAATTCTCCGATAATGACGCCCACCAGCGCCAGCCCCACGTTGACTTTCATATTGCTTAAGAGGATGGGGACGCAGGCGGGCAGCACGACTTTAAAGAAGCGGTCCCGTTTGCGGCCTCCCAGGGTATCGATCAGCAGAAGCTTTTCCGCATCCACCTGTAAAAATCCCGTATACAGGCTGATGACGGCGCCGAATACGGCTACCGAGATGCCCGCCACGATGATCGTCGGGATGCCGGTGCCCAGCCATACGATCAGCAGAGGCGCCAGCGCCGACTTGGGCAGGCTGTTTAGGACCACCAGGTAAGGCTCCAGAATCTCCGAAAGCTTTTTGGAGTACCAAAGCAGAGTGGCGGCCAGCAGGCTCAGCAGGGTGACCAGAAGAAAGCTGACGACGGTTTCCGTCAGCGTGACGCCGATATGCAAAAACAGGGATCTGTCTCGCACCATGGACACAAAGCAGTCCGCCACCCGGGACGGGCTGGAAAAGAAAAAGCTGTCGATGATCCCGTAGTCGGCGCAAAATTCCCACAGGATCAAAAAACAAAGAAGAAGGGCCAGTCTTGCACGGCGGATCAGACGATGGTGCCGCCGGTGTTTTTGCATATATTCCAGTTGTGTTTCCGAAGTCTTTTCATTGCTCATCGGATAGTTCCTCCCAGAGATGATTGAAATAGTCGGTATATTCCGGCGCTTTTCTGGCGGCCAGCGGCGAATCGTCCGGCAGCGTGAGGCGGATCGAAACCTGCGCCTTTACATGGGCGGGCCGTCCGGAGAGAACCAGGATCCGGTCGGAAAGACTGATCGCCTCCGAAAGATCGTGGGTGATCAAAATCGCTGTTTTTTCGGCGGACCGGATGATCCGGGCAATATCGGCGGATACGGTGAGACGGGTTTGATAGTCCAGCGCGGAAAACGGTTCATCCAAAAGCAGGATTTCCGGTTCCAGCGCCAGGGTGCGGATCAGCGCGGCCCGCTGCCGCATCCCGCCGGAAAGCTCGGAGGGCCTTTTTTTTGCAAAATCGGACAGTCCGTAGTCTTCCAGCATTTTTTCCACTTTCTTTTTATTTTCCGGCGTGAGTTTATGCTGAATTTCCAGTCCCAGCGTCACGTTTTTCCAAATGCTGCGCCATTCAAAGAGCTGATCGCGCTGCAGCATATAGCCGATGCCCGGTTTCCGCCCGTTTTTTCCATAAAAGGTGATGCCGCCTTCCTCCGGCGTAAGCAGTCCGGCCAGCAGGGATAAGATCGTGGATTTCCCGCAGCCGCTGGGCCCCACGATGGCCAGAAATTCCCCCTTTTTGACCGAAAAGGAAAGATGGGAAAGCGCGGCGGTCTCCCCGCTTAAATTATGATAAGAAAAGGATAAATCTTCCACCTTTAAAAGATCAGTTGTCATTTGGATGCCTCCGTTACCCTCGCCGGGGCGCGCTTTTGGGATCAAAAAGGGGCCGGATTTCTGGCGTGGGGTTATAGTGATATAGTATGAAAGGGGCTTTTTTTTGTGTTGCATTTCCTTTAAAAATGACAAAATGTGCCCGCCTTTGTTGCAACCTGCGGGGATTTATGATAGTATCGAAAACGATGGATGGCGCGTCTGGCGACATTCTTATGCGGCTTGTAAAGCAAAGAAAAAGCCGTAGCAGGAGGAAGGAGGAGAAAGCATGGCACAGCTCTGGGGAGGCCGTTTTACCGGACAGACGGATCGGCTGGCATATCGGTTCAACGCATCCCTCTCATTTGACCAACGCCTTTTGGAAGAGGATATTCAGGGCAGCATCGCCCATGTGTCGATGCTGGCCAAACAGGAGATTCTGACAAAAGAGGAAAAAGAGCGGATCATAGAAGGCCTGACCGGTATTCTGGAGGATACGAAACAGGGACGGCTGGCGATCACGGAGGAATACGAGGATATCCACAGCTTTGTGGAGGCGAACCTGATTCAAAGGATCGGGGACGCGGGCAAGAAACTGCATACCGGCAGGAGCCGCAACGATCAGGTGGCGCTGGATATGCGTCTGTATATCCGGCATCAGGTGGATCGGACCGACGGATTGCTCAAGACGCTGCTGCAGACCCTGTACCGTCTGATGGAACAACACCTGGATACGTATATGCCGGGCTTTACCCATTTGCAGAAGGCGCAGCCGGTCACCCTTTCTCACCACCTGGGCGCCTACTTTGAGATGTTTCGCCGCGACCGGCAGAGAATGGCGGATCTGCGCCGCCGGATGAATTACTGCCCGCTGGGCGCGGGCGCGCTGGCAGGGACCACATATCCGCTGGACAGGGATTATACGGCGCGGCTGCTGGGTTTTTTGGGGCCGACGCAAAACAGTATGGATTCGGTGTCCGATCGGGATTATGTGATCGAGTTTCTGGCGGCGCTGTCCACCGTCATGATGCACCTGAGCCGTTTCTGTGAGGAAATTATTCTCTGGAACAGCAACGAATACGGATTTGTGGAGTTAGACGACGCGTATTCCACCGGTTCGTCCATTATGCCTCAGAAAAAGAACCCGGATATCGCGGAGCTGATCCGGGGAAAGACCGGACGGGTATACGGCGCGCTCATGGGGATGCTGACGACCATGAAAGCCATTCCGCTGGCATATAATAAGGATATGCAGGAGGATAAGGAGCAGACGTTTGACGCCATCGACACGGTGCAGGACTGCCTGACCCTCTTTAACGGGATGTTGTCCACCATGCGGTTTTGCAAAGACGTCATGGAAAAAAGCGCCATGCGCGGCTTTACCAACGCGACGGACGCGGCGGATTATCTGGTGGGCAAAGGCGTTCCCTTCCGGGACGCGCACCGGATCATCGGAGAGCTGGTGCTGTACTGTATCGGTCAAAAGAAAAGCATAGAGGAGTGCAGTCTGGAAGAGCTCAAAAAGATCTGTCCGGTTTTTGAAAAGGATGTGTACGAGGCCATTTGCTTAAAGACCTGCGTGGAAAAGCGCCTGACCATAGGAGCGCCGGGACAAAAAGCCATGAAGGCAGCGCTGGCCTGTTATCGGGAATATCTGCAAGAGGAATGAAAAGGAGAGAGAAAAATGGAAAAGAAGTTAAAAGTCGGGATCCTGGGCGGTACGGGAATGGTAGGACAGCGGTTTATCGCGCTTTTGGAAAACCATCCCTGGTTTGAAGTGACCACCATCGCGGCCAGCCCCCGCAGCGCGGGCAAGACCTATCAGGAAGCGGTGGCAGGAAGATGGAAAATGGACACGCCCATGCCGGAAGCGGTAAAGGACCTGGTAGTCATGAATGTCAATGAAGTGGAAAAGGTGGCTTCTAACGTGGACTTCGTGTTCAGCGCGGTGGATATGTCCAAAGAGGAGATCAAAAAGATCGAAGAGGCCTACGCCAAAACGGAAACGCCGGTGGTCTCCAACAACTCCGCGCATCGCTGGACGCCGGACGTGCCGATGGTAGTGCCCGAGATCAACCCGGAGCACATGGCGGTGATTGCCGATCAGAAAAAGCGTCTGGGAACGAAGTACGGATTTGTGGCGGTAAAGCCCAACTGCTCCATTCAAAGTTACGCCCCGGTGCTGACCGCGTGGATGGAATACGAACCCTACGAGGTGGTGGCGACCACCTATCAGGCGATCTCCGGCGCGGGAAAGACGTTTGCCGACTGGCCGGAGATGGAAGGCAACGTCATCCCCTATATCGGCGGAGAAGAGGAAAAGAGCGAAAAAGAACCGCTGCGGATCTGGGGATGTGTGAAAGACGGCGTGATTCAGCCGGCCCAGAGCCCGAAAATCACCTGTCAGTGCATCAGGGTGCCCGTCTTAAACGGCCATACCGCGGCGGTCTTTGTGAAGTTTAAAAAGAAACCGACCAAAGAGCAGCTCATCGAAAAGCTGCGCAGTTTTTCCGGCCTGCCGCAGAAGCTCGAGCTTCCCAGCGCGCCCAAACAGTTCATTCAGTATCTGGAGGAGGAGAACCGCCCGCAGGTTTCGCTGGATGTGGATTTTGAAAACGGAATGGGGATTTCCGTGGGCCGTCTGAGAGAGGACAGCATATACGACTGGAAATTCATCGGTCTGTCTCACAATACGGTGCGCGGCGCGGCAGGCGGTGCGATTTTGTGCGCGGAGCTGTTAAAAGCACAGGGGAATATCGTATCGAAGGCAGAAAGGTAAATGGGGAAGGATCTTTTTATTGCGGAAAAGCCCAGCGTAGCAAAGGAGTTTGCCAAGGCGCTGAAACTGAATACGAAAGGCAGAGACGGCTATCTGGAATCGCAGGAGACCATTGTGACCTGGTGCGTCGGGCATCTGGTGACCATGAGTTATCCGGAAGCGTATGATGCAAAGTATAAACGATGGGCGTTAAATACGCTGCCGTTTATCCCCCAAACCTACCGTTACGAGGTCATACCCGGCGCAAAAAAACAGTTTGATTGCGTCGCGTCTTTGATGAAACGGCCCGATGTGGAAACCATCTACGTCTGCACGGACTCCGGACGGGAAGGGGAATATATCTACCGGCTGGTGGAGCAGCAGGCCGGCGTGACCGGGAAAAAGCGCCGCCGTGTCTGGATCGATTCCCAGACGGAGGAAGAAATTCTGCGCGGGATCCGGGAGGCAAAGGATCTGTCGGAGTATGACAATCTTGGAAACGCTGCTTATCTGCGGGCGAAAGAAGATTATCTGATGGGAATCAATTTTTCCCGTGTGCTGACGCTCAAATACGGCGATCCGGTGAAAAATTATCTGAAAAAAGAACGCGCCGTGATTTCCGTGGGCCGCGTCATGACCTGTGTGCTGGGCATCGTCGTGGATCGGGAGCGGGAAATCCGGTCTTTTGTAAAGACGCCCTTTTACCGTGTGACGGGCCGTTTTCTTCTGCCTTTTGCAGAAGAGGAAGAACGAACCGTGGAGGGAGAGTGGCGCGCCGTGGAGGGAAGCGCCTGGTTTGGCTCCACGCAGCTATATAAGGAAAACGGGTTTCGGGACAGGCGCCACGCCCAGGAGCTGATGCAGCGGCTGGGCGCAAACGACGCCTGCACTGCGATACTGGAAAACATAGAAAAGAAACAGGAACAGAAAAATCCTCCGCTGCTTTATAATCTGGCGGAGCTGCAAAACGACTGCGCCAGGCTGTTTAAGATCAGCCCCGACGAAACGCTGCGCATCGCCCAGGAACTGTATGAAAAAAAGCTGACCACATATCCCAGGACGGACGCCCGGGTGTTATCCTCTGCGGTGGCCCGGGAGATTCAAAAAAATATCCGCGGCCTTACCGGATTCGAACCGGTGTCTTCGTTCGCGGCGCAGGTCCTTTCGGAATCGGGTCATAGCCGGATCGGGCGGAGCCGTTACGTGGACGATAAACAGATCACGGATCACTATGCCATCATCCCTACGGGACAGGGACTTGCCGCGCTGCGTTCCCTTTCCCCGCTTTCCGGGAAGGTATACGAGCTGATCGCCCGCCGCTTTTTGAGCATTTTCTTTCCGCCCGCCGTTTATCGGAAGGTGTCGTTGACCATTTTGGTAAAATCCGGTCTTTTGCCGGAGGGGGAGCGGTTCTTTTCCTCCTTTAAGGTGCTGACGGAGGAGGGCTATTTGAAGGCGGCCCGTCCTTTGTGGGAAAAAAAGGGACAGGAGAGCGCCGGGGAAACCAAATGCGACGCCGCTTTGTGGAAAGCCGTCAGCCGGCTGAAAAAGGGAATGGCCGTCACGCTGGAGGAAACGGCCATCCGGGAGGGGGAGACGTCTCCGCCCAAACGGTATCATTCCGGTTCCCTGATCCTGACCATGGAAAATGCGGGGCAGTTTATCGAGGACGAACAGCTTCGGGAGCAGATCCGTGGAAGCGGCATCGGGACGTCCGCCACCAGAGCGGAGATCCTAAAGAAGCTGGTGACCATCGGCTATTTGTCCCTGAACAAAAAAACGCAGGTTTTCACCCCGACCCTCATGGGAGAGATGGTCTACGACGTGGTGTCTGGCTCCATCCGGCCGCTGTTGAATCCGGCCCTGACCGCCAGTTGGGAAAAGGGACTGACGGGCGTGGCCCAGGGAACGATCACAGCCGAAGAATATCGCGATAAGCTCAATGATTTTGTGTCCCGCAGGACGAATATGGTAAAGCAGCTGAACAATCAGACGGCGCTGTACGCCCAGTTTGACAGTGTATCCCGTTTTTACCGCAAGAGCGGAGCGAAAACGGCAGAAAGGAGTAAATCGAAACATGCCGGAAGCAATGAAGATTCAAAATCTCTATGATTTAAAGGAAACCATCGCTGCTCCTTTGTTGGAGCGGTGGGAATATCCCTGGGAGGCGCTGGGAGAAATCAAATCGTTCATTCTGGCGCTCGGCCCTTCCCTGCAAAAGGACCGGTTCGAAAAAAGGGGAGAGGATATCTGGGTGGCTAAGAGCGCCACAATCGCTCCCACCGCCTGTCTCAACGGCCCCTGCATCGTGGATGAGGACGCGCAGATCCGGCATTGCGCCTTTGTGCGGGGCAGCACCATCATCGGCAAAAACGCGGTGGTGGGCAATTCCACGGAATTAAAAAACGTGATCCTCTTTAACGGGGTGCAGGTTCCCCACTATAATTATGTGGGCGACAGTATTTTGGGATATAAGGCGCACATGGGGGCGGGTTCCATTACCTCCAATGTAAAGAGCGACAAAACGCCGGTAACCGTGAAGGGACCGGAAGGGATCCTTGAGACGGGACTGAAAAAATTCGGCGCCATGCTGGGCGATCATGTGGAGGTGGGATGCAACAGTGTGCTCAATCCCGGCAGCGTGATCGGAAGGAATACCCGTATCTATCCGCTTTCCCGCGTGAGAGGATTTGTCCCGGCGGATTGTATTTTCAAGGATAAGGATCAGATCGTTCCCCAAAAAGGATGAGATTTTTTTCTTGACTTCACGTACGGAAACGTGTATATTCAATCATGACACAGGCAATGCCCGCGCGGTTTGTTGCGCGCGGCAGTACCATAAGGAAACAGGAGGAGATTATTATGAAAAAATTAGCAGCACTTGTCATGGTGTTTGCCATGACGGCGGCGACTCTGGCCGGCTGCTCTGGCGGAGCCAGCCAGGCTTCCACGGAGACGGCAGCCGAGAGCGCAGCGGAAGTGACCACAGCAGAAGAGACACAGGCAGGCGATGTTGCAGCCGACGACACCGTATACCACATCGGTATCTGTCAGCTGGTACAGCACGAAGCGCTGGACGCGGCGACCCAGGGATTTCAGGATAAGCTGACGGAGCTTCTGGGCGACAAGGTAACCTTTGACGTGCAGAACGCATCCGGCGATTCCGCAACCTGCGCCACCATCGCAAATAAGTTTGCATCCGATGAAGTTGACCTGATTCTGGCCAACGCTACCGCATCCTTACAGTCCGCTGCGGCGGCTACCAGCGAGATCCCGATCCTTGGCACCTCCATCACGGATTATGCCACGGCGCTGGAGATCGATGACTGGACGGGCGTGACCGGCATGAATATTTCCGGTACTTCCGATCTGGCTCCCCTGGAGGAGCAGGCGGCGATGCTCAACGAGCTGTTCCCGGACGCCAAGACCGTCGGGATTCTTTACTGCTCCGCAGAGCCCAACTCCGCATATCAGGCGGGTGTGGTGAATAAGGCGCTGACGGATCTGGGTTATACCTGCAACGAATATACCTTCGCGGATTCCAATGACGTTGCGGCAGTAACCACCACGGCTTCCACCGAGTGCGATGTCATTTACATTCCTACGGACAATACCGCTGCTTCCAGCACGGAGATCATCAACAACATCTGCCAGCCGGCAGGGATTCCGATCATCGCCGGCGAGGAAGGGATCTGCAAAGGCTGCGGCGTGGCCACCCTTTCCATCAGCTACTATGAGATCGGCCAGCAGGCGGGCCAGATGGCGTATGAGATTCTCGTAAACGGAGCGGACGTTTCTTCTATGCCCATCGAGTTTGCGCCTACCGTAACCAAGAAGTACAACGCGGACATTTGTACGGCGCTTGGCATCACGGTTCCGGACGACTACGAAGCCATCGAATAAGAAAAACAGACAGACAGCATCGGGATTTGCGTCCCGATGCTGTTTTTTTCTGTCCGCTGCAGCGGCGCCGGGATCTTTAGGGAAGAGGCGTTGTGTTTTCGCTCAAATAGGACTTCTCTTTTTCGTCGACTTTTGTTATAATATCACTTATGGACAAAAGGATGCCGTTTGTAGCAAACGGCGGTCAAACAGGAGGGATGTGTTTTGGGTCTGGAAATTACTTCGCTTATCAACGCCCTGCCGGGCGCCTGTGCGCAGGGACTTATCTGGGGGATTATGGCGATCGGCGTTTATATCACCTATAAGATCCTGGATCTGGCGGATCTGACGGTGGATGGGACCATGTGTACCGGCGGCGCGGTGTGCATCGTCATGATGGTCTCGGGACATTCCGTCGGTTTCTCCATGTTCTGTGCGTTTCTGGCAGGAACGCTGGCGGGACTGGTTACGGGGCTTTTACATACGGCCATGGGGATCCCCGCCATTCTGGCCGGTATTCTGACGCAGCTGAGTCTGTATTCCATCAATCTGCGTATTCTGGGAGGCAAGGCCAATCAGGCCATCAGCCTGGACAAATATGATCTGCTGGTGTCCCTGCGCTGGATCCGGGACGTTCCCTTTTATAAAAATCCCATCTTTGTGGTGGCGGTGGCGATTGTGCTGCTGATCCTGGTGATGTACTGGTTTTTCGGAACGGAACAGGGCTGTTCCATCCGCGCCACCGGCGCCAATCCCAATATGAGCCGGGCGCAGGGCATCAATACGGATCATACCAAGATCCTGGGACTGATGCTTTCCAACGGTATCGTGGCGCTTTCCAGCGCGTTTCTGGCGCAGTACAACGGATTTGTGGATATCAATATGGGGCGGGGCGCCATCGTGGTTGGACTGGCCGCCGTCATCATCGGAGAAGTGATCTTTGGAAAAATCCATGGCAATTTTGCGTTCCGTCTGTTTGCGGTGGCACTGGGCGGCGTAATTTACTATGTGGTCATGCAGATCGTGATGTGGCTGGGACTTTTGAGCACCAATGACAACAAGCTTCTTTCGGCCATTATCGTCGCCCTGTTCCTTGCCATCCCTTATCTGAAAGAGAAGTATTTCAGAAAGGCTGCGAAAAAGGGAGGTGCCAATCATGCTTGAGTTACGCAAGATCAGCAAAACCTTTAATGCGGGAACCGTCAATGAAAAGACGGCGTTAAACGAACTGTCCCTGTCGTTACAGGAGGGCGAATTTGTGACCGTCATCGGCAGCAACGGAGCGGGCAAATCCACCATGTTAAACGCGGTGGCGGGGGTATTCCCGGTGGACAGCGGCAGTATTTTCATCGACGGCACGGACGTGACCAAACTGGCGGAGCACAAACGGGCCAGGTATCTGGGGCGTGTGTTCCAGGATCCCATGACCGGTACGGCCGCCAATATGCAGATCGAGGAAAATCTGGCCCTGGCGGCCAGAAGAGGCGCGCTTCGCACGCTGAAACCGGGAATTGTCAAGAAGGAGAGAGATCTTTACCGGGAACAGTTAAAGATTCTGGAGCTGGGGCTTGAGGACAGACTCACCACCAAGGTGGGACTGCTTTCCGGCGGACAGCGGCAGGCGCTGACGCTGCTCATGGCCACGTTAAAAAAGCCCAGGCTGCTTTTACTTGACGAACATACGGCCGCGCTGGATCCCAAGACGGCGGCCAAGGTGCTGGAGGTGACCGACCGGATCATCGAACGGGATCATCTGACCACGCTGATGATCACGCACAATATGAAGGACGCCATCCTGCACGGGAACCGTCTGGTGATGATGTATGAGGGAAATATCATCTACGACGTGGCGGGAGAAGAAAAAAAGAAGCTTAAGGTTTCCGACCTTCTGCAGAAATTTGAAGAGGTCAGCGGCGGTTCCTTTGCCAACGACCGGATGATCCTAAGCTGAGTGATCCTGCGCGGCAGCGCAGGAGGGCAAATTTGTCTGAATTTAGAAAAAAGGCTGGATTTTTACTGGAAAGTATGAGAAAATAGCATCAGCGTATGACGGGTGTTTTCCATGTCTTTTCGGACGGATCCTGCCATTCAATACTCTACATACATATTGAAAGGAGTTTTCACATGATCTATTCACATGAAGTACAAGAAATGTGTCCCGTGGCACAGGGTGTAAACCATGGCGCCGCGCCGATCCCCGAAGAAGCGAAGTGGGTGAAGGCGAAAGAAGTAAAGGATATTTCCGGACTGACGCACGGTATCGGCTGGTGCGCGCCGCAGCAGGGTGCCTGCAAGCTGACGCTGAATGTCAAAGAGGGCATCATTCAGGAAGCTCTGGTAGAGACCATCGGATGTTCCGGCATGACCCATTCCGCAGCCATGGCAGCGGAGATTCTGCCCGGCAGGACCGTACTGGAAGCACTCAATACGGACCTTGTATGTGACGCGATCAATACCGCGATGAGAGAGCTGTTCTTACAGATCGTCTACGGCCGCTCCCAGTCCGCTTTTTCCGAAGAAGGCCTGGCCATCGGCGCAGGACTTGAGGATCTGGGCAAGGGTCTGAGAAGCCAGGTAGGTACGATGTACGGCACGCTGGCCAAGGGCCCCCGTTATCTGGAAATGGCGGAGGGGTATGTTACCGGTATCGCTCTGGATGAGGACAACCAGATCATCGGATATCAGTTTGTAAACTTCGGCAAGATGACCGACTTTATGAAAAAGGGCGACGATGCCGCCACCGCCTATGAGAAGGCCAGCGGACAGTATGGCCGCGTAGCGGACGCCGTAAAGATCATTGACCCCAGAAAAGAATAATCAGGTCGCGAATATCATAAGGAGGATGTTGACAAATGGCATTATTTGAATCATATGAAAGACGCATCAAACAGATTGATGCAGTATTGAACAGCTATGGCATCGCTTCCATTGAAGAGGCGGAGAAGATTACCAAAGACGCGGGCCTGGATGTCTATCACATGGTGGAGAAGATTCAGCCCATCTGTTTCGAAAACGCAAAGTGGGCATATACGGTAGGCGCCGCGATCGCCATCAAGAAGGGATGCCGCAAGGCTTCCGAGGCCGCCGCTGCCATCGGAGAGGGTCTGCAGTCTTTTTGTATCCCCGGTTCTGTAGCCGACCAGCGTAAAGTCGGCCTGGGTCATGGAAATCTGGGCAAGATGCTGTTGGAAGAAGACACCGAGTGCTTTTGCTTTCTGGCGGGGCATGAGTCCTTCGCCGCTGCGGAAGGCGCCATCGGAATCGCTGAAAAGGCGAACCGCGTCCGTCAGAAACCGCTGCGCGTGATCTTAAACGGTCTGGGCAAGGACGCCGCGCAGATCATTGCCAGAATCAACGGATTTACTTTCATCGAGACTGAGATGGATTATTATACCGGCCAGGTCAAAGAAGTATTCCGCAAATCCTATTCCAACGGTCCCCGCGCCAAGGTAAACTGCTACGGGGCCAATGATGTGACAGAGGGCGTTGCGATCATGTGGAAAGAGGGCGTTGACGTATCCATCACCGGCAACTCCACCAACCCCACCCGTTTCCAGCACCCCGTTGCGGGCACCTATAAGAAGGAATGTACCGAGAAGGGGAAGAAGTATTTCTCCGTTGCCTCCGGCGGCGGCACCGGCCGTACGCTGCATCCCGATAACATGGCAGCCGGACCGGCTTCCTACGGTATGACCGATACCATGGGCCGTATGCACTCCGACGCGCAGTTTGCCGGATCTTCCTCCGTTCCTGCGCATGTGGAGATGATGGGTCTGATCGGCGCGGGCAATAACCCGATGGTCGGTATGACGGTTTCCGTAGCCGTTGCGGTAGAGGAAGCGGCCAAGGCCGGGAAGTTCTGAGCGAGCCGACAATTCTTGATTCAGCCAAATCATAACGCGTAAAGACGCCGCAAGTCCGTTTTTCGGATTTGCGGCGTTTTTTCAGGCTGTCCGGTTATTCTTATGATGAACAGGTCGATTTTATTCCCTCGTATCACTCAAAATGAATTGACAGTACGCGTAATGTGATGTAATATACTGTATCATGGAATAGAGTCTGTATTCGTTATGCAACCTGTCGAAAAAACTAGGTTTGTTTTGTACATACCGGCCTGTTTCATGTCAAAAAAGAAGCGAGGAGGAAGAAAAAGTGCAAAAAAAGAAGAAAAAAGTCGCAGCCGCAGCATCGCTCATTCTGATGCTTTCCGTGCTGTTTTCAGCCTGCACCGGCGCAGACAAACAGGAGGAGCGTGTGACGGCAGGCCAGACGGAGACTGGGACAGCGGCCGCAGGAGAAATGGGAGAAGAAACGGTCACGGAAACCGAAACAGCGTCCCCGGAGTCGGATCTTTACAGGCTTAAGGAATGGTATCATGCTCTAGAAGGAGATGAATCTGCCTACTACCTTTGGAACAAGGCCACAGGAGAGGGCAAATTATTGCAGGACGGCAAATACTATACGCTGGATGAGGAAGATCTTTTGGTGCTTTATGCGCCGGAGGGATTAGATCATTGGGATTTGGCCTTCGACGTGACCGTTTTGAATGATTATAGTATTGAGGGTGGGATAGCCTATGAAATTTCACTGGAAAAGAACATCGTTAGGTGGAATTCGGAAGTGACGGGAATGTCCGGAACGGTGGAGAACTTTGATTTTGCGCTGGTTTCTCCTGTATTGAAAGAAAATGAAAAGACCATGGATCAAATGAACATTGTGGAATGGATTGACGCACTCACCGGACAGTCGCCGGAATTCCTTGTTTGGAACAATGAAACAAACGAAAAAAAGGAACTTTTCAACGGAGAAACGTATCAAATGAAAGAGGGGGATTTAGTAGCAATCTTTTATGGATATGTAAGGTACTACAAAGTTGACAAGATAACGCCGCAGATAGACTTTTATGATCAGCAAGGTTTCACATATACAGTTTTGTTTTCAGCATATAAAGAAGATAAAGGAGAACGGTATTTTATAAAAGACCAGACCGAGGTGACTATAACCCTATCTAATATTTACGATCCCAGCGATGTGGTAGAAATTTCCTGTACCCTTCTGCCGCCACAATAAATCAGAGCAACAACCGAAAAACAGATCAACCAGAAAACGACGCCGGGACCTTTTCTTCCCGGCGTTTGTAATGTGGTGGGCTTCTCGTTTCTATTTTATATCCGAAATAATTCAAAACGAATTGACAGTACGCGTAATGTGATGTAATATACTGTATCATGAAATAGAGTTTGTATTCGTTATGCAACCTGTCGGAAAAACTAGGTTTGTTTTGTACGTACCGGCCTGTTTCATGTCAAAAAAGAAGCGAGGAGGAAGAAAAAGTGCAAAAAAAGAAGAAAAAGGCCGCAGCCGCAGCATTGCTCGTCCTGATACTTTCCGTGCTGCTGTCAGCCTGCGCAGGAGCAGAAAAACAGGAGGAGAGTGTGACGGCAGGCCAGACGGAGACGGGGACAGCGGCCGCAGGAGACATGGGAGAAGAAACGGTCACAGAATCCGAAACAGCGTCCCCGGAGTCGGATCTTGACAGGCTGAAGGAATGGTATCGTACTCTGGAAGGAGACGAGTTCGCCTACTATCTTTGGAATGGAACGATGGGAGAGGGTGAATTGTTGCAGGATGGTAAATATTATACGCTGGACGAGGGGGATCTTTTGGTGCTGTATGCGCCCGAAGGGTTGGATGGTTTTACAGCAGCGTCGACCATTGTAAATGATATAAATGATCCCAATTATTT
>CANQUI010000028.1 GCA_947626995.1 uncultured Eisenbergiella sp. | reverse complement strand
TCATATTCTTCATACTCTTCATATTCATCCATCTCGTCCGCCCTGTATTTTTTATATATCTCCACGACGGCGATCAGAATCGCAATCAATCCGCTGATCACACAGGCATAAATCAGACAGAAAAACAGATCGAAGGAAATCTGCGGATGCTGCGTTTCCGTTGCTTTTTTCTCCGTCTTTTGCGTGCGGGCCGGTTTCGTCTGCGTCTGCGTCTCCGCCGGATTTTCCTCGCTTTGGGAAACGGCGTCGAAAATCTCCTCCGCCTCCGTACTCTCCTGTATGGTTTCTTCCGCCGTCTTCCTGCGTATCACAGGTTTTGGCGAAACGGGCGTTTGCGGTGGCGCAGGCGCAGACTGTGGCGTCGAATCCGCCGTCGGAAGCGACGGGAGCGGATAACGCAAAGAAAGCTCCTCCAGCGTCCAGGTTTTGCGGGAAAGCTCCCATGGCGGCGCCTGCCCCGCTCCGATGACGATCATATCTTTTTCCCAGACCAGCGCAAGGGTTACGCCGGTATTTTTGCGAAGGGCGTCCAGCACCGTGTCGGGCAGCGAGGTATGGCCTTTGGCATTGATGGTAACGGTTTCGGCCTTTGCCTGCGCCTTATTGATCCGATCGATGACGCTCTGCCAGAAGTCCGCCTCCACCTCCTCGGGCGTCTTGACGGGCGGGGGCTCCGGCTCCTTTTCCTTTCGGCTCCCCGTCTGACCGCTTTCATTCTGAGGCTTTGGCATCGGGGGCGCCGGCTTTTGCACCGTCACCTCTGCCGTGGCTTTGGCCTCCAGATAATAATCATTTTCCGGCGCGGTCACGGTACAGAGGATCTTCGCGTTTTGCTCTTTCACCTGAAACCGATAGGTATAATCTCCTTCTTTTCCGTCCAGTGCCTCCAACAGTTCCGTTTCCGGATCCGTCTTTACCTCCAGCGCAGTCGCAAGCTCCTCATTCCAGCACCCGTCCTGGCTGTCGCGGATGGATATTTTTAAGGTGACGCTGCCTCCTGCGGTCAGTACAGCAGGCTCGGCCTGCACCGTAAGGTTTGCTTTTCTCTTATTGGCCGTGACGGACAGACGGTAGGACCGGCTCACCTGTCGATCGCCCTCCCGGGCCTGTATCGTAAAGGAAGAATCGCCGGTTTCCGTTGGGGTTCCATAAATCCGTCCGGTATCCGATTCCAGTAAAATCCCGTCCGGCAGATCTCCTTCCTGAAGCGAAAAGGTCACGGGGACAAAACCGGAGGCATCCGTCGAAATCCGGCTCTGATAGGGTTTTCCCTGAATGGCGTCCCGCAGCGTCTCCGTGAGAATCGCGGACATGGGATCCGCCGCCTCCACATAGCAGATCCGGCTGTCGGCGTCGGCGGTGGTGCCGTCAACCGAACGGTAAGAGGCCCTGATCGCATACGTCCCGGGCGCGGACGGCGTCCATTCCGTCACGGCGCGAAACGCGTCCGGTTCGTCCGTCAGAGAAACCGGACTGGCTATGGGCGCATCATTGACATAAAAAGTCACGTTCCCTTCCGGTTTTAAAACCGGATCCTCCTTTGACACAGACGCCGTCAGCCGGACCGCAGACTGCGTCAACAGACGCGTCCCGGAAGCCTCTAAAGACAGCTTCACCGGCCGCGGCGACGCCCCAAGCTTCACTTCGGAAGACACAGAAGCATAGGTCGCCGGATCGGCCGGCTCAAATTTCAGTTTTACGGTCTGTTGGCCCGCGCGCAGGGTCTGTCCGGGTTCTTCCCAGACAAAATTGCCCGCCACCGCTTCCTCCCGGCTTTCGGGCGCAGTCTGCAGCAGACAGACCGCCTCCCCGCCCTGCAGCGTCACCGCCTGAGAAAGCGTATCGCCGTGATATAAAGGTGCAGCAAAGGTAATCTCAGGCCATTTTTTCACCCGCGTCTGTCCCGGCTGCACCGTGACCGACACGATCCCCTCCACCGGAGCGTATTGCGGCGAATCGGGCGTAAAAATGTAGGACTCCTCCGCGCTCCCTGTTTTTTGCATCACTTTGTCGGGCTTTTCCCAGACGAAAGAGCCCTCGATTCTTTCCTGTTCCCGGATGTCTGCGTCCGGCAAAAGGGCATACCCTTCCAAAGCGGAGTTTGCAAGTCTCTGCCCATATCGGATCTCGGCCGCCGTCACATATACCTGCAGGTCTTCCGCCGCTTTTGCCTTAGGAGCAACAAACAACCCCATCCCTCCCAAAAGCAAAAACGACAGCCCCCAAACGCCCCTCAGCTTTCCTTTGCCTTTCATTGTCCATCCTCCGATCAGATGGCTCCTATTTTTTGTATTCCGCCAGGCAGCGTGCCAATTCCCCGATCTGTTCCCGGTTCCGGCTGTCCATCGCCGACCGGATGGTGATCTGCGGTTCCAGATACACAAGATCCCGGGAATTTTGCAGCATCCCTTTCATGACCCGAATCGCGCCGGGCGCCCAGGAACCGTTTTCCAAAAACGCTACCGCCCGGTTCTGATATCCCCGTTCCGTCAAATGTTCGAGAAAGGTTTTCATGTAGGGGAAAATATCCGCGTTATAAGTCGTGGTCGCCAGTACAAGCCGGTCATACCGGAACGCATCCTCCACGGCCTCCGCCATATCGCACCGGGCCAGATCAAAGCAGGATACCCTGGGCGCGCCGTTTTCTTTCAGCTTTTCACACAGCAGCTCCACCGCCGCCTTCGTATGGCCGTATACGGAAGTAAAGCAAACGCAGATTCCCGCATCCTCCGCCCGGTAAGAGGACCAGATATCATACAGATTCAGATAATACCCCAGATTTTCCGTCAATACGGGACCGTGCAGCGGGCAGATCGTTTCGATGGAAAGCTGCGATGCCTTTTTTAATACATTCTGCACCTGCATCCCATATTTGCCCACAATGCCCATATAGTAACGTCTTGCCTCGCAGGCCCAGTCTTCCGAAACATCCAACGCGCCGAATTTGCCAAAGGCGTCTGCGGAAAACAGCACTTTTTGCGTCCTGTCATAGGTCATCATCACCTCCGGCCAGTGTACCATGGGCGCAAACACAAACTGGAGCGTATGCGCTCCCAGACAGAGCGTATCGCCTTCCCTGACCGTCATCCGCCCGGCCGTCTCAAGGCCGGGGAAGAACTGATCCAGCATCCGAAACGTATTTGCGTTTCCCACAACGGTAACGCCGGGATATTTTTCCAAAAAGAGCGCGATCCCCGCGGAATGATCCGGTTCCATGTGATCGATCACCAGATAATCCGGCTGCCGCTGTCCCAGAACCTGTTGGATCCGATCCAGCCACTCCTGCGTCTTTCTCTGGTCCACCGTATCCATCACGGCGACGGACTCGTCCAGAATCAGATAAGAATTATATGCCATCCCGTTGGGAACCGTATACTGTCCTTCAAACAGATCAATCTCATGGTCGTTGACCCCTACATAATAGATGCTTTCCGTTACATTCTCCTTCATCTCTTCAAACTCCTTTGCTCTCTTTTTCTTAAATTATAACGAATCCTTCTTTGTCATTCAATCCCTTTCCTTCGGTTTTACGCAATTTTACAGCCCTTTTTAAAATTGAAAATAAAGGAACTGACTTGCATCGTATCCGGGTCCGTATACGCCAAAAATCAACACCCCGAAAATTCCTGTCAGATAGATCAGCCAACGCAGCCAGATCCCCTGCTTACAGATCCATTCTATCAAATTGATTTTGTTATATTTACACAGATCGACGATCAACAGAAGCATCAAGGATACCGCCAGCAGACAAAAGGTTGCCGGGGTAAGCCCCATCGCCGCAAGATTTTCTCCCCAGGTAAACCAATTGCCCCCGGAAAATCCCAGAATCTTTTTGATAATGGTGACCGACTGATGAATCCCCGTTCTGAAAAAAATCCAGCTAAAATCCACGAACGCGAACGTAAGCAGCATCTGCAAAAGCTTATGGCTAAACACCGTCTCATCCACGCCAAAGAATCTTTTCACCTTCTGTCTGAAAGGCTTTGTCACACAACCGGCCACCTGCCAGATCCCATTTAAAAACCCCCACACCACAAAATGTCCGGCCGCTCCGTGCCACAACCCGCTTGCCAGAAAAACAATCATCACATTGATCTGCCTGCGTACAAACCCCTTTCGATTTCCCCCCAGCGGGATGTAAAGATAATCGCGAAACCAGGTGGAAAGGGAAATATGCCATCGCCTCCAGAAATCCGCCACGGACGTGGCAAAATAAGGCGTATTAAAATTTTCCATCAACCGGAATCCCAACACCCTTGCCGCCCCGATGGCAATGTTGGAATACCCCCCAAAGTCACAATAGATCTGAAATGCGAATAAAATGGTCGCCGCCAAAAGCTGAAACCCGGTTCGGTACGTACAGGTATGATATACGCTGTCTACCGCAATCGCCAGATATTCAGAGAGCACGACTTTTTGAAAATAGCCGTACAGCATGAGAAGAAGACCGCTTCTGATTTGTTCGCAATCAAACGGATGGGGTTCCTTGATTTGCGTCAGTAAATTCTTTGAGCGCTCTATGGGACCTGCCACAAGCTGCGGGAAAAAGGATACGAACAGCGCATATTGAAAGAAATTCTTTTCCGCGGCGATCTCCTTTCGATATACATCCATCGTATACCCCAGCGCCTGAAAGATGTAAAACGATATTCCCACCGGCAAAAGGACGTCAAAAGCAGGAAAAACCGCGCGAATCCCTGCCAATTGAAACACCCTGACCACCATCTTTAGCGCGAAATTGTAATATTTGAAAAAGAACAGGATCGACAAATTGCTGATGAACGACAGGGCGACACAAAGCTTCTTTATTTGCGTTTGCCTGAGTTCGTTTTTTATCTTCCCGGCAAAATCTAGCAAAAGTCCGGACGCATAGGTGATCCCCGTTGAAGCCAGCAAAAGCAGCGCGTATCCCGGGTTCCAGCACATATAAAAGAAATAGCTGCAAGCCAACAAAAAAAGAGGGCGGAACCGATACGGTATTACGTAATATAAAAGACATACACACGGGAAAAACAAGATAAATTCCAATGAATGAAAAAGCATATTCCCACCTTTTAGTTCTCTTCTTTTGACATTTCACGGACCAAACTCAAATATTTTTGATAATCCGTCTCCCACTTCTCATATCCTTTTTCGTTTCTGTGGTCTGCAAGTCCGTACTCTTTCTGAAGCCACTCCCCAATGTACTTTGACACCTTCACATTCCCATAATAATTAAGATGTCCTCCGTCATAGAAATCTGTCTCAAAATCAATTTTCGGATCGCCTGTTTTCTGACAAAAAAGGAACGGTATCTTTCGCTTTGCCGCGTATTTTTCGAGAGACAGATTCACTCCCTGTATCACATCATAACGATAGGCTTTTTCTTCTCCCAAAGGAGCCGCATATAAAACCAGCTGAACGCCGTTTTCTTCACATAACGCGATCATTTTCTCCAGATATTCTTTCGACACATCCGGTATTTTTTTAGACTTTACCGGAAATTCCGGTTCCGGCTGCGGTATTTGCGAAAAATTCAACACCCCTCCCTTCAGAAAATCATCGTGATGAAAATCCGAATTATTCAGATCACTCCATCGGGAATGGGTCATCAGGAAGGGGAACAGGTACGGAAGTTTTTCTTTCCAGGAAAGATCGGGAAAAAAATCCTCGATCAGCTCAAGTTTTGTTTTTCCCAGTCTCATCCCGTCTATCGCCTGATGCAAACTCGCGTCCGCACGCCATTTCCGCTTTACCCTAAAGTAAAATGTTTCAAGGACGACCACTTTGGGTTTTTGATACTTCAGTGTTTCTTTCATCAGATAATATGAGGGCCCAACGGACTGTCCGGGACTTGCCATAACATAGGACGTCAAACCATACTCTCCCCAAAGCACATTAGGCTGTATGGAGTTATAGCAATGGCTGCTTCCAAAAAAGATCACATCCACTGTGTTTTTTCCCATTTTATAGAAGGAATGTATGCCGTCTGTTTTTTCGTTCACCTTGATACGCAGAATATCATTTACACAATGAAATACCACGCCTCCCACAATGCAGAACACCAGTACCGCAACCATCCACCGAACGTTTTTTCGCATTTATACCACCCATACCGCGCCATTTTTCTGAATTATAATGCAAAACACATCTATCCAATCACCGCATGTTATACAAAACATGTTTGAGTCATTCGTCATTTCTGTACATTATGAAAACAAAAATGCTACTACCACTATACATAAGTCATTTCTGAATTTCAAGTTGCTTACAGATCTTTTTCAAAGAAGCAGCGACGTTCTGACTCTATTTGTCATTTTGGGGTGAGCTGTGTGTATGAAACTTTAATTCTCAAACACGCGCACTCGCTCTTCCATAAGAGCAATAAATCTTTCTTTCAGATGATCCGGCATAAGGGAATTGTGACACATACGAATGAGTTTTCCTTTTTGAGACACGATCTTTTTGTTCATTTTCTCGGCGGAGCTACGTGGGATGCCACATTCATCCGCAAAAAAAAGAAAATCTTTCCTGCAAATATTCGTCTTTTTCCCGTTCATTGCAAGAGCAAATTGTTCTGTATCTTCGGGCATGATTACATTGACCGGAAGCAGATCATATGCCGGAGAAAGCACATATTTTCCGTTTCCTTCGGCTGTCTCAATGAGAGAAAAATTTTTCAGATGCATATCGGAGTTGCCAACAATGAACGAAAAGAGCAAACGCAAATAAAGCTCCGTCATGTCAAGTCCGCTTCGGGAGGAATATCGCTCAATGATCTTTGCGCAACGCTCGTAAGAGCCCCTGTACTTATCCTGCGTCAGTCGCAAATCAAGTTGGCAGAAATCCTCCATTGCCAGCATTTGCACGGCGTTGTTCTGAAATACTCGATCGACTCTTTTTGTAATATAAGCCCTACTGCCATTTCCCTGAATCAGTGCATGGGGAACAGTCGAAATCCCCACGGCATCCGCCATCGTCATAACAAGCTGTTCAGCCTCCGGCAACGCTTCGAATTCATCAACTTGCGGTTTCAAAATGTATCCGGTAGGATAATTCACCAGTGTAAGTTTCGGATTTTTTTTCTTGGAAAACAGATGTAGCGACAGTTTCTTTTGAACGCCGGGGACCGTATAGCCCTTGTTTGTACTTTCGGCTACAAGAAGTTCTATAGTCTTTTCATCGATTTCAATTTCAGGAAGTTCGACTGTTCCGAAAAATTTCTTGATACAGCTTTTGTGCCAACCGTACCGGGCAATCTCGGATTGAAGCGGTTTCCCGCAGCAGTAACAGTTCATATGCGATCCTCCCAGATGCTGACATTACCGATTCCATCTTTACAGGCAACAAGCAGCAATCCAAACCTGTCCTTCGTATCTATTTTCCAGTTTCGGCTCACAGCACTGAGCAGCCAGCCCTCGGGGATCAACCCATCAAAAAACGGAAACAGCGTTTTGGAAGTATATGTCTCTTCAGAAAGCGGCAAGGTAAGAGATGCGGCACTCGCATTTTCACAGCTTAAATACTGCTTGTCGTAACAGAAAGAATATCCCTCATCCGTTTCGCAAAGCTTCCCGGCAAAAACATTTCGGATATACACATAGGCTGTTCTAAAAGCATCCGTCATCTTTTATCCTTTCTGCCGGGAACGGCTTCCATATCAAACATTGAAAGAGCGACGTTAACTTTATCCATCCTGACAGTCTCTTTTCCTTGCTCAAGTTCCCGGATAAAGCGAAGTCCCAGCCCGGAGCGTATTGCAAACTCTTCTTGGGTCAGACCTGCCGCCTTCCTGTTTTCTTTTATAAACACGGCAATCTTATTCATTGAAATATTGCCTCCTTGCAGAATTGTTGTTTATATTTTACACCCTTACGGGTATAAAATCAAGTTCTTTTGTTATAATTATACCCTATAAGGTGCAAAAATATGATTTTTATTTTCAATGCACCCTATCGGGTATAAATTGTGTAATAATCTCCTTTGATTTTCACCTTGTCGGCGGGATCTTCTTACCAATTACAGCAGTTTTTAAAAACTGCGTGTCAAATATTACTACGCTCCGTAGTTTTTATCCGCTTTTTATCTTCAACTTATAGTGCGATTTTGTCTGCTTTACGTTGATTCATATTTCCCACAAATATTCTTCCAGTTCCTTTTCCTGGCGCGGTCATAATTGGCTGCTCCCTGCTCTTCTCAGCCCCATCAGAATCCATAAGTGCAAAAACGACCCTGCACGTTTCCATGCAGGGTCGCTTTTCTCTTATGCTCAGTCGGACAACGCCGCCTGCGCCGCCGCGAGTCTGGCGATGGGTACGCGGAACGGGGAACAGGACACATAGTTCAGACCCACTCTGTGACAAAACTCCACGGAGGAAGGATCGCCGCCATGTTCGCCGCAAATCCCCAGCTTGATGTCCGGTCTGACGGAACGTCCCTTTTTCGCTGCCATCTCGATCAGCTGGCCCACGCCGTTTTGATCCAGCTTCGCAAACGGATCGGACTCATAAATCTTGCTCTTATAGTAGTCCACCAGGAACTTGCCCGCATCGTCACGGGAGAATCCGAAGGTCATCTGCGTCAGATCGTTGGTGCCAAAGGAGAAGAACTCCGCTTCCTCTGCAATCTCGTTGGCCAGAAGCGCCGCTCTGGGAATTTCGATCATGGTACCGATGTGGTAAGCAATATCGGAATTCTTTTCTTTCTTGACCTTTTCGGCGGTCTCTACGATCACCTTCTTTACAAACTGCAGCTCTCTCTTATCGCCAACCAGCGGAATCATGATCTCGGGCACAATATCGTAGCCCTTTTCATTCTTAACCTCAATCGCCGCTTCCATGACCGCTCTGGTCTGCATCCGCGCGATTTCAGGATACGTGACGGACAAACGGCAGCCGCGGTGTCCCATCATCGGGTTGAACTCATGCAGATCGTCGCAGATCGATTTTACCTCCGCAACGGAAAGGTTCATATCCTTGGCCAGTTCTTCGATGTCCTTCATTTCCGTGGGAACAAACTCATGCAGAGGCGGATCCAGGAAACGAATGGTAACCGGTCTGCCCTCCATCACTTCATAGATCGCCTTAAAGTCTCCCTTCTGGAACGGGATCAGCTCTTCCAGCGCTTCCTCTCTGGCTTCCACGGTCTTACTTAAGATCATCTTACGGATCTTGGGGATCCTCTCCGGCTCAAAGAACATATGCTCCGTACGGCACAGGCCGATGCCTTCTGCACCCAGCTTCACGGCATTGGCCGCGTCGTCCGGCGTATCCGCGTTGGTGCGCACCTTCAGCTTTCTGAAGGAATCCGCCCAGTCCATGATACGTCCGAAGTTTCCGCTGATGGTGGCCTCTTCCGTCCGGATATCGCCGTCGTAAATCTTACCGGTGGAACCGTCCAGAGAAATATAGTCGCCTTCATGATACGTCCTGCCGCCCAGCGTAAAGAATTTGGCTTCCTCGTCGATGATAATATCGCCGCACCCGGAGATACAGGCCGTGCCCATCCCGCGGGCAACCACCGCCGCGTGGGAGGTCATGCCGCCGCGCACGGTCAGGATTCCTTCCGCCGCGTGCATCCCTTCGATATCCTCCGGGGAGGTTTCCAGACGGACCAGAACGACTCTTTCGCCTCTTTCATGCGCTTCCTTGGCCTCTTCCGCCGTGAAATAAACCTTACCTGCCGCAGCGCCGGGAGACGCGGGAAGAGCCTGTCCGATTACGGTACCCGCTTTTAAGGCGTCGGCGTCAAAGGTGGGATGCAGCAGCTGATCCAGCGATTTTGCCTCGATACGCAGCACCGCTTCCTCCGGCGTAATCTTGCCTTCGTCCACCAGATCGCATGCGATCTGCAGCGCGGCCGGAGCGGTCCGCTTGCCGTTTCTGGTCTGTAAGAAGAACAGCTTGCCGTTCTCGATGGTAAATTCCATATCCTGCATATCCCGGTAATGATCTTCCAGCTTATTGGCGATTTCAATAAACTGCCGGTAACAGTCGGGCAGGTCTTTCTCCAACCGGGTAATGGGCTGCGGTGTACGGATACCGGCCACCACATCTTCTCCCTGCGCGTTGATCAGATACTCGCCGTAGATTCCCTTTGCGCCGGTGGAAGGATTGCGGGTAAACGCCACGCCGGTACCGGAGGTGTCGCCCATGTTGCCAAATACCATGGCCTGTACATTGACCGCCGTGCCCCAGTCGCCGGGGATATCGTTCATTCTTCTGTATACGATGGCTCTCTCATTGTCCCAGGAACGGAATACCGCCTTGACCGCCTCCATCAGCTGTACGCGGGGCTCCTGCGGGAAATCCTCTCCCATTCTGTCCTTATAGATCTTTTTGAAACGAACAATCACTTCCTGCAGATCTTCCGCCGTCAGCTCCGTATCAAAATGGACGCCTTTATGCTCCTTGATCTCATCCAGCACCCTTTCAAACAGGGACTTGGGGACCTCCATTACCACATCGGAGAACATCTGGATAAATCTTCTGTAGGAATCATAAGCGAATCTGGAATTGCCGGTCTTCTTCGCAAACCCCTCTACCGAAACGTCCGTCAGGCCAAGATTCAGGATCGTGTCCATCATGCCGGGCATGGACGCCCGGGCGCCGCTTCTGACGGATACTAACAGCGGATTCTCCGTATCGCCGAACTTCTTGCCCTGCTGCTCTTCCAGGATCGCCAGCGCGTCAAAAATCTGCTCCTGAATCTCTGCGGAGATGGTCCTGTCGTTGTTATAATAGTCGGTACAGGCCTCCGTGGTCACGGTAAATCCCTGCGGGATCGGCAGCCCAAGATTGGTCATTTCCGCCAGATTTGCTCCCTTCCCGCCAAGAAGGTTACGCATGTCGGCGTTTCCTTCTTTGAACAAATACACCCATTTTGCCATTGGTCAGTTCCCCCTTTGAACTTAGTATGGTAACCCTGCGCCGGGCAGACGCAGTTGTCTGTATGTATTATACCATACTCGTCCGCCTATTTCCACCCAAATATTTCCGATTCTTTTGTCCGTCCAAACGATTTGTCCATGATTTTTGTTTTCTCAAAAAACGGACAAAAAGCGCCGCATCACCAGGGATTGCTCCCCTGTGACGCGGCGCCCTTTTTGCGGTATAAAAACTGGTCCGCTGTCTTCCTGCTCAGAATGAGAACCGATCGGCAAAATAGGCTTCCAGCTCCGCGATGGCCACCCGCTGCTGCTCCATGGAATCCCGAAACCGGACCGTTACGCAGCCGTCCGTTTCGGAGTCAAAATCGTATGTGATGCAAAACGGGGTGCCGATCTCGTCCTGACGGCGATACCGTTTGCCGATATTGCCTCTGTCGTCAAACTCGCAGCTGTACTTTTTGGACAGCTGCGTATAGATTTTTTCCGCGCCTTCGCTCAGCTTTTTGGAAAGCGGCAGAACGCCGATTTTAACGGGCGCCAGCGCCGGGTGAAACCGAAGCACGGTACGCATCTCTCCGCCTTCCAGCTCCTCCTCATCGTAGGCGGCGCACAAAAAGGCAAGCACCACCCGGTCCGCCCCAAGAGACGGTTCGATGACATAAGGAATGTATTTTTCTCCCCTGGTATCGTCAAAATAGGACATATCCTGGCCGGATAACTTGGCATGCTGGGTCAGGTCATAGTCCGTCCGGTCCGCAATGCCCCACAGTTCTCCCCAGCCGAAGGGGAACAAAAACTCGATATCCGTAGTGGCCTTGGAATAGAAGGAAAGCTCCTCCGGCTCATGATCCCTGACCCGCATATCCTCCGGACGAATCCCCAGCTTTTGCAGCCAGTCGATGCAAAAACGCTTCCAGTACGCAAACCACTCCAGATCCGTATCGGGCTCACAGAAAAATTCCAGCTCCATCTGCTCAAATTCGCGGGTCCGAAACGTGAAGTTGCCCGGCGTAATCTCGTTGCGGAACGATTTTCCGATCTGGCCGATCCCGAAGGGAATCTTTTTGCGGGAGGTCCGCTGTACGTTTTTAAAATTCACAAAAATGCCCTGTGCGGTTTCGGGCCTTAAGTAAACGGTATTCTTCGCATCCTCCGTCACGCCCTGGAAGGTCTTAAACATCAGGTTGAACTGGCGGATGTCCGTGAAATTATGTTTTCCGCAGGAGGGGCAGGGAATCTGATTCTCCTCGATAAAACGCATCATTTCTTCCTGGCTCATGCCGTCTATGGGGCCGGGCAGCGCGATTCCCTTTTGGGCCGCATACTCCTCGATGAGCTGATCCGCCCGGAAGCGTTCATGACACTCCTTACAATCCATGAGCGGATCGGAAAACCCGCCGAGATGACCGGACGCCACCCAGGTCTGAGGATTCATCAGGATCGCGCAGTCCACGCCTACATTATAGGGATTCTCCTGGATAAACTTCTGCCACCAGGCGCGCTTGACATTGTTTTTGAGCTCCACGCCCAGATTGCCGTAATCCCACGTATTGGCAAGACCGCCGTAGATCTCGGAGCCGGGATATACGAATCCCCTGGCCTTGGCCAGCGCCACGATCTTTTCCATTGTTTTTTCCATCCTGTTTTTCCTCCTCCGATTTATTGAAACACAATATAAGTCAGCATTTCCTGATCCGTTACGCGCAGGCTGTTATCCTCCTGGGGCATGACGTCGTCGGAATAGCAAAGGACCTTATCCCACACCCTGACGTCCACCGCTTCGCGAATGATCAGCACATGCGCCTTTGACATCTCCAAAAGCTCTGCCTTGCCAACGGTTTTCCCGTCCTCCTGCGCCGAACGCAGGGTGACGGCAAGATCGTATCCGGACTGATAGGCTTCCTGTATGGTGCCGCAAAACAGCGCCTTTTTATTGAATCCGGCGTACGCGGCCGCATTTTTATATTCCAGCTTTGCCGTCAGCACGCCGTCTTTTTCCTCTGCGTCCAAAAAGGCGACCGCCTTTTTTTCGCCCGCCGCCTCGTTATAGGCGTCGCACTCGTTTTCTATCGTCGTCTGAAGCTCCTCCAGATCGTAATAGGGCTCGGAAAAATCCTCCACGATGGTCTGCACGATATGTCCGTTCTTTTTGATTTCCACCGTCGTCCTGTCGAACTCTTTTTCGCCGCAGCCGGCAAGGCCAAGCAGCAGACAGCCGGCCGCCAGCACCAGGATCCATTTCTTTCGCATGCTCTTCCCCCTCTGCGTCGCTATGTATGAAACCACACTCTCTTTCTGCAGAGCAGGCCATTCATCAATCTACAACATTATAGCGAAGTTCTTTTCATATTTCAACCACAATTTACAGCATGCGCAGCACTTCCAGAGATTTGAACTGCCCCGGCAGATACTCCCTGCGATACGCCGCCGAAATGTGCGCAAGCTCTGAAAGCACCGACTCCCGGACGGTAAACGTATAGAGCCTTTCGATGGGCGTGACCGCGATAAAACGCAGCGCATATAACGTCCCCGCCTCATAGTCGCCTGCGGGGGCGCCCGGAAATTCTCCGTTGATGACAAGGAGACGCAGTTCGAACACGCTCTGTACCAGCTTTTTATCAAGCCCTGCGTGGCCCAGCGCCCGGAGGGACTGGTATAACAGCTTCAGCACTTCCTTCTCATCGTTGTTTTCTCTGGTGCAGTAATCACACAGCTCCAGAAAGTACATCCCGTAACAGGCGGCCACGTAATCCTTGCGCAGTCCTTCAAAATAATTGTCCACCGAAACGTTTTGCAGACTGTAGGAGCTTCGTCCCTCAAACAGGGAAAACGTGCCGAAAACAAAGGGGGCGCAGGCCGCCATGAACCGGTTGTTCTGCCGCTTTGCCCCTCTTGCGAAAGCCGCGATCTTTCCCCTCTCTTTTGTCAGGATCACGATTCTTTTGTCATACTCCCCAATGGAATCTTCCTTCAATACGATTCCTGTCACCTGTACGCAATCCTGCATCCTTCGTACCTTCCTGCCCGTTTTGCCTTTCCTCAACGCTGTGCCGGGAAGAATCCAGAAAGGAAGCGTTCCCGTTGAGAAGGGCGCTTCCTTCCTCCTGTTCTTCCCGTTCCATCTGGGCGCGATAACAAAGATAATCCTCCACCTTGCCGGTGGTTAAAAACTGCTGCCAGTAATTTGTTTCCTTCATCATAAGCCTCCCCTGATCGTTCATCTTACCGATAGGGTTTGCTCAATTTATCTTTCTTATTCCTCTAATCCTGTCCCGACGGCTGATATCCAAAATTTTTCAGAAGGAAATCGCTGTCCCGCCAATCCTTTTTCACCTTGACCCAAAGCTGGAGATTGACCTGACATTCCAGCATGCGTTCGATATCGTATCTGGCCTGCGTCCCGATCTTTTTCAACATTCTGCCCTGTTTTCCGATGATGATTCCTTTGTGGGAATCCTTCTCGCAGATAATGGTGGCGTCGATGTCCACGATCGTTTCTTCAAACGCCATCCGCTCCACCGCCACCGCGATGCCATGGGGAATTTCCTCCTCCAGACAGCGCAGCGCCTTTTCCCGGATCATCTCCGCCACGATCTGCCTCTGAGGCTGGTCTGTGACCGTATCCTCGTCATAAAACGGTTCCCCATAGGGCAGATATTGGAAAATGCAGTCTAACAGCGTATCGGTATTGTTGCTGCGCAGCGCGCTGACGGGCACCACCTCGGCAAAATCCATTTCGCTGCGGTAGGCCTCAATGGCTTTTGCCACTTGTTCCTTTTTGACGGTATCAACCTTGTTGATGACCAGAATCACCGGCTGTCTGCAGCGTCTCAGCCGGGCGAGGATATGCTGCTCGCCCGCGCCGATAAACGTGGTGGGTTCCACAAGCCAGAGCACCACGTCCGCATCCTTTAACACGCTCTCCGCCGTCTGTACCATATAATGCCCCAGCTTGTTTTTTGCCTTGTGGATGCCGGGGGTATCCAAAAATACCACCTGTCCCCGACTGCCCGTATACACGGTCCTGATCCGGTTGCGCGTGGTCTGGGGTTTGTTGGAGGTAATGGCGATCTTCTGGCCGATCAGATGATTCATCAGCGTGGACTTGCCCACGTTGGGGCGTCCGACCAGCGCCGCAAAGCCTGATTTCTTCTGTTTGCTCTCCATAGACCGCCTCACTGATCCGCCTTTGGCGTATCGCTTTGTTTTTCTTTCGAATCCGGGATGCGGCTGCCATAGCGGTTAAAGCGCACACCCTGCTGTTCCAGTCTGGCCCGCCGTGCCGCCGCCCGTTTCTGGCTGATCCGGCTGCACAAAAGAACGATCAGAAGGAACAATCCGACGATTACGGCCAAAACGGCCAGGATCGGCAGCGCGATGATCAGACGGATGAAAAACTCCGAAATGCCGTTCCCCACCCGGTACACGTTTTGCATAAAGCCCTCCCGGATCCGCTCGCCGGCGCTCTTTGGCGCATAGGGCTCATAGCGCTGCACTTCCTCCACCGTCAGACTGACGGTGCTGTAATCGATTTTGTTGTCGTATGTACGCAGCTGGGACTCCATACTTTCCAGCTGATACCGCACCTGGGTGAGCTGTTCGTTTAAGGCAAGGACCTCGTCCAGCGATTCCGCCTCTTCCAACAGGGAAAGCAGGCTTTCCTGCTCCGCCAGCAGCGCCTTTTTATGGCTCTCCAGATCCACGTATTGCAGCGTGACATCCGATACCTCTTCCTCCTTGCGGATTACATTGGCCGTTCCCTCCACGTCCTTTAAAAAGGCGTCCAGCTGGCCGGCCGGGATACGGATCGTCAGCGAAGCGTTTCGGGAACGATAATCGGACGTATAGCTGCCATTGTAAATGTTGCTGCTCTCCAGATAGCCGCCCAACGCCTCCGCACGGTCTGACACCCGGGCGATCAGACCGTCAAAATTCTCCGTTTCCACCGTCATATTGACCGTTTTGATCCGTTTCCGGTCCTGATCCGCCACCTGGGGAAGGGATTCGGCATCGTCCTGCGCCGGGCTCTCCTCCGCCAGATACGTTCCGAAGGCGTCCGAAGAGGAGCCTTCCAAATCCATCGATTCCGTTTGCGCCGTATTGGAACTGCATCCCAAAAGCCCTGCAAAAAGACCCAGGGCAAGAAGAACCGCAAAAACCCGTTTCGTGTACTTTTTCATGTTTTCCTCCGTTTCGGAGCGTTTTTGCGACGAGGCGATGAAAAATTCGCGACTGCGATTTTTCATCTGCCATCAGAGCAATTTGTGACGCTCCGGCACAAATTGCCGATTGAAAAATGAGCTGTCGAGCTTATTTTTCAATCTTTCCTCCGTTTCGCTTTTTATCCCTGATACAGGGGTTTTAACATCAGAAAGCGTTCTTTTTCTTCTTTTATTTTCTTCTCATTGCCCACAACGCAAAGGCAATCGTCCGACAGAACGGCCCGCAGATATTTGGAAAGCGCCCGGATATCCTCCGGGGTGGCGTTTAAAATCTCGTCTCTCTCCCGCTGCATCTCCTCCTCCGTCTGATGGGTCAGATACAGGCTCATGGCGCGAAGCCCTCTGGAGGCCGGGGTTAAGGGGACGTCCAGATCGCTGATGGTCCCGATCACCGCCTGCGTCATGGCTCTCTCGTCCAGCTTGAGCCCTTCCACGAACGCGGGAGCTCCTTCAAACACCTGCAGCGTGCCCGCCAGATCCGGATCGCGGTAGGAAACAAAGAAGGAATCTCCGCTTTTGCCGAAATTGCACATGCAGCCGTAGGCGCCTCCCCTGACCCGGACGTTGTTCCATAGATAATCGTTGCTCAAAATCCCCTTCAGGATTCTTAAGCAGCCCGTATAGGGCAGTCCGTGTTGGATAAAATTGCCGGCCCGGCACACATATTGGACCAAAGACGCCGAAAGGTATCCCTCGTTCTTTCTGGATACCGCGGGCGAAAAGCGCTCTGCCTGGATGGGATCGGAAAACAGGCGGCTCTTACATTCTGCCGCAAGCCTGCGAAACGTCTCATACTGTTTTTCCTCCTCGGCAATAAAATCCAGCATCAGGTTTTCCGGGCGGAAAATATACCGGCACAGCGTCGACAGCTTCTCCTGCAGTTTGTGTTTTTTGTTTTCCCAGTCCGCGCTCAGGCCTTCCACCAGCGTATAAAAATCCATACCGTTCAGGGTCTCCTGCAGGGCCGCCGAGCGGGAAAAATAGGACATCGCTCTCTGGCTGGCCACCGTATGCCCCGCGGATATCAGGGAAGACTGCAAATGCGATTTTAATTCCGCCAGAATCTCCGCCATCCGTTTTTCATCGGAAAAATCCGACGTCAGCAGCATTTCCTCTGCAAGGGCCATCGCCTCGGGCAGCCTGTCGTGAAAGGCTTTTCCTTTCAGTTCAAAACAAACCTTCTGCTCCTCCAGATTTTTCGCGTTGGTATAAATATTGGTGACGGGCACCAGCCCGCCGGTGGAAAGGTCGATCTGCACAAACAGCTCCTGATAGGAATAATGTTTTGTGTTGACCATTCCCATGGCGGTCTTTAAAAGGCCCAGATAAGGAAACAGCTCCCCGGGCACCTGGCTGCAGTCAAACATCAGCCTGAAATAACTGATCCCGTTGGTGGGGATCTTATGGTACAAAATCAGCGTATCCCGATCCAGTTTCCTTTCTTCCAGAATCAGCGGATCCGTCTGCCTGCGGATATCTGCGCGGGAAAGCAGCGGGATCCTGGCCAGATCCTCCGGCCGGTCCTCCTCCTGGGAAAAAGCCTCCAGACGCCGGGTTTTTTCGATCAGATCGGCGATCTGTTCTTTGCTCAGAGAGGATTTTTTCTTTGCAAGGGCACAAGATAGCGCCTCCTCCTTTGCTTCGTTTAATCCTCTTTTGGGAGAAAGCACCAGGACAGTGCTGTGGGGATTGTGAAGCAGTCTCTCCCCGATCAGAGATTCAAAGTATCCTTCCGGGATCCTGCTGCGCAGCAGCCGGAAGATCTCTCCCTGTTCGATCGGCGCAAACGGCGCGGACTCGTCGTAGAGCCAGTTGTCCATCATCTGCAGCCCGTACATCAAACCGGCGGGATAAGAGCCAAAATCCGCCTCCCGGTACTTGAATTCGTAATAGTTCAGCCCCGCTTCCAGCGCCTTTTTGTCCAGCCCTTCCCGGCACAGGCGCGACAGCACGTCCCGGATGATCGCAAGGAACCGGTCCTTCTGGCTGTCCTCCGCATTTTTGGCGACAATGGAAAAATAGGTCTGACGGATCCCGTTTTCAAAAAAGCTGTAGACGTCCTGTCCGATCCCGGCGTCGAGAAGCGCCTGCTTTAACGGCGCGCCCTGCGCTGTGCAAAGGGCATAGTCCAGAATCTGAAAGGCCACATATTCCTCCCGGTTCAGCACATCTCCCACCGCCGTATTACAGCTCAGATAGGTATTATGGCATAAAGGCTCGCTTTCTGTCACCGGATACTCCCGATAGAGCTTTCGGGGAGCCGAAAACGGCTTTTGCAGGCAGATCCGGGAATCCACCTCGATTTGATCAAAATGCGACAGGTAGGCTTCGTCCAGCCAGAGCAGCCGCTCTTCCATATCCATATTGCCGTACAGATACAGATAGCTGTTGGAGGGATGATAATATTTTCTGTGAAAATCCAGAAACGCCTCGTAGGTCAGGGAAGGGATCACATCCGGATCTCCCCCGGACTCATGGGCGTAGGGCGTATCGGGAAACAGGGAGTTTAAAATCTCCCGCTCCAGCACGTCGTCCGGGGACGAAAAGGCCCCTTTCATTTCATTATAGACGACGCCGTTTATCGAAAGATCGTCGTGTTCCTCCCGTAATTCGTAATGCCAGCCCTCCTGCGCAAAAATGCGGGGTTCCCGGTAAATGTTGGGATAAAAGACGGCGTCCAGATATACGTGCATCAGGTTGGCAAAGTCCTTATCGTTGCAGCTGGCCACCGGATACATGGTCTTATCCGGATAGGTCATGGCGTTTAAAAAAGTATTCAGGGACCCTTTCACCAGTTCGATAAAAGGATCCTTGACCGGAAAGGCCTCCGATCCTTCCAGCACCGAATGTTCCAGGATATGCGCCACGCCCGTGCTGTCGGCCGGCGGCGTCCGAAAGCCGATGAAAAAGACTTTATTCTCCTCGTCGTTTTCCAAAAGCGCGATCCTTGCGCCGCTCTTTTTGTGCCGCAAAAGCCACCCCACAGAGCGCAGGTCGGGGATCTGCTTTTGCTGTAATATTTCGTATGCGTTCAGCCGTTGTGTTCTCATGCTTTTTGTTCTCCATTCTCTTTTATACGGGAAAGGCGAAAAGCGCCAGTTTCGACAGGCGCAGCTCCTCCACAATGATCGTATTCATGTTTTCATGCAGCTGTCTGCTCGCTACAATCTCCTCGATCCGGTATTCCCGGCTCTCATATCCGCTCTTCTTTTTTCTTTTGCCGTCCGCAGGCGTCCATACGCTCATGCGAAACCTTGCCTTAAGCTGCCGGTAGGTCTGGTAAGCGAAGTCGTCCTCCGTGAGGAAAAAAATATGGTTTTCCATCGTCGTATCCGGATCCACCAATTTCATAAAATAATGCGTGATGATCGCCTTCCACTTAAACGGCATCTCGTCGCTTTGCATCATTTCCCCGTAGGTCCATCTGGCGCCGATATAATAATTGCCGAAATCCTGTAAAATATGTTTGAAATCCCTATTTTCCGCCATTTTTATCGTTCCCTGTATCCAGATAGTCGATCCGGTCCGCGGTAATGCGCACCGCTTCCCGAATCCGGCTTTCTGTCATGCCGGTCTCTTCCGCCAGTTCTGAAACGGTCACCTTACGCCCCAGCCCTTCCGCCAGTTCCCTGGCCTGTTCCAACACGTCGTTGGCCTTTTTGGCCAGCTTTTCCCCGGTTTTTTCCTCTTGCAGATTCCCGGCGATCAAAGTCTCCATGGCCTCCATGATCGCGCTTGCCACCGCGCCCTGGGCCTGCGAAACATCGGACGCGCAGTCTAACATTTCCACCGCCATGGCCAGCGCCACGTTGCCTTCCCCGATCAGATCCTCCAACAGGACGCCCTGTCCCGCGTAAAGCCTGGCAATTTCCGCCACCCTGGGCAGAAAGATCTCGATGAGCCGCTCCTTTGCCTGAGGATCCCGGGCCATGGCGGATAACAGAATCGCCTCCTGTTCCTGCTGCGGGACCGATTCCATTTCCTCTAACTGCGCCAGGTACTGCTCCAGATAGCTGTTCTCCTCCGGGGAGAGGCTGCAAAGAGGATCCGCCCCTTCTTCCAGTACGATCCTTTTTTCTCTCAGATACCCGTATACCAGCTGCAGCTGTTCTTCCTGCAGGGAAAATCCCGCCTGCGAAAAAACCTCCTCTACCTGTTCTTTTGACACGACGTTTTTCTGTCTTCTCGCCTGCTCGCACAGCGTAGATAACGTCCGGGCAAAAGCCTCCTCTTCCTTCATATTCTCTCCTTTGATCCTGCTGCGCCAAACCTACTGCACATGGGTGTGCGTAAACAGATGGTACTGGCAATACTCGTAGTTGCCGTTGCATCTTGAGCAGAAACGGAATTCCAGATCGTCCCCGTCCCGTTCCGTACGGCCGCATATCGCGCATTTATGCTTTGTGACACCCGCCGCCGCGCCCTGCGCCGCCCTCATTTTCTGTTTGAACTCATGCCGCATCTTCACCTGGCCCGGCGACAGGCGCATCTTGCCTTTGGACCGCAGGAAAAAGAGCAGGAAGTTTAAAAGCGAGAAAATCGAAACAATCCAGGTGGTCACGCCGCCCTGAATACACTGAAACACCAGCATGACGCCGTAAAGGATCCCCAGCCATTTTACCTTGATGGGGAAAAGGAACATCAGCAAAAGCTGCACGTCCGGGATGCTGGCGGCACAGGCCAGAAAAATCGACATATTGATATAATAAGTGGAAAACTGTCCGAAACTCACATACCGGTCTCCCGGCAGCAGATAGATGCCCGGCACCCCGCTATACTGCGCGCCCATGAGCGCGCAGTATCCGCACAGCACCACGGCGCCCAACAGGGTAAAAAGAATCCCGGAAAAAATGTATACGTTATATTGATATGTCCCCCACAGCCGCTCCAGCAGATTCCCCAGAGAATAATACAGGTAAAGCATGATGAGCAAAAAGAACAGGTTGGTATTCTCCGGCGGGATCAGCACCCAGGTAATCAGCCGCCAGACCTGGCCTTTGAGCACCAGAAAGGGATCCAGCAGCAGATAAAAAATAACGTTGGGAGCCATCGCCTGCAGCAGATACCCGATCCCGTAGCAGATGATCAGATACAGCGTCAGATTGCGGATGGCGTACCGCTGCAGCTTTCCTCTCCATTGACTGCGTTTGTTCATAGAAAACAACACCTTTCCTTTGTTTCGTCATAATGACTTATTTTACCATTCCCCCGGGAAAAAGGCAATGACCCCCTCCTTTATTTTATTTTTCGTCCTGTATTTTTATTAAATTTTTAACATTATTTTAACCGAACCTTCCTTGCGGCTTCCGATTATCTGGCGTATAATATGAAAGTTAAAATGTTCCCATATACATAACAAGAAAGAAGAAAGAGTGATTTACATGAGTACGGTACAGTCCGATCTGTACAAGAATGTTACCCTGGGGATCGACATCGGATCCACCACGGTCAAGATCGCCATTCTGGATCAGAACAACGATCTTCTTTTTTCCGATTACCGGAGGCACTTTGCCGATATTCAAAATACGCTGTCCGCGCTGTTAAAGGAAGCCTCTGCAAAGCTTGGCAACCTTTGCGTGCATCCCATGATCACCGGATCCGGCGGGCTGACGCTGGCGAATCATCTGGGGATTCCCTTTGTGCAGGAAGTCATCAGCGTTTCCACCGCCCTGCAGACGATAGCGCCCCAAACGGACGTGGCCATCGAACTGGGCGGCGAGGACGCCAAGATCATTTATTTTGAAAACGGCAACGTGGAGCAGCGCATGAACGGGATCTGCGCGGGAGGCACCGGCTCCTTCATCGACCAGATGGCCTCCCTTTTACAGACCGACGCGGCCGGTTTAAATGAGTATGCCAAAAATTACAAATCCTTATACACCATTGCGGCGCGCTGCGGCGTATTTGCCAAATCCGACATCCAGCCCCTGATCAATGAAGGCGCCACCCGGGAGGATCTTTCCGCCTCCATCTTTCAGGCGGTGGTCAATCAGACCATCAGCGGACTGGCCTGCGGCAAGCCCATCCGGGGGCATGTGGCGTTTCTGGGCGGGCCGCTCTATTTTCTGTCAGAACTGAAGGCCGCGTTCATCCGTACCCTCAAGCTGGATGAGGAGCATATTATCAACACCGATAACGCCCACCTTTTTGCCGCCATCGGATCCGCCATGAACGCCGGGCCTGAGGTCAGCTTTTCCATGGAGGAGCTGATTGGCAGGCTCTCCGGCGATCTCCGCATGGAATTTGAAGTGGAACGCATGGAGCCGCTTTTTTCCTCAAAGGAAGAATACGAGGATTTTTGCCGCCGCCATAACGGGCACCGGGTCAAAAAATCCCCGCTTTCCGAATATCAGGGCAACTGCTATCTGGGCATCGACGCCGGTTCCACCACCACCAAGGCCGCGCTGGTGGCCGAAGACGGCTCCCTGTTGTATTC
The DNA here is from genome assembly GCA_947626995.1 of uncultured Eisenbergiella sp. GTDB lineage: Bacteria > Bacillota > Clostridia > Lachnospirales > Lachnospiraceae > Gallintestinimicrobium. Next base: position 9,961 of record CANQUI010000028.1, on the reverse strand, counting down.
CTTTTACCAAAACAACAACGGAAATCCGTTAAAAACCGCCGTTACGGCGATTCAGGAGATTTACCGGCACCTTCCGGACGGGGCCCGCATCGTCCGTTCCTGCTCCACGGGCTACGGAGAAGCCCTGATGAAAGCCGCCTTCCTTTTGGACGACGGCGAGGTGGAAACCGTCGCCCACTATTACGCCGCCGCCTTTTTCGATCCCGAGGTGGACTGTATCCTGGATATCGGCGGGCAGGACATGAAATGTATCCGGATCAAAAACAAAACGGTGGAAGGCGTCCAGCTAAACGAAGCCTGTTCTTCCGGCTGCGGCTCCTTTATTGAGACCTTTGCCAAATCCCTGAACTACAGCGTGGAGGATTTTGCCGAGGCGGCTCTGTTCGCCCCGCACCCCATTGATCTGGGGACCCGCTGCACGGTATTTATGAATTCCAAGGTCAAGCAGGCGCAGAAGGAAGGCGCTTCGGTAGCGGATATCTCCGCCGGACTGGCCTATTCCGTCATCAAAAACGCGCTCTTTAAGGTCATCAAGGTTTCCGACGCCTCGCAGCTGGGCCGTCAGATCGTGGTCCAGGGCGGCACCTTCTACAATGACGCCGTGCTGCGCAGCTTTGAACGGATCGCAGACTGTCAGGCGATCCGTCCCGATATTGCCGGCATTATGGGCGCCTTCGGCGCGGCGCTGATCGCGCGGGAACGGTTTTCTTCCGGTTATCAGACCGGGATGCTCACCATTGATCAGATCAACGCGCTGGAATATCATACCAGCATGGCGACCTGTAAAGGCTGCACCAACAGCTGCCGCCTGACCATCAACCGGTTTTCCGGCGGCAGGCAGTACATTTCCGGCAACCGCTGCGAGCGGGGGCTGGGCAAGTCCAAAAATCCCGGCCGCGTGCCCAATCTTTTTGAATACAAGCTGCACCGGTTCTTTGACTATGAACCGCTGACGGCCGACAAAGCCTACCGGGGGCGCGTGGGAATTCCACGGGTGCTCAATATCTATGAAAATTATCCCTTCTGGTTTACCTTTTTCACCCAGTTGGGCTATCAGGTGGTGCTCTCTCCCGTCAGCAGCCGCAGGATATATGAGCTGGGGATCGAGTCCATTCCCAGCGAATCCGAATGTTATCCGGCAAAGCTGGCCCACGGCCATATTTCCTGGCTCATCAAACAGGGGATCGACTTTATCTTCTATCCCGCCCTGTTTTACGAACGCAACGAAACGCCGGAGGCGAACAATCACTATAACTGCCCCATCGTGACCTCCTATTCGGAAAACATCAAAAACAATGTGGAGGAAATCGGGGAGAAAAAGGTGCGGTTTTACAACCCCTTCCTCTCCTTTGCCAACCTGGACACCGCCGTAAAAACGCTGCAAAACGCCTTTCCCGATCTGCCTGCGCAGCAGGTGGAACAAGCGGCTCGCCTGGGCTGGGCCGAAATGCAGGCCGCCCATGAGGATATGCACAAAAAGGGCGAGGAAGTGCTGGCATGGATGGAACAAAATCACAAGCGGGGCATCGTTTTAGCCGGCCGGCCCTACCATATCGATCCGGAGATCCATCACGGGATTCCGGAGCTGATCACCTCCTATGACGTCGCCGTACTCACGGAAGACAGCGTCGCCCACTTAGGACACCCTGACCGGCCCCTGATCGTCTCCGACCAGTGGATGTATCATTCCCGGCTCTACAGCGCCGCCGCCTTTGTCCGTACCAGAAACGATCTGGATCTGATTCAGCTCAATTCCTTTGGCTGCGGACTGGACGCGGTGACTACCGATCAGGTAAACGACATCCTCTCCGGCTCCGGCAAGATCTATACCTGTCTTAAGATCGACGAGGTAAACAACCTCGGGGCCGCCCGCATCCGCGTCCGTTCTCTGCTGTGCGCCCTTTCCGTAAGGGAAAAGCGGCATCAGACCTGCGATGTGCATCCCACCAGCATCGAAAAGGTGGCGTTTACCGAAGAGATGCGCAAAACCTATACGATCCTCTGCCCGCAGATGTCGCCCATCCATTTCGATATCCTGGAACCGGTCTTTGAAGCCTGCGGCTATCATCTGGAGGTACTGCCTTCCGTGGACCGTCAGGCCGTGGACACGGGCCTGAAATATGTGAACAACGATGCCTGCTATCCTTCCCTTCTGGTGGTGGGGCAGATCATGCAGGCGCTTCTGTCCGGCCGCTACGACCTGAATCGGGTCGCCGTCATCATGACGCAGACCGGCGGCGGATGCCGGGCCACCAACTATATCGGCTTCATCCGGCGCGCGCTGCAAAAGGCGGAGCTGTCCCACATCCCGGTGATTTCTCTGAATATGGCCGGGCTGGAGAGCAATCCGGGCTTTCATCTTTCGGCCAACCTTTTAATCCGCGCCGTCTACGGCGCCATTTTCGGAGATATTTTCATGCGCTGCGTCTATCGGATGCGCCCCTATGAAAAACAAAAGGGCGCCGTCGACGCCCTGCACCAAAAGTGGGCCGCTTCATGCAAAACGTTTCTGTCCGCGAAAAGGATCCCGTCCTTTTTGACCTTCTCCCGCATGTGCCGGCAGATGATCGCGGAATTTGACCGGGTCGAGATCACGGAGGAAAAGAAACCCATGGTGGGCATTGTGGGCGAAATCCTCGTCAAGTTCTCTCCGGCCGCCAACAATCATCTCGTAGAGCTTTTGGAAGCGGAAGGGGCCCAGGCGGTGGTCCCGGATCTGCTTGACTTTATGTTTTACTGCTTTTACAATCAGATCTATAAAGCAAAACAGCTGGGGACGAGCAAAAAGACCGCCCGGCTGGCCGGAGCCGGCATCTCGTTCATGGAGCTTTTACGCCGCCCCGCCGCCCGCGCGTTTGAAAAAAGCGCGCACTTTACGGCGCCCGCCCGGATCAAAGATCTTGTCTCCTATGCGCAGCCCATCGTTTCCATCGGCAATCAGACCGGGGAAGGATGGTTTCTGACCGGGGAAATGGTGGAACTGATCCATTCCGGCGTCCGCAATATCGTCTGCACCCAGCCCTTTGGCTGCCTGCCCAACCATGTCGTAGGCAAGGGCGTGATCAAAGAGCTGCGCCGGCAATACCCCGGCGCCAACATCGTAGCCATCGACTACGATCCCGGAGCCAGCGAAGTCAACCAGCTCAACCGCATCAAGCTGATGCTGGCCACAGCGCAGAAAAATTTATCCGCCGATCATCCATAAGGAGAAAAGATTGAAAAATGAGCATTTTTAGAATCCGACTGACCGCCCTTTTGCTGACCGTATGCACCCTTATGATATCCCGTCCGGTTTTTGCGGCCGAAAGCAGCGGGAATCCGAATCAAAAATGGACGCCGCAGCCTTTGCCGGCGTCCGAGTATGATACCGTTTTCGGAGATTCTCTCTACATCAATCCCGCCTATCAGACCAAAAAAGTGACGGTCACGTACGCGGGACAAAGCTGGGTCACCGGAATGGACGCCTTTTTAAACATCCCCGTCCGTCTGCGCGCATCCGGCAGTCAAATTGCCTGCTCTTTTACGGATCATGCCGTTTTTGAAGCGTTTTTTTCCGCCGTCAGCCAACAGCTTTCTTCCCTCACCGTCACACAGCAAAGCGATCCGATCTATGACAACGGAAACGGCAGCTATCTGCGCCATATCGGGCAATCGCATCTGGAAGTAAAACCGGAGGCGGCAAACCTTCTGGCCGCCCTTTTGGAAAACAAAGTATTGACCGGCGACTGCAGCGACATCACCCTGGAGCTGACGGAAGCGCTTCTCGACCGCGTCTGGGAAGAAGACGGGTTTGAGGTAAGCCCCGACTATGTCCTGACCGGGGAATGTGTCACCAGCTTTTCCTCCAGCGGCTCCAACCGCAGCACCAACATTCAGGTGGGCGCTTCCCGTCTGGACTGGCTTGTGGTAATGCCCGGACAGACCGTTTCGGTCAGCGATACCATCCTGCCCCGCACCACCGCCAACGGATACCGTCCCGCCGGCGTCTATTTAAACGGGGTCCATACCACCGGCATGGGAGGCGGCGTCTGCCAGATCTCCTCCACGGTCTACAACGCGGTGATGAACGCGGGACTGACGGTGGTGGAACGCAGACCGCACAGTATGCCGGTTGCCTATCTGCCCAAAGGACTGGACGCCGCCATCGCCTCCGGCTCCAAAGACTTAAAATTCAGAAACGATTATACCACGCCGGTACTGATTCGGACCGATACCGCCAATAAAAAGCTGACGGTCCGCGTCTTTGTCCTAAACAGCGAGCTCAACGGCCGTTCCTACCGGATCTGGGCCAGGCAGACCGGCTCCCTTTCCGCAGACACCTATCTTACGACGTATCAGGACGGCGTAGAGACAGGCACCGTCTTTGTGGGAACCTCGCGCTACAAACCTCTGGTAGAAGCTGATGCGCTGGACGAGGCGTGATTAAAGCCCCTTTTCCTTCCACTTGCCTCTCTTATAAAAGAATCCGGTAATGATGGCGCCCAATATCCAGGACAACAGCAGGGAAATGTAAATGCAGTCGCTGTTTCCGTTGGGAAGGGCGGGCGTTCTTGTCATCCAGGAGATCCCGTAAGCGACCGGAACGCGGATTCCCACCGTGGTCAGCAGGGAGATCCACATGGGCGTCATCGTATCTCCCGCTCCGCGCATCACGCCGGAAAGGCTCTGGGTCACCGCCATGGCGATATAGCCCACCGCCAGGATCCGCATCAGGTGCATACTCAGTTCCACCAACGCCGCGGTAGTCGTAAAAATTCCCATCAGATATTTCCCGAAAAGCAGAATCATCAACGTGATCAGAGCCGACACCAGCACCGCGATCAGCGTGCCCTGCCGGGCCCCGGTCCGCACCCGGTCATATTGGCGGGCGCCCACGTTTTGTCCCGCGTATGTGGTCATGGCCGTACCGAAGGAAAAATTCGGCATCATGGCAAAGCCGTCCACGCGCATCACAATCACGTTGGAGGCGATGAACATCTCGCCGAAGCTGTTGGTTAACGACTGCACCACGATCATCGCCATGGAAAAGATGGCCTGGGTCACGCCGGAGGGCAGCCCCAGCCGGATCACCGCGCTGGAATGTCTGGCCGTGGGGATCAGATTTTCCTTCTTTAATTCGAAGATTTCCTTCATGTGCATCAGCCTTCTGATACAAAACAGCGAAGAGACCGCCTGCGCCAGCGCCGTGGCCAGCGCCACGCCCGCCACTTCCATCCGAAAGGCGGTGACAAACAGCACGTCCAAAAAGATATTGAGCACCGTGGCCACCAACAGGTAAAGCAGCGCCGAAACGGAATCTCCAAGCCCCCGCAAGATTCCGCTTAGAATATTATAAAAGGCCATCCCCGCCACACCGATGAACAGAATATTCAGATAGGAGGCGCACCAGTCCATCAGGCTTTCCGGCGTATTCAAAAGACGCAGAAGCGGCCGGGTCACCAGCGGGCCGATCACCATGATAAGCAACACGGATATGCCCGTCAGCGTAATGCAGGTTCCTACGGCTCCGGCCAGCTCCTCCGCCTGTCTGGCGCCGAAATACTGCGCCACGATGATGCTGGCTCCCGCCGCGATCCCGATAAAGAGCACCAACAGCAGGTTTAAGACCGGCCCCGCGCTGCCCACGGCGGCCAGCGCGTTGTCCCCCACATATCGGCCCACGACGATGGAATCCACCGTATTGTATAACTGCTGGGCGATATTCCCGATGAGCATCGGGATCGCAAACAGCGTGATCTGCTTCCAGGGCGTTTTCTGCGTCATGTCAATGGAAGCAAATAATTTTTTTAAGAAGTTCATTGCGTCTTATCCCCTGTAAAAAAAGTGTGTTTAGAAAGAAGGGCCGGACGCGATACGTCCGGCTCCTTTTATTATGGCATAGATCTATTCTGATTGCAACCCATTCCTTCTTTCACCGGTCAGATGATGATACAGACCATACCGCCGGTGGAATCGTTCACGATCTTTTGCATGGTATCCTGCAGTTTTAACTGGCTTTCGTCCCCGATCATGGCGATTTTGGCGCGTATGCCGTCGTTTACCAGCTGTTCCACAGTCTTTCCGAAAATATTGGTCTCCCAGATCCCGTCGTCTCTGCCGTTTTCATCAATATACCCGATCAGATCCTTCGCCTGCTGCTCTGTCCCCACAATGGGAGCGATCTCCGTCACCACGTTGGCCCGGATGAAATGTAAGGACGGGCTCTCGGCCCTGATCTTTACGCCATACTTGTTCCCGTGCCGGATGACCTCCGGCCGCATGAGGCGGATCTCGTCCCGCTGCGGCAGCACCACGCCGTATCCCTTGGTCTTTACGGACTGCATGGCCGCCAGCACTCTGGTATATTCCCGTTTCATGGCCGCCATTTCCCGGATCAGATCCATCAGTTCATATTCGCTGCCGATCTGCTCTCCCGTCATCTCCGTGAGCATTTCGTAATAATATTTTTCGTCCATGTCCAGCACCACGCGGATACATCCGTCCGCCATATTGATGTTCTCCACCATACAGCGCCGGATATAATCTCCCTGCAGCCGGATGGGATGCTCGATCACATCCCGGATCGTATTGATCTGCCCCATCAGCTGCCGGATGGAGGCGATCATATCCGCTTTCATACGATGGCCGGGACTTAACATCTCCACCCATTTGGGCATATAAAACTCCACCATCGTCACCGGGAATTCGTAAAGCACCCGTTCCATGATCCGATAAATATCTTCTTTCGCAAGCTGGGCGCAGTTTACCGGCATAACCGATACCTGATATTTCTGACGGATCTGGGCCGCCGTCTGTTCCGCGTCCTGTCCGTAGGGACGGGCGGAATTGACCAGCACCAGAAACGGCCGGCGCAGCTTCTTTAACTCCAGAATCGCCTTTTCTTCCGCCTCCAGATAGCTTTCCCTGGGCAGCTCCCCGATGCTGCCGTCCGTGGTCACGACGATGCCGATGGTGGAATGATCCGTGATCACCTTCCGGGTGCCGATCTCCGCCGCCTGGGTAAAAGGAATCTCCGAATCATACCAGGGCGTTTTGACCATCCGTTCCGCGCCGTCTTCCATATGACCGGCCGCGCCCTCCACCATAAAGCCGACGCAGTCCACCAGCCGCGCTCTTACGTTCACATCGCCGCCCAGCCGGATGGCGGCCGCCTCCTGCGGGATGAATTTGGGCTCCGTGGTCGTGATGGTCTTGCCCCCGGCGCTCTGGGGCAGTTCGTCCTTGGCTCTGGCCCTGGCCGCCTCGTCGGTCATATAAGGCAGAACCGCCGTATCCATGAAACGTTTGATAAAAGTGGATTTTCCGGTGCGTACCGGACCTACCACTCCGATGTATATCTCCCCGCCCGTTCGCTCCTGTATATCGCGGTACAGATTCTGCGGATACAGATTCCCCATCTGTTGATTTTCCATCTGCTGATTTTCCATAAAAAATCCCCTTTTCGTCCATAGTGGCAACAGCGCTTTTTGCTGTTATCACTATATGCGTCAAAAAGGGGACTTTAGAACATTAAAGATATTTCCTGTAATCGATATAACCGGTCTCCTCCAGCTGCCGCGTGCAAAGAACCGCCATGGAGCCCGCGCCGATATGACAGGATACGCTCAGGGAGAGTCTGTCCAGATAAACGTCGTAGCCGGGGAAGCGCTCTGTAATCTCCTTCTTCCATTCCAGCATCTCTTCCTCCGTACAGGTATACGCGCCGCGGATATAGACCTTCTGTCCCGCGAACCGGCCGTTGAGATCTGCCTCCAGCGCCTCCAGCATTTTCTTTTTGGCCTGTTTCATTCCGCGCACCTTCGCGTACGCGTCCAGCTTCCCGCCCTGAATCTGAAGCACTGGCTTGATGTTCAATACCGTGCCGATGGACGCCGCCGCCGGCGTCACCCGGCCTCCCTTTTTCAGGTATTTCAGCGTATCCACCGAGATATAAATGCTGGAAGAGAGCGCGTCTCTTTCCAGTACCTCCTTGATCTTTGCCGCGTACATGCCCCGGTCCGCCATTTCCATGGCTTCCAGGACCGACTGTTTCTGGCTCCAGGAGATCCGTTTATTATCCACCACCTGTACCCTGCCGTGATAATCCGCCGAAAGGGCGATGGCCGTTGCGCACGTGCCGCTCAGTCCGCTGGACATGGGAATGTGGACGATCTCATCATACTCTTTCAAAAGCCTGTCCCAAAGATCCAGCACGTCTCCCACCGCCGGCATGGAGGTTTTGATATCCGCGTCTTGTTCCAGATATTGATAAAATTCCGTCTGGGACAGGGAAATATCCTCCAAAAACATTTGTTCGTTGATGTAAAACGGCATCGGGATCACCGAAACGCCCAGTTTTTTTGCCTCCATCTGTGTGATGCCGCTGTTGCTGTCCGTTACAATCGCAATTTTTCCCATTTTTACCTCCATTTCGGAGCGGTTATGCGCCAGAGCCTGTGACGCTCCCGCGCAAATTGTTTCCTCCGTACGTTTCACTCCAGAACGATCTTTTTAAAGTTCTTTTTGCCGCGCTTTAAGAGGATGCCTTCCCTGCGCAGATCCTCTCCCGCATACAGCGCCCGGACATCGGTCACCTTTTCCGCGTCCACCGAAACGCCGCCCTGTTCCACGGCGCGGCGGGCTTCGGAACGGGAAGCGCAAAGCCCGGATTTTACCAAAAGCCCCAGAATGTCAATGTTGCCGTTAAGCAGATCCTCCTGGGTCAGCGTCACAGACGGAACCGGCGCATCGGCGCCGCCGGAAAACAGCGCCTTCGCGCTGTCCTGCGCTTTTAACGCCTCCTCGTTTCCGTGTACCAGTTCGGTCAGAGAAAAGGCCAGAATCTCCTTTGCGGTATTGAGCCGGCTGCCCTCCCATGTTTCCATTTCCCGGATCTGCTCCATCGGCAGAAACGTCAGCAGCTTGATACATTTGATCACGTCCGCGTCCGATACGTTTCTCCAATATTGATAGAAATCGAAGGGAGACGTCTTTTTGGAATCCAGCCACACCGCGCCCCTGGCGGTCTTTCCCATCTTTTTGCCTTCGGAATTCAGCAGCAGCGTCATGGTCATGGCATAGGCGTCCTTGCCCAGTTTGCGGCGGATCAGCTCCGTCCCGCCCAGCATATTGGACCACTGATCGTCCCCGCCCAGCTGCATATTACAGCCATACTTGCGGTACAGCATATAAAAATCATAGCTCTGCATGATCATGTAGTTGAATTCCAGGAAGCTTAATCCCTTTGCCATCCGCTGTTTGTAACACTCGGCGCGCAGCATGTTGTTGACGGAAAAACAGGTGCCCACCTCCCGCAGCAGCTCCACGTAATTGAGGTGCATCAGCCAGTCGGCGTTGTTGACCATCAGCGCTTTTCCGTCCGAAAAGTCGATGAAGCGCCCCATCTGCTCCTTAAAGCAATCGCAGTTATGGGAAATGGTTTCCGCCGTCAGCATCTGCCGCAGATCGCTTCTGCCGGACGGATCCCCGATCATACCGGTACCGCCTCCCAATAAGGCGATGGGTTTATTCCCCGCCAGCTGCATCCGTTTCATCAGACACAGCGCCATAAAATGCCCCACATGCAGGCTGTCCGCCGTGGGATCGAATCCGATGTAAAAGGTCGCTTTTCCATGATCGATCAGCTCCCGGATCTCCTCCTCGTCCGTCAGCTGCGCCAAAAGCCCTCTCTCTTTTAATTCTTCAAATAGTGTCATCCTGCGCTCCTCTCTCTGTATCGGCCATCCGTCCTGCGAAAAAAAAGACCCTCCAATCCGTAAAGGACGAGGGCCTGTGCATCGCGTTACCGCCTTTTCCCTTCTTTGTCTTATCCTATCTTTGCATTATGCTTACTCTAGCACAGATCTTTGGGGCCTGTCAAGCGATTCTTCTCCTTTATTCGATCCCCAAAATTGAAATTTTAAATTCCACTCTCAAATCCTCTGGCGGAATTTACTTCTGCATGAGTAGTGTTTACCTCTGC
>CANQUI010000027.1 GCA_947626995.1 uncultured Eisenbergiella sp. | reverse complement strand
TGAAACCGCCGTGTACCGAACGGTACGCACGGTGGTGTGAGAGGACGGCGGCTAATCACCGCCTCCTACTCGATCCGCGGGTCCGGCGCGCAGGGCTTGGAAGGGAAATCGCGGTTGAAAGATGTCGGTAAAAAGAGTAAAATAAAGATAAATCGAAAAAAAGGGGAAAATCTGAACGGATCGCGGGAGGGAAGGGAAGATGGAAAGGATCACAGGCGCTCGGAAGGAAATCCTGCAGGGGCAGGGAAAACGGTTGTTTTTTGCCATTTGCGGCGCAGCGATTTATGCGGCGGGGGTCAATCTTTTTGTCGTGCCCGTTTCGCTTTACAGCGGCGGGATTATGGGCGTAGCGCAGGTGATCCGTACCGTGCTGATCCAATATCTGCATGTTCCGCTTTCCGGTTTCGATATTGCGGGCCTGATCTATTATGCGGTCAACATTCCGATTCTGCTTGTCGCCATGAAGGATATCAGCAAGCAGTTTTTTGTCAAAACGATTATCTGCGTGACCATGCAGACCGTTTTTCTGACGCTGATCCCGATTCCCAAGGCCCCGCTTTTGCCGAACGATGTGCTGGCTTCCAGCGTGATCGGCGGGCTGGTCTGCGGTTTCGGAATGGGACTGGCGCTGCGCATGGGAGGGTCCCTGGGCGGAACGGATATCATCGGCATGCTTTTGCTCAAGCGCAGGGGAAATGTCAGCGTGGGCCGGGTGGGACTCATTGTGAACGTGGCGCTTTATACGGTCTGCCTGTTTTTGTTTGACGTCAGTACGGTGATTTATTCGCTGATTTACGCGGCGGTGAGTTCTCTGGCGGTGGACCATGGCCATTCCCAGAACATCAACGTGCAGGTACAGATCATCACCAAACGGGATAACCGGGAACTGGAAGAAGAGATCTTCCGGAAAATGAACCGCGGCATCACCCGGCTGGACAGCACCGGCGCTTATACCAATGAAAAATCGAACATTCTGTTCATTCTGATTTCCAAATATGAAGTGGCACAGTTAAGGCAAATCGTGCTGAAATATGACCCGCAGGCGTTCATTGTGATGAACGAAGGGGTCACGGTGGTGGGCCACTATCTGAAAAAACTTTAGCCCGCACCCTTTCGGGCACGGGCCAGCGGTTTTGTTTTTTATGCTTTGGTCTTGGGTTCGCAGGTCAGGTGCATGTCCAGCTTTTTGAACGTCCGCTCATCCACATCGGAAAGCAGTACGGTGGAATGGACCTCGCAGCCCTTCAGCAGCTTCAGCGCGGCGAGCGCCCTGGCCGCCCGCTGATCCGTGGCGGCGCTGATGGAAAGCGCGATCAGAATCTCGTCCGTATGCAGGCGCGGGTTGATGCTGCCCAGATATTCGGTCTTTAGGGACTGAATGGGGCGGATCGCATCGGGAGAGACCAGATGGGTCTCATGATCGATGCCGGCCAGCAGCTTCAGCGCGTTTAACAGACAGGCGGAGGCGGCGCCCAGAAGGGGAGAGGTTTTGCCGGTTACCAGCGTTCCGTCCGGCAGTTCGATGGCCAGAGCGGGCGCGCCGGTGTCCTCCTCCCGTTTCATGGCGGCGGCGATTACGCTGCGGTCCGCTACCGTGATGCCGGCCTGTTTCATCAGAAGCTCCAGCTTGTACAGGATGGCCTGGGAGCTGTTGCCCCGTTTCAGGTCGCAAAGGCAGGAATAGTATCTGCGGATGATTTCCTGACGCGACGCCTCGCGGCAGACCTCATCGTCTATGATACAGTTGCCCGCCATATTGACCCCCATATCGGTGGGGGATTTATAGGGACATTCGCCCAGGATCTGTTCAAAAATGGCGCTTAAGACAGGGAAAATTTCCACGTCCCGGTTATAATTGACCGTCGTGGCGCCGTAGGCCTCCAGATGGAAGGGATCGATCATGTTCACATCGTTGAGATCCGCTGTGGCGGCCTCATAGGCAAGGTTCACAGGATGCTTCAGCGGCAGGTTCCAGATCGGGAAGGTTTCAAACTTGGCATAGCCCGCGTTGACGCCGCGTTGATGTTCATGGTAGAGCTGGGAAAGGCAGGTGGCCATTTTGCCGCTGCCCGGCCCCGGAGCGGTCACGACCACCAGCGGGCGGGTGGTTTCGATATAGTCGTTTTTTCCATAGCCTTCCGGACTGACGATCCGGTCCACGTTGGTGGGATACCCTTCTATAATATAGTGGAGATAGCAGCGCATCCCCAGATTTTCCAGTCGTTTTCGAAAAAGGTCCGCAGCGGCCTGTCCCGCATACTGGGTGATGACCACGCTGCCCACCATCAGTCCGATGCTGCGGAACGCGTCGATCAGGCGAAGGACCTCCAGGTCGTAGGTCAGTCCCAGATCGTGCCGCATTTTGTTGCGCTCCAGCGCGCCGGCGCTGATGGCGATGACGATCTCCGCCTGGTCCTTTAACTGCAGGAGCATTTTTAATTTGCTGTCCGGAAGAAATCCCGGCAGGACGCGGGAAGCATGGAAGTCGTCAAACAGCTTTCCCCCGAATTCCAGATATAATTTGTCGCCGAACATGGCGATTCTTTCCCGGATGTGTTCGGACTGCATCCGCAGATATTTTTGATTGTCGAATCCGATGTTCATAAATAAAAAAGCTCCTTTTGCGATGTGAAAGATGACCCCTTCATTATATACTGCCGTTTCTGCAAAAATCTACCGTTTTCTTTAAAAAATTTAGAATACTTTCAGGAAACCGACACAACAATTTCACGGTTTCGCTATTGATTTCTCTTATGCAAATGTCTATAATAAATTGAAAATCGTGGTATTCTGACGATCGAAAACAGAAAGGTTTATTCGTATGGATAATAATATGAATTCTTACAATCAGGGCCCGGGAGGCGGACCGGGCGGCCAGGGTGGTCCTGGCGGACCGGGCGGCCCGGGAAACGGGCAGGATCCCAAGCGGACAAGTCTGATTTTGCTGGCTATCGCGGCAGTGGTCACGCTGCTTTGCATGAGCTTTTTTATGCGGATGATCAACAACGCCACCAATCAGGAAGTGACCTACGATGAGTTTCGCCGCATGGTGGAGGACCGCGAGGTCGCGGAGGTTACCTGGGACGAGGATCAGATCTATATCACCCCCAAGACGGAGGAAACCAAGGGAATTCCGTTGATGGGGTTAGGCACAGAGATTACCTATTATACGGGCAATGCCGATCCCGACGGGCTGGAAGCTTATCTGTATGAAAACAGCGTCAAGGGCGGCGTGAAGGACGGAATCGAAAGCTACAGCAAGACGGTTCCGGACAGTTCGAGCTTTCTGATTACCATGCTTTTGACGTATGTGGTGCCCATCGTGCTGATGTGGGTGCTGCTGAGTTTCCTCTTCCGCAGGATGGGCGGCCCCGGCGGCCCCATGGGCGTGGGCAAGAGCAACGCCAAAGTCTATGTGCAAAAGGAGACGGGAGTCACCTTTAAGGATGTGGCCGGAGAAGATGAGGCGAAGGAATCCCTGCAGGAAGTCGTGGACTTTCTGCACAATCCGCAAAAGTATGTAAAAATCGGCGCCAAGCTGCCCAAAGGGGCGCTGCTGGTGGGCCCTCCCGGAACCGGCAAGACGCTTTTGGCCAGAGCCGTGGCGGGCGAGGCGAAGGTGCCGTTCTTTTCGCTGACCGGCTCGGATTTCATCGAGCTGTATGTGGGCGTCGGCGCGTCCCGCGTGCGCGATCTGTTTAAGGAAGCCACCAAAAACGCGCCCTGTATCATTTTCATTGACGAGATCGACGCCATCGGACGGAGCCGGGATTCCAAATACGGAGGCGGCAACGAGGAACGGGAGCAGACGTTAAACCAGCTCCTTTCCGAAATGGACGGCTTTGATACTTCCAAGGGGATCCTGGTGATCGGCGCCACCAATCGTCCGGAGATTCTGGATAAGGCGCTGCTGCGCCCCGGACGGTTTGACCGGAGAATCATCGTGGATAAGCCGGATCTGAAGGGACGTGTGGAGATCCTGAAGGTGCACGCCAAGGACGTAAAGATAGATGAGACGGTGGATTTTGACGCGATCGCGCTGGCGACCAGCGGCGCGGTGGGGTCCGATCTGGCGAATATGATCAACGAGGCCGCCATCAATGCGGTGAAGGAAGGCAGGGAGTATGTCTGCCAGAAGGATCTGTTTGAAGCGGTAGAGCAGGTGCTGGTGGGCAAGGAAAAGAAGGATCGGATCATGAGCCCGGAGGAACGCCGCATCGTATCCTATCATGAAGTGGGGCATGCCCTGATCGCGGCCCTGCAGAAAAATTCCGAGCCCGTGCAGAAGATTACCATCGTCCCGCGCACCATGGGCGCACTGGGATATGTCATGCACGTACCCGAGGAAGAAAAATATCTGAACACGCAGGCAGAGATTCACGACATGCTGGTGGGCTATCTGGGCGGCCGGGCCGCAGAGGAGATCGTCTTTGATACGGTGACCACGGGCGCCGCCAACGACATTGAACAGGCTACGAATCTGGCCCGTTCCATGGTGACCCGTTTCGGTATGAGCAAGAAGTTCGGCCTCATCGGTCTGGAAACGGTGGAAAGTCAATATCTGGAGGGACGCAGCGTCCTGAACTGTTCGGACGTCACCGCGGCGCAGATCGATCAGGAGGTCATGAAGATCCTGAAAGAATGTTACGAGGAGGCGCTGGCGCTTTTGTCCGCCAACCGTGAGGTCATGGATCAGCTGGCCGCGTTCCTGATCGAGAAAGAGACGATCACCGGCAAAGAATTTATGAAGATTTACCGGGAGATCAAAGGGCTGCCGGAGCCGCCCGAAAAAAGGCCGGAGGAAGTGCAAAAGCCGGAGCCGGCCGTACAGCCGCCCGTAAGCGCCGCTGTCAAACCGGAAAACGAGCCGGCAAAGCAGGAAAACGACAGCCGGACAGAGCCGCCCGTTTCGGAAACAAAACCGGAAGCGGCGCCGGAGCCGGAAGAGAAAAAGGCCTGGATGCCGCCCCCGCCCGGCCCTGAGAAGAAGGAGCAAAGACAGGGCCCTGTGGGACGTTTTTCCGGCGTTGAGATGAAAGATGACGATCGGTGACGCGATCGGGTTATGACCGTCCCGCGCGGCGAAGGGGAGCCTTCCCGTGCGGGACGGTCCGTTTGCGAGAAAAAGGATTTGGAGAGGCCGCATGTTCAATTTTGAGGAAGAACTGAAAAAGCTTCCGGGCAAACCCGGCGTTTATCTGATGCACGATGAAACCGACGCCATCATTTATGTGGGGAAGGCCATCAGCCTGAAAAACCGGGTACGCTCCTATTTCCGGGAAAGCACGGTCAAGAGTCTCAAGATCCAGAAGATGGTCAGCCATATCGCGCGGTTTGAGTATATCGTGACCGATTCCGAGCTGGAGGCTTTGGTACTGGAGAACAATCTGATCAAGGAGCACAATCCCCGGTACAACACGATGCTTAAGGACGATAAGACCTATCCCTATATCAAGGTGACAGTGGGGGAGGATTATCCGCGGGTCCTGTTTTGCCGTCAGATGAAAAAGGACAAATCCCGTTATTTCGGGCCCTTTACGTCCGCGGCGGCGGTGAAGGATACCATTGAACTGCTGAACCGGCTGTTTGCGCTGCGTACCTGTCATCGCGTCCTGCCCCGGGATATCGGCCTGGAACGGCCCTGCCTGAATTACCATATCGGTCAGTGCATGGCGCCCTGTCAGGGGGATATCAGCAAAGAGGACTACCGAAAAAACGTGGATCAGGCGCTGTCCTTTTTAAACGGCAATTATGGGATGATCCTGGACGATCTTCAGGAAAAGATGCAAAAGG
This sequence comes from uncultured Eisenbergiella sp., assembly GCA_947626995.1. Lineage (GTDB taxonomy): Bacteria > Bacillota > Clostridia > Lachnospirales > Lachnospiraceae > Gallintestinimicrobium. The sequence goes on along the minus strand of CANQUI010000027.1, from coordinate 27,668 downwards.
CGGCGGACGAACTGAATTTCGAGGAGGCGATCCGGTACCGCGACCTGTACAACAGCGTCAAGGCGGTTTCCCAAAAGCAGAAGATCACGGACAGCGACGGGGAGGATAAGGATATTATCGCGCTGGATCAGGACGGAGGAGAGGCCGTCGTTCAGGTGTTTTTTGTGCGGGGCGGGAAGCTGATCGGAAGAGAGCATTTTTATATGACCCGGGTGGAGGATTCCGACAAGGCCCAGATCCTGCTGGATTTTGTCAAGCAGTTTTACGCGGGAACGCCCTTTGTCCCCCGGGAACTGATCCTGCAAAAAGAAATCGAGGAGATCCCGGTGCTGGAGGAATGGCTCACCGCCCGGCGGGGCGGCCGCGTCCATATCCGGGTGCCCAAAAAAGGACAGAAGGAAAAGCTGGTGGAGCTGGCGGAGAAAAACGCCCGCATGGTGCTGCAAAAGGATCGGGAACGCATCCGGCGGGAGGAGGCCAGAACCGTGGGGGCCGTGCGGGAGATCGCCGCTTTGCTGGATCTGCCGGTTCTGGAGCGGATGGAGGCTTTTGATATCTCCAACATCAGCGGGTTTGAAAATGTGGGTTCCATGGTGGTTTACGAAAAGGGAAAACCCAAGCGCAGCGATTACCGGAAGTTTCGGATCCGGTCGGTAGCGGGCCCGGACGACTATGCCTGCATGAGAGAGGTGCTCACCCGCCGTTTTTTGCACGGGCTGGAAAACAAGGAAAAAGAATTCGACAGCTTTACCCGTTTCCCGGATCTTTTGCTGATGGACGGCGGCAGAGGACAGGTGAATATCGCGCGGCAGGTGCTGGACGAACTGCATCTGTCCATTCCCGTATGCGGTATGGTCAAGGATGACAATCACCGGACCAGAGGACTGTATTATCAAAACGTGGAGCTTCCCATCGAAAAAACCTCCGAGGGCTTTAAGCTGATCACCCGGATCCAGGATGAAGCCCATCGGTTCGCCATCGAATATCATCGCTCCCTGCGTTCCAAAGAGCAGGTGAAAAGCGTGCTGGACGAAATCCCGGGCGTGGGAGCCGCCCGCCGGAAGGCGCTGATGCGCAGCTTTCCGTCTCTTGAGGATGTGAAAAACGCCACCGCGGAGCAGATCAGCCAAACCGCGGACATTCCTCTTTCCGCCGCGCAGCAGGTGTACGATTTTTTCCATCAAAGCTGAGGTTGTCGCCATTCAAAAAATGTGCTAAGATGGACGAAAAGGAAAGGGGGAGTTGCGTATGGCGAGCATCAGCCTGACCCGGATCATCGAAAAGATGAAATTGGAGAACCTGACGCCGGAAATCGAAGTGAAGGGAATCCGGATCACGCAGCCGGACATCAATCGGCCGGCGCTGCAGATGGCGGGATATTTTGAACATTTTGAAGCGACCCGCCTGCAGATCGTCGGATTTGTGGAATACTCCTATATCGGCAGTCTGCCCGAGCAGCAGGAACGGGAAGTGCTGGAAAAGCTGCTGTCCTATCCGATCCCCTGTATGGTGTTCTGCCGTGAACTGCACCCGGACGAACTGTTTCGGCAGATCGCCGTGGAAAAAGGCGTCCCGCTTTTGATGACCCGCAAGGCCACCAGTACCTTTACGGCGGAGATCATCCGCTGGCTCAACGTCAAGCTGGCGCCCTGTATTTCCGTACATGGCGTGTTGGTGGACGTTTACGGCGAGGGCGTGTTGATCACCGGCGAAAGCGGCATCGGAAAATCGGAGGCCGCCCTGGAGCTGATCAAAAGAGGGCACCGTCTGGTGACGGACGATGTGGTAGAGATCCGTAAGGTGAGCGAGGATACGCTGGTGGGCACCGCCCCGGATATCACAAAGCATTTCATAGAGCTGCGGGGCATCGGCATCATCGACGTAAAAGCGCTGTTCGGCGCCTCCAGCGTAAAGGAGACGCAGAATATCGATATGGTCATCCGTCTGGAGGACTGGGATAAGGAAAAAGAATACGACAGGCTCGGACTGGAAGAAGAATATACGGAGTATCTGGGCAATAAAGTGGTCTGTCATAACATCCCCATCCGTCCGGGACGGAACCTGGCGATCATCTGTGAATCCGCCGCGGTCAATCACCGTCAGAAGAAAATGGGGTATAATGCGGCGCAGGAGCTTTACGCCCGCGTGCAAAATTCTCTTGCGCGCAGACGGGAAGAAGATTATGAAGAGGAGGGGATTTAAAAAGGTATGGGAAGGTATTGTTTTGGCGTGGACGTAGGCGGTACGACCGTAAAACTGGGCGTGTTTAACGAAGACGGCGATCTTTTGGAAAAGTGGGAGATTCCCACCGTTACCAAAAACGGCGGAAAGAAGATCCTGCCGGATATTTCGGCCAGTATTCTGGCGAAGATGGAAGAGCGGGAAATGGAACGCGAGGAAGTGGTGGGAGTAGGCATAGGAGCTCCCGGCCCCATCGACTCGGAGGGGACGATCTACGACGCGGTGAATCTGGGCTGGGGGACGTTCAGCCTGAAAAAAGAGCTGCAGATTTTACTGAATCTCCCGGTAGAGGCGGGAAATGACGCCAATGTGGCGGCGCTGGGAGAAATGTGGCAGGGCGGCGCCCGCGGATACGAAAACGTGGTGCTGGTGACACTGGGCACCGGCGTGGGCGGCGGCGTGATCCTGGACGGCAAAATCCTGCCCGGCAGTACGGGAGCCGGCGGTGAGATCGGCCATCTGCATATGAACGACGAGGAGACGCTCTCCTGCGGCTGCGGCAACAAGGGATGTCTGGAACAGTATGTTTCCGCCACGGGATTTTTGCGCATGGCAAAAGAGAAACTGGCCGCCGTAGACGATCCCAGTTCCCTTCGCAAGACAGATCCCGCGGACCTGACCGCCAAGGACGTGTGGGACGCGGTAAAGGCGGAGGATCCGCTGGCGCTGTCGCTGGCGGAGGAGTTTGGCAAATACCTGGGAAAGGCGTGCGCCAATATCGCCTGCGTGGTGAACCCGGAGATCTTTGTAATCGGCGGCGGCGTTTCCAAAGCGGGGAATATTCTCATTGATTATATCCAAAAATATTATAAGCAATATGCTTTTCACAGCTGCAGAGGCGCGCTGTTCACGCTGGCCAGGCTGGGAAACGACGCGGGGATCTACGGCGCGGCCAAGCTCATTTTAAGTTAGGGCTTCCGACCCGGAAAACGGGATCTTTCGCACGGTATAAACCGGCGCTTGTCCGCATAGGATGAGAAAAATGGAAATCAAAGGGGCGTTGAGAACGTGGGCAGGGCATTGCAGGCATATTTGGAAACGGTTTTGCCACAGGATCATATTTTGATGGAGGAACCGATGGACAGGCATACAACCTTTCATGTAGGAGGTCCTGCGGCCTGTCTGGTCACGGTGGACACGGCAGAACAGCTTGCCCGTGTGCTTTCCTATCTGCAAAGAGCGGGATGGGAATATTTCCTTTTAGGAAACGGAAGCAATCTTTTAGTGGGCGACAAAGGGTATCGCGGCGTCATGATCCGTCTGGGAGGAGACTTCGGTAAGGTAGAGGTCGAAAAAGAACGGATCACGGCCGGAGCCGGGGCCGCTTTGGGGACCGTGTCAAACGCGGCCTGGGAAGCGGGCCTGACGGGACTGGAATTTGCCTCCGGGATTCCCGGGACGCTGGGGGGCGCGGTGCGGATGAACGCGGGCGCTTACGGCGGTGAAATGGCGCAGGTAGTGGAATGGGTCGAGGTCATGGACCGCGACGGCGAGGTGCTGACGCTGGATAATGAAACGATGGAGTTTCGGTATCGGAGCAGCGCAATCTACAACAGAAAATATGTGGTGCTGCGGGCCTGTCTGAAGCTTCTGCCCGGAAAAAAAGAAGAGATCGGCGATCAGATCCGGCAGCTGGCACAGCGGCGCAGAGAAAAGCAGCCCTTGGAATTTGCCAGCGCGGGAAGCACTTTTAAAAGGCCCCAGGGCCATTACGCCGGCGCGCTTATTATGGAAGCGGGCCTGTCGGGGAAACGCCGCGGAGGGGCCCAAATATCGGAAAAACATTGCGGTTTTATCATTAACACCGGTGATGCCACGGCGGCGGATATCGCCGGCCTGATCCGCGAAACGATGGAAACGGTTCAGGACAGGTTCGGCGTGACGCTGGAGCCGGAAGTGATTCTTTTGGGGGATTTTTAAATCCGGGAATGAGGTGCGTATGCGATTTGTCATCGTAACCGGCATGAGCGGGAGCGGTAAAAGCACCGCCATGCGCATATTGGAGGACATGGGCTTTTACTGTGTGGACAATCTGCCGGTGGGGCTGATCGAAAAGTTTATGGAAATCCTGTCCGAACCCAACAGCGAGATCACAAAGGCGGCCATCGGACTGGATGTGCGCACGGATCAGTCCTTTGCGCAGGCGGGAAGGATCCTGAAATCCCTGCGCCAGAACGGAATGTCCTTTGAGGTTCTCTTTCTGGACGCATCCGACAGCGTGCTGATGAAGCGATACAAGGAAAGCCGCCGGATGCACCCGCTGTGCACCCAGGAAAATCCCCGGCTGGAAGACGGCATCGCCAGGGAACGGGAGATCCTCCGGCAGATCAAAAAGGACGCGGATTTCGTGTTTGACACCTCCAATCTGCTGACCAGGGAACTGAAAGAGGAACTGGACCGTATCTTTATCAAGAACAAGGTTTATAACAATCTCATTATCAATATCATTTCCTTTGGATTCAAACACGGAATCCCGGCCGACGCCGATCTGGTTTTTGACGTGCGGTTTCTGCCCAACCCGTTTTATATTGACGAGCTCAAATACCTGACGGGCAACGATCCGGGCGTGCAGGATTATGTGATGTCCTTTCCGGAGGCGGGCACATTTCTGGAAAAGCTTACGGATATGCTGCTGTTTCTGATTCCCAATTATATCAAAGAGGGCAAGTATCAGCTGGTGATCGCCATCGGGTGCACGGGAGGCAGACACAGGAGCGTGACGCTGGCAAACGGCCTTTCCCGGAAACTAAAGGCAAAGGAAGAAGGCTTTGTGGTGACGGTTGGCCACAGGGATATTTGATATGTCGTTTTCATCCAGAGTAAAACAGGAATTATTTGAGCATATCAGCGCAAAACGGCATTGCTGCGTTGCGGAGCTTGCGGCCATCCTGTACTTTAGCGGAAGCCTGACGTCTGCAGACAATGGCTTTTTCCTGCAAATAAAGACCGAAAATGGCCTGGTTGTCAGAAAAAGCTTTACATTATTGCAGAAAGCGTTTAATATGAGTACGGAGATGAAAGCCCGCAGGGAAAGGATGGGAGGCGCGGATACGCTTCGCCTTGCAGACCGCGAGTTGCTCGAAAGCGTGTTAACCGACACGGGCTTTTGGGACGGACAACAGGATTTGTCCGGGGTGTCGCTGCGCGTTTTGGCGGACGGCCCGGTTCTGGAAAGGGCCTGCTGTCAAAGGGCTTTTCTGAGAGGTGCCTTTTTGTGCGCAGGTTCTGTCAGCGATCCCGAGAAAGGGTATCATCTGGAACTGGTGTGCAGCCGGCAGACCCAGGCGCAGCAGATTCTGACTCTGCTTTCCGGTTTTGAAATCGACGCCCATGTGGTGACCAGAAAAAAATATTTTGTGGTCTATTTAAAAGAGGGGTCCGGCATTGCGGATTTCCTCAATGTGACCGGGGCTCATGTGGCGCTGATGGATTTTGAAAATTCCCGGGTGGTTCGGGATGTGCGCAACACCGTCAACCGCAGGGTAAACTGCGAGACGGCCAATATCGCCAAGACCGTGAACGCCGCGTCGCGCCAGGTAGAGGACATCCTCTTGCTGCGGGAGAAATATGGATTGGAACGATTGCCGGAGAGTTTGCGCCAGGCGGCGGAGGCGAGGCTGGAATACCCGGACGCTTCGCTGAAGGAGCTGGGGGCCCTTCTGGATCCCCCCGTCGGGAAGTCCGGCGTGAACCACCGTTTGAGGAAGTTATGCGATCTGGCAGACAGCATCAGATAGATTATGAAGGAGGAGAAATTATGAAACAACAGGCTGTGACGATCCGACTGGAACAGGGACTGGAGGCGAGACCGGTGGCCATGCTCGTTCAGGTGGCCAGCAGGCACAGCAGTTCCGTGTATCTTGAGGCGGACGGCAGGAAAGTGAACGCGAAGAGCATCATGGGCATGATGAGCCTTGGCTTAGGCAGCGGGGAAATGGTGACGGTCATTGCGGACGGACCTGACGAAGACGCGGCAGTTGCGGACATGACGGATTATCTTTGCGGGAAGAACTGAGTTTGGCAACGGACGGGAGGTATATGGAGACATATACCTCTTTTGCGTTAAAAAAACGCGCGGGAGGAAAACGATTTTTCGGAGGCATCTGATGGAAGAAAAAAAGCTGCTTTTCATATACAATCCCAAAGCGGGCAAGGGCCAGATCCGGCAAAAGCTTTTGGACATCATCGATATTTTTACGAAGGCGTCCTATGAGGTCACGGCCTGTCCCACCCAGTTTGCGGGCGAGGCCATAGAACTGGCGGCCCGAAAGGCCGACGGGTTTGATCTGGTGGTGTGCAGCGGGGGAGACGGCACGCTGGACGAGGTGGTCACCGGTATGCTCAGAGGCTCAAAAAAACGCGTCCTGGGCTATGTGCCCGCAGGCAGCACCAACGACTTTGCAAACAGCCTCAGGCTGCCCAGAAATATGAAGGCCGCCGCCGATATTGCGGTAAACGGCACGCTGTTTTCCTGCGACGTGGGCGCGTTCAACGAAAGGACGTTCGTTTATATCGCGGCCTTCGGCCTGTTTACGGAGGTATCCTACGAGACGCCCCAGGAGGTAAAAAACGTACTGGGACACATGGCCTATGTCCTGGAGGGGATGAAAAAACTCACCGCGATCCGCTCCTATCGCCTGAAGGTGACCACGCAGGAGCAGGTGATCGAGGACGATTTTCTTTATGGGATGGTGACCAATTCCCTCTCCGTGGGAGGGTTTAAGGGGATCACCGGAAAATATGTGGATCTGAGCGACGGCGTTTTTGAAGTAACGCTGGTCAAACGTCCCAAAAGCCTGGATGATCTTAACCGGATCCTTTCGGCGCTCGCTTCGCAGAGTGTGGACACAGAACAGATGTATTGCTTTAAGACCGCTTACCTTAAGGTGGAATCAAAGGAGGAGGTGGCCTGGACTCTGGACGGGGAATTTGGCGGCCGGCATACCGACGTAGTGATCGAAAACAAAAAGCAGGAGCTTAGCATCAAGGTTCCTTCTGCGATCTCATAAAAATTTTCCAATTGCCGTATTTCCTTTTTTTGCATAATAGGGTATAATAATAGCGATTGGACATCACTATTTATACATGGAGGGCATGAATATGTTAGTATCTGCTACAGAAATGCTGAACAAGGCTAAGGCAGGCCACTATGCGGTAGGTCAGTTCAACATCAATAACCTTGAGTGGACCAAGGCGATCCTGCAGACTGCACAGGAGCTGAATTCTCCTGTCATTCTGGGCGTATCCGAAGGCGCGGGCAAGTATATGTGCGGTTATCAGACAGTGGTGGGTATGGTAAACGGGATGCTCAAAGAGCTCAATATTACCGTTCCCGTAGCGCTGCATCTGGATCACGGCTCCTACGAACACTGCTATAAGTGCCTGGAAGCCGGATTTTCTTCCATCATGTTTGACGGTTCCCATTATCCCATCGAGGAGAACGTGGAAAAGACCAAAGAGCTGGTAAAAGCGGCTCATGACAAGGGCGTTTCCATCGAGGCGGAAGTCGGCGCCATCGGCGGGGAAGAGGACGGCGTGATCGGAATGGGCGAGTGCGCGGATCCCGAAGAGTGCAAGAAGATCGCGGATCTTGGCGTAGATTTTCTGGCCGCAGGAATCGGCAACATCCATGGGAAATATCCCGCCAACTGGAAGGGCCTTTCCTTTGAAACGCTGGATGCGGTTCAGCAAAAGACCGGCGATCTTCCGCTGGTGCTTCACGGCGGCACCGGTATCCCGGCCGATATGATCAAAAAGGCCATCTCCCTGGGCGTTGCGAAGATCAACGTGAACACGGAGTGCCAGCTTTCCTTTGCGGCGGCCACCAGAAAATACGTGGAAGAGGGCAAGGATCAGCAGGGCAAGGGCTATGATCCCCGTAAGCTCCTGGCGCCCGGCTTTGAAGCCATCAAGGCGACCGTTAAGGAAAAGATGGAGCTGTTTGGTTCCGTCGGCAAAGCCTGATTAGCATGAATCTTTCTTACCGTTTCAGACCCGGGACAGGTTCCCGGGTCTGTTTGTTTTTCTATTTCCGATCCGCCTGACATACAATAGAACCAAAGATCATCAGGGAAGAGAAAAGAAATGCAGCAGTTCGTGATGTCGGTGATGGATCGGTTCGGCTATGTGGGGATCTGCTTTCTGATCCTGCTGGAGAATCTGATTCCGCCCATCCCTTCGGAATTTATCCTTCCATTTGGCGGCTTTATGACGACCTATACGAATCTGAGCGTGACCGGCGTGGTCTTTTTTTCCACCGTCGGATCCGTGATCGGAGCCCTGATTCTCTATGGGATCGGCGCGATGCTCACGCCAACGAAGCTGACGGGGCTTTGGGAGAACCGGGTAATTTATCTGTTGGGGTTTCGAAGACAGAATATGGAAAAGGCGATGGCCTGGTTTTCCCGGAAAGGGAAAAAGGCGATTCTGTTCGGACGGTGCGTGCCGATTGTGCGAAGTCTGGTCTCCCTTCCGGCGGGAATGGCGAAAGTCAGTATGCCCCTTTTTCTTCTTTATACCGGAATCGGAAGCGCGGTATGGAATCTGCTTTTGGTATCCTTTGGGGCCCTGTTGGGCGCCTCCTGGGGAGCGGTGCAAAAATGGATGGAGGCGTATTCGCATGTGACCAGAATCGGACTGTATCTCATTCTGGCGGCAGGATTGGTCTGGATCATCGGGAAACGAAAAAAGACGGAAAAGAACACCCGCCCATAAAAGGGAGGATGCCAGGCAACCTGCTGTTGCCTGGCATTATATTATGAAAAAGCGATTCATGATTGCAATGGATTTTATGGTCTTAGTATAGATAGAGAAAGTGTCAAAAACATGATGAGGAAAAAAACAATTCGTTAAAGAAATATGAACAAAAAATGAACGCGGGAAAGGCCCGATGCAGAGCCTTTCCCGCCAGATTACTGCCTTTTTTCCCGGTATTGTGCCAGAGCGTGCTGAATCCGCTCATTGGGATCAATGAGATCGCTGATGGAGACGTCGTGGTTGAGCGTGTCGATAAGATAGGCGATGTATTTGCTCAGATCGCAGTCCACGTACCACTCCCGCCGCAGAAGATCCGGCGTCTGATAAACCAGATTTGTGGTCAGGACCCGGTCGATTTCCCCGTTTTGAAAAGCCTGATCGAACCTGTCCAGTCCGCCGGTGAACAGGCCGAAGGTGGCGCAGATAAAAATTTTTCTCGCACCGCGCTTTTTTAAGGCCTTGGCCACCTCCAGAGCGCTCTCGCCGGAGGAGATCATATCGTCGATGATAATCATATCCTTCCCCTCGACGCTGGTGCCCAAAAACTCATGCGCCACGATGGGGTTGCGGCCGTTTACGATTCTTGTATAGTCTCTTCTTTTGTAGAACATGCCCATGTCCAGCCCCAGCACATTGGCGATATAAATTGCCCGGCTCATACCGCCCTCGTCGGGGCTGATCACCATCATGTGATCGGCGTCGATGGAAAGATCGGGCTCTGCGGTCAGCAGATTTTTGATGAACTGATAGGCGGGCTGTACCGTCTCAAAGCCGTGCAGCGGGATGGAGTTTTGCACCCGCGGGTCGTGGGCGTCAAAGGTAATGATGTTGTCCACGCCCATTTTCACCAGTTCCTGAAGCGCGATGGCGCAGTCTAAGGATTCCCGGGAGGTGCGTCTGTGTTGTCTGCTTTCGTACAGATAGGGCATGATGACGGTGATCCTGCGCGCCTTGCCGCCCACGGCGGCGATGATGCGTTTCAGATCCTGATAATGGTCGTCCGGGGACATGTGGTTGAGCTGTCCGCAGAGAGAATAGGTCTGGCTGTAATTGGTGACATCCACCAACAGATATAAATCCACGCCCCGCACGGATTCAAGGATCTCACCCTTGCCTTCGCCGGAGCCAAAACGCGGTACGCGGCTTTTTAGAATGTAGCTGTTTCTCTGGTAACCGGAGAAGGCCAGGGTGGTTTTATGCTGGCTTTCCCGTTCGGTTCTCCATTTTTCAAGGTAAGCGTCAATTTTTTCCGCCATGGATTCGCAGCCTTTGAGCGGAATGATTCCCAGGGAACCTACCGGAATGGTTTCCAGATCCCGGGTCTCTTCACGAACAGTCATTCAAATATCCTCGCTTTCTGACAATCGCTTATTTTTTAAGCGCGTTGGGAACTTTTTGATACATGCGGATATCGGGGCCGGTCAGCTTGCAGAACTCAAAGCTGCTGGCAATGCGGGAAAAAATGCGGTCCTGATACCGGTTGCGGCAATCCTCCAAAGAGAGATTGGTGGAGATAATCATGGATTTTTTCCGCAGCAGGCGCTCGTTGACACAGGTGAAAAAATGAGAGAGCGTAAGCGCTGTGGAGATCTCCGTACCCAAATCGTCTATGATCAGAAGATCGCAGTGAAAAAGATCGCTGTATAAGGAGGACATTTCTTCCGGATCCCGGAAACGGTAGGTGTTGCGGGAAAGCAGTTCAAAAAGCCCCGCGGCGCTGAAATAGATCACGGAGCAGCCCATGTCCAGACATTCCCGGGCAATGCAGTTGGAAAGAAACGTCTTGCCTGTACCCACTGTACCATAAAAAAACAGATTTTGGTAGAGCGTTTTAAAATTTGTACAAAATTTCTTACATTTTTCCACGGTCTGCTGATAACGCGCCAGCGTTTCCCCTTCCAGCCAGTCGTAGGAAAGCGTGTCGAAATTCTCCCGGTCCAATACCTGTTTCAGGTTGGACTGTTCGTACAGAAGAGAAATTTCGGCCTGCCGGAAACAATGGCACTTCTGCCCGCGGATATATCCGGTATCCTGACAGTCCGGACAATCGTAGACCGGCTGCAGGAAGTTCTCCGGATAGCCGTTTTTAAGAAGGAGATCGGTCCGTTCGTCGGCAAGCCGGGAGAGTTTCTGCCGCAGGCGGTCCATTGCCGTACCGTCTCCGGCCAGAAGCTTTTTGCCCTGTGCCACGCAGCAGGAAGCTACCGCTTCGTCCAGGGCCTGATAACCGTTCACCGTATCGTAGATATGGCGCAGCCGTTTTTCGCGCAGATGCCGGTTGCGGGTCTGGCGCTCTTCATATTGCCGCATGATGAGATTATATTGGGAAACTGTCAGTGCCACTTCAATTCTCCTTGAGCAGTTCTTTTTCCAGCGCATCAAAATCGTAGCTGTTGTGCATGAACCGGTTGTACTCGCTGATGGAGCCCGTCTTGGGGGACTTTCCGGCTTTTTCCTTCTGATGGGAGGCGTCCAGGCCGGAAATATCGGAAACATGGTGCACGCCGGCCTTCTGCCAGGAGGCCAGGATGCGGTCCGCATAAGCGAAACGATGCCGGTCCGTAGCCAGAACGGTCCGGTCGCAGGCCTCCAGGATCACGTCGATTTCGAATCCGTACTCCTGTATCCAGCGGCGGATATAGGCGACTTCGCTCTGCGTGGGCGGATTGGACCGGCCCAGCGCGTTCATGATGCGGTAAACGTCTTTTTCATAGCGGGACGACTGGCGCTTGGCCTCTTCCGGGGTCGTAACGCCGTTTTGGGCCCAGCCGACAGCCACCTTTTCCATATAGCGGAAATCCTTTTTCCCGCGTTCCACGCAGTATTGCAGCAGATAATCAATGAGCTCGTCCGAAAAGCCCAGCTTGTCCGAGAAGAACAGGATGGATTTCATATCGGACGAGGACAATGTCCGCCCCAGATACTGTTCGGCAATAAAAAAGAGCTGCGCCGTATTCTCGCGCCTGCCAAACGCCTTTAAATCGTCCGGCGTATACGCCGGTTTTTCATACGCCGACGGATGCGGGATCGTCTGATGGGAGATGACGGCAACGGAGGAAGCCGCGCTGTAGAGCGGCCTGACCGCATCGGCGGGTCTGGCGCTGTCGGTATGCTGCAGGTCGTTCAGGCGGATCTGCCGCAGATTCTTCTCCTCGTCGTATACCAGCGTGAGCGCCCGGCATTTCTCCCAATAGCGCAGCGCGCGCATGACATCCTTTTCCGTATGGTTGAAGCAGTCCGCGATGTCGGAAATGCTCACCCCGGCGTTTGCCTGCAGCTGGCGCAGCAGATAAAGATAGACCTTGATCTGCGCGTCGTTGGCGTCTTTCATATAGGAATCAATAAAAATATTGGAAACCACCGTAGCCTCCAGGCCGCAGTCGTTTGTCAGTTGGATCCTGCCCATGGTACATCCCCCTTGTTCCTTGCGATTATAGCATAACTTTTGGAAAAAGAAAACAGGCAATTTCCCGAAAAGTCCAGTAAATACAAGGGTTTCCGGCATTTGTGGAAAATGTGGAAAGTGTGGAAGGCACACGAAAAACCCGCTGTTTGCCCCGCTTTTTCGACAAAAAATATCCACAGGCCAAAGGGCGTTTTAAGGCGTCCGGCCTGTGGATGATGTGGACAATTTATCGGGAAAGCAGCTCTTCGCCTATTTTCACCACATCCCCGGCTCCCATAGTTATCAACAGATCCCCGTTGATACAATTTTTTAAAATAAATTGTTCCGCCTCTTCAAAGGTATGAAAATAAAAACATTCCTTTCCCTTTTTTTGGATCCGCGTCTGGATGTCGGCGGAGCTGATCCCCAGGGTATCGGTTTCCCGGGCCGCATAGATGTCCATAAGGATCACTTTGTCCGCGATGGAAAGCGCGTCGGCGAATTCGTTTAAAAACGCTTTTGTACGGGTGTAGGTATGCGGCTGGAACACGCACCAGAGGGTGTGATGCAAAACTTTTTTTGCCGCGGTCAGCGTCGCGGTAATTTCCGTGGGGTGATGCGCATAATCATCTATTATGGTAACGCCGTTTTTCTCGCCCTTGTATTCAAAGCGGCGGTCGGCGCCGTGGAAAGCGCCCAGCGCCTTCTTGGCGGCCTCGGGATCGACGCCCAGAAGATCCGAGAGCGCCAGCACCGCCAGAGAATTCAGGATATTGTGGACGCCGGGGACTCCCAGCGTAATGATCTCGCCGTCCCGTCCGAAACGGTGCAGGCGGAACGTGCCGTCTGCCATGTTATCATAGGAAATGTCCGTGGCGTAATAGTCGGCGTCCGGCCTGGTGCCAAAGGTGACGATGCGGCAGGGCAGCCCTTCCGTGATTTCTTCGTACCGGTCGATATCCGCATTGATGATCAGCGTGCCGTCCGCAGGGATCAGCCGGGCGAAACGGCAAAAGGAGGCGCGGATGTCGTCGATGTCGTGAAAGAAGTCCAGATGATCCTCTTCAATATTGAGGATGATACCGATCTTAGGGAAGAAATGCAGGAAACTGTTGGTATATTCGCAGGCCTCCGTTACGAAGAGGCCGGATTTGCCGATGCGGATATTGCCGTGAATGGACTGGAGAATACCGCCCACGGAAATGGTGGGATCCATGCCCGCCAAAAGGAGGATTTCGGAGATCATGGAAGTGGTGGTGGTTTTGCCGTGGGTGCCGCTGACGGCGACGGGGGTTTGATAGTTGCGCATGAGCTGGCCCAAAAACTCCGCCCTTGTGAGCATCGGGATGCCGCGCTGTTTTGCGCTCTCATACTCCGGATTGTCCGCATGAACCGCCGCGGTATAGACGACCAGATCAATCTCGTCCGTGATGTTCTCCGCTTTCTGGGGCCTGCCGAAATGGATGCGGGCGCCCCGGCTTTCCAGATGATCGGTCAGAGGGGAGCGGTTCCAGTCGGAACCGGAAACGGAGAAGCCCTCGGAAAGCAGGATTTCGGCAAGGCCGGACATGCTGATACCCCCGATGCCGATAAAATAAACGTGAATGGGACGGTTGAAATCTACATGATACATGACAAAGCACTTCCTGTCTGTTAAGATATGTGGATTTTGGCAAAGCAAAAACTTCCTGCTATATTATACGCAAATACCCGGAAAAAACCAATAGGAAAATGAAAATTCCGCAAAGGTCTTTCCGGCGGCACAGAAAAATGCAAAAAATGTCGTTTTTGTGAAAAATATGCGAATTTATCACGCCAAAGTGTTAAAAGAGATTAGATATAATGGATAAAAAACAAAAAAATTGTAAAAAATTTATAGATATTTTACACAATCCGAACGAGCAAACGGTGCCGGGAATGTCAAAATAAGGATTCCCTTTTACTCCAATCTGTGGTATAATGGGCACGAAGGAATATACGGTGCGAAAGATCGGGCACTATAAGGCAGAGCGAGAGCGCTCCCTATCGCAAATCAGCATTTGAGGTGACGACATGATCAGGAAAGAAATGATAGCCATGCTCTTGGCGGGCGGTCAGGGAAGCCGACTGGGCGTCCTGACATCCAAAGTTGCCAAACCGGCGGTATCCTTTGGCGGGAAATATCGGATCATTGATTTTCCGCTGAGCAATTGTATCAATTCCGGCGTGGATACGGTGGGCGTTCTGACCCAATATCAGCCGCTTCGGCTGAACACCCATATCGGGATCGGGATCCCGTGGGATCTTGACAGGAACATCGGCGGCGTCACGGTGCTTCCGCCGTATGAAAAAAGCGAAAACAGCGAATGGTATACCGGAACGGCCAATGCCATTTATCAGAATATTGATTATATGGAAAGCTACCATCCGGAATATGTGCTGATCCTTTCCGGAGATCATATTTATAAGATGGACTATGAGGTGATGCTGGAATTTCATCAGCAAAACGGCTCCGAATGTACCATCGCGGTCATGCCGGTGCCGATGGAAGAGGCCAGACGGTTCGGGATCATGATTACGGACGGGACCGGGCGCATTGTGGATTTTGAGGAGAAGCCGACGCAGCCCAGGAGCAATCTCGCGTCCATGGGGATCTATATCTTTAACTGGTCCACGTTAAAGGATGCGCTGATCGCCATGGCGTCCCAGCCCAATCTGGATTTCGGGAAGCACGTGATTCCGTATTGCCACCAAAACGGCGCGTCCATGTATGCCTACGAATTCAACGGCTACTGGAAGGATGTGGGGACGCTCTATTCCTACTGGGAAGCGAACATGGAGCTGATCAACCTTGTCCCGGAGTTCAATCTGTATGAGGAATACTGGAAGATCTACACCAAAAGCGAGATCCTTCCGCCTCAGTACGTGGCGCCGGGCGGCAGAATCGAACGCAGCATCGTGGGAGAGGGATCGGAGATTTACGGCGAGGTGATCAATTCCGTCATCGGCTGCGGCGTGACCATCGGAAAGGGAAGCGTGATCCGGGATTCCATTGTGATGAACCATACGACGATCGGGGACGGCTGCGAGCTGTATCGTGCCATCGTGGCGGAAAATACGGTCATCGAGGAAAACGCGAAGCTGGGGATCGGCTCGGAGACACCCAACGATACCGCTCCGCAGATTTATGACCATGGCCTTGTGACGGTGGGAGAAAAGAGCCTGATTCCCGCCGGCGTGACAGTGGGGAAAAACACGGTGATCGCCGGCACGACCGTTTTGCAGGATTATCCTGACGGATGCCTGGAAAGCGGAAAGACTTTGATCAAGGCAGGTGAGAGACAGTGAGAGCGATCGGCATTATCTTAGCAGGCGGAAACAGCCGGAGAATGAAAGACCTGACCCGGCAGCGGGCCATCAGCGCCATGCCGGTGGCGGGCAGCTACAGGAGCATCGATTTTGCTTTGAGCAATATGACCAATTCCCACATTCAGAAGGTGGGCGTGCTGACACAGTATAACGCGCCCAGCTTAAACGAACATCTCAGTTCTTCCAAGTGGTGGGATTTCGGACGCAAACAGGGCGGCCTTTACGTGTTCACGCCGACGGTGACGGCGGATAATAATTTCTGGTACAGAGGGACGGCGGACGCGATTTATCAGAACCTTTCCTTCTTAAAGACCAGCCACGAGCCGTATGTGGTGATTACGTCCGGCGACTGCGTCTATAAAATGGATTATAATAAGGTGCTGGAATATCACATCGAGAAAAAGGCGGATGTGACCATTGTCTGCAAGGACATGCCCGACGGGTTCTGCGCCGAGCGGTACGGGACCGTGATCCTGGATGAGGATCAGCGCATCCGGGAGTTTGAGGAAAAGCCCGTGGTCGCCCGTTCCAACACCATATCCTGCGGCATTTACGTGATCCGCAGAAGGCTTTTGATCGAAATGATCGAGAAGTGCGCGCTGGAGGACCGCTATGATTTTGTGAAGGATATTCTGATCCGTTATAAAAATCAAAAACGCATCTACGCGTACCGGATGAAAGAATACTGGCGCAATATCGCCTCCGTGGAAGATTATTTCGGCGTAAACATGGATTTTTTAAAGCCTGAGATCCGCGATTACTTTTTCAAACAATATCCGGATATTTATTCCCGGGTGGAGGATCTGCCGCCCGCAAAATACAACATGGGCGCCAGCGTTTCCAACAGCCTGATCTCCAGCGGCTGTATCATCAACGGAACGGTGGAGGACTCGGTGGTCTTTAAAAAGACGTTTATCGGGGATAACTGCTATATCAAAAATGCAATCATACTCAATGACGTATATATTGGCGATAATACCCACATTGAGAACTGCATCGTCGAAAGCCATGATACGATCCGCGCCCATTCCTATTACAGGGGGGAGAACGGAATTAAGATTGTGATTGAAAAGAATGAAAGGTATATCTTATAAAGAATGGCGGAAGGAGGGAGTTCGATGAAGATCACCGACGTACGGGTCAGAAAAATTGCCAAAGAGGGCAAGATGAAAGCGGTCGTGTCCATTACCATTGACGATGAATTCGTTGTACATGATATCAAAGTGATTGAAGGGGATAAGGGACTTTTTATTGCCATGCCAAGCAAAAAGACCGCGGACGGAGAATACAGGGATATTGCACATCCCATCAGTCAGGCCACCCGGGAGAACATTCAGACGCTGATCCTGGAGGCTTACGAAAAGGCGCAAAAGGAAACGGAATCCTTGTTTTAAAGCGCCGGCGCAAACAGGGAAAATACGGACGCCGCCCGGTTAAAAGACTTGCCGGGCGGCTTTTTGTGTGTTAACATGGAAAACAGCATATTATGTTTCAAATCAGTCTGCGACGGCAGGCGGAAAAGAGGAGAGGATGAACGGGGACGAAGGCGCGTGGCGGCATGAACTCAAATACGTATGTACGCTGCAGCAGCTGGCGGTCATTGCGCATCGGATCCGGCCGCTGCTCAAACCGGATCCTCATGCGAGGGGCGGCAGTTATGCGATCCGCAGCGTTTATTTTGACGATGTAAAGGATCGCTGTTTTTATGAAAATCAGGACGGGACGGACCCAAGGGAGAAGTTTCGCATCCGCATCTATAATGGCAGCGCGGCGCGGATCGCGCTGGAGCTTAAGCAAAAGCGGCAGGGCATGACGCGCAAGCTTTCCTGTCTGCTGACAAAGGAACAGTGCGGGCAGATCCTGCGCGGAGAGCTTAGGAAGGATTGGGAGGCCATGCCTCCGCTGCT
The DNA here is from genome assembly GCA_947626995.1 of uncultured Eisenbergiella sp. Lineage (GTDB taxonomy): Bacteria > Bacillota > Clostridia > Lachnospirales > Lachnospiraceae > Gallintestinimicrobium. The sequence continues at coordinate 10,031 of CANQUI010000027.1, read as the reverse complement.
TTGCAAATTTGCGCTGCAGCAAAGGAAACGGGGACTGTCGGCAAAGGTCATCGTAGAGTACGATCGGACCCCCTATGTGCTCCGGCAGGGAAACGTCAGGATCACGCTGGATAAAAACATCACATCCTCCGACGCGGTGACGCGTTTTTTGGAGGGAGACTATCCGAAACGTCCGGTCATGCCCCAGGGCCTTCATGTGCTGGAGGTCAAATACGACGCGTTTCTGCCGGATTTTGTACGGCAGACGCTGCAGCTGGAGACGCTGCAGCGCACATCATTTTCCAAATTTTACGAATGTAGAAGGAGAGGAAGCAATGGGATTTCGGGATATCTTTAAAAAATCCTTTATGGAGGGATTTGCCAACGCCAATCTTGATCTGCCCGCCGTTATGATAAGCCTGGCGGCGGCCTGCCTGATCGCGCTCTATATTTTCTTCGCGTACAGGCTGCTGACCAGAAAAACGTTTTACAATAAAAATTTCGCGATTTCGCTGGCGGCGCTGGCGATCATTACCACGGCCATCATCCTGACGATCCAGTCCAGTATCGTGATCTCCCTGGGTATGGTGGGCGCGCTTTCTATCGTCCGTTTCCGGACGGCCATCAAGGAACCGATGGATCTGGTGTTTCTGTTTTGGTCCATCAGCGTCGGGATCATCTGCGGGGCCGGTCTGTATGCCCTGGCGGTCGTATCCTCTCTGGCGGTCACTGTGGCGCTTTTTGCCCTGGATCTGATCCCGGTCACCAGAGCGCCCATGCTGCTGATCGTCAACCTTTCCGATCCGGATCCGGACCGGGAGGACGCCCTGTTTGAAACCATCCGGCAGTATTCGCCTCATTACCGCGTGAAATCCCGCAATGTGACCGGCGGGCAGCTGGACATGGTAGTGGAGGTGCGCGTAAAGGAGGAAAGCGCTCTGGTCAGGACGCTGAGTCAGATGAAGGGCATGGACAGCGTGTCCTTACTCTCCCATGACGGCGAGACCACGTATTGAGGAGGATAAAAAGTGTACGTCGTAGCAGGGCTTGGAAATCCCACAAAAGAATATGAAAATACGCGGCACAACGTGGGCTTTTCGGTCATAGACAGGCTGGCGCAAAAGCACGGGATCCCGTTGAAGGAACAAAAGCACAAGGGCCTTTTGGGCAGAGGGATGATCGGCGAAAAAAAGGTGATTCTGGTCAAGCCTTTGACCTATATGAATTTAAGCGGCGAATGTATCCGGGAGGTGCTGGAGTATTATAAGGTGGACAGCCCGGAGCATCTCATCGTGATCTGCGACGATATCAATCTGGAACCCGGCAGGATCCGCATCCGCAAAAAAGGCAGCGCGGGAGGCCATAACGGGCTGAAAAATATCATTGCGCATCTGGGCAGCGACGTATTTGTACGGATCCGGGTGGGCATCGGAGAAAAGCCGGCGGGGTATGATCTGGCGGACTATGTGCTGGGACATTTTGCGGGAGCAGAAAAGGAACGGATGGAGGACGCGCAGACGGATGCCTGCAGCGCGGTGGAGACGCTGCTTTTGGAAGGGGCGGACGCAGCCATGAACCGGTTCAACCGCAGGGAAAAGAAAGAAGGAAGCCGCAGCGCGGCGGAATGTGAGGAAAAATGAAGGTATTAACGGCTCCCCTGCAGGAGCTGGCGGAATTTGAAGAAGGGAAAAAGCTTTTGGACAAAGGAGTGCCGGTGGGCTTCACCGGCCTTTATGATTCTCAGAAGCTTCATATCGTATACGGGTTAAGCCGCGGGTTTTCCCAAAAGATGATTGTGACCGAAAGCGAGAAAAAGGCCCGGAAGATTTGTGAAGAATATCGGTTTTTTGACCCAAGCGCCTGCGTCTATCCCGGCCGGGATCTGCTCTTTTATCAGGCGGACGTGGCGGGGACGGCGCTGACGCGAGAGCGGATGCGGGTGATCAAGGCCCTGCTTTCCGGAAAGCCGGTGACGGTGGTCACCACCATCGCCGCGCTGATGACGCCGCTGGTCCCGTTGTCCCAGATCCAAAAAAACGTGCTCTCGTTTGACGAAAACGCCGTCATAGACGAAGAACGCCTGTCCCGGCGGCTGATGGAGATGGGATATGAAAAAACCTGGCAGGTGGAAACGCCGGGGCAGTTCTCTGTCCGCGGCGGGATCGTGGACGTCTTTGATATGACGGAGGAAAATCCGTACCGCATCGAGCTGTGGGGAGACAATGTGGAGTCGCTTCGCAGCTTCGACGTGCTCTCTCAAAGATCGGTGGAACAGTTAAAACAGGTGATGATTTATCCGGCGTCGGAAATGATGCTGTCCGCCGCCCGCCTTCACGACGGGTTTTTAAAGATCCGCAGGGAAACGGCGGCTTTTTCCGAAAAACTGAAAAAAATCGGAAAAACCGAGGAAGCGGCGCGCATTTGCGCCCAGATTTCCCAGCTTCAGGAAGCGGCCCAGGCATTGGCAGGCATGGTAAACCTGGACGGCTTTGTGCATTATTTTTACGAAGATACGGAATCCTTCCTGCAATATATGGATCCGCAAAACAGCTGCGTGTTTCTGGACGAACCCGGACGGCTCGCAGAGACCGCGGACGCCCTGGAGCTGGAATTTCGGGAAAGTATGACGCAGCGGATGGAGAAGGGCTATGTGCTGCCCAAACAGGCGGCGCTTTTGTATCCCAAAAGGGCGCTTTCGGCCCGTCTGACCGGCTGTCCGGCCGCCTCTCTTTCGGCGCTGGACGCCAAAAACAGCCTGTTTAAAGCGGAACGGAAATTTGAGATCACGGTGCGCGGCATGTCGTCCTTTCAAAACAGTTTCGAGGCTCTGTGCAAGGAACTGAAACGTTATAAACGATCCGGCAGCCGGGTCCTTTTGCTGTGCCCTTCCCGGACCCGCGCCAAACGGCTGGCGGCGGATCTGCAGGAGCAGGAGCTGACGGCTTTTTACAGCGAGGATCCCGACCGGACCGTGCAGCCCGGAGAGGTGGAGCTGTTTTACGGGCACGTGGAAAAGGGCTTTGAATATCCGCTGTTAAAATTTGCGGTCATTTCGGAGGGGGATATTTTCAGCGTCCGAAAGAAAAAAAAGAACAGGACAAAATCGTATGAAGGCGTAAAGATCCACGATTTTTCCGAACTGAAGGTAGGAGACTATGTGGTACATGAGACGCATGGGCTGGGAATTTACCGGGGAATCGAAAAGGTCCGCACGGAAGGGACCATCCGGGATTACATCAAAATCTCCTATCGGGACGGCGGAAATCTGTATGTGCTGGCCACCGGACTGGACGTCATTCAAAAATATGCCTCCGCGGACGCGTCAAAGGTTCCGAAATTAAACCGGCTGGGCGGACAGGAATGGAACAGGACAAAATCCCGGGTGCGCGCCGCGGTGGACGAGGTGGCCAGGGATCTGGTAAAGCTGTACGCCGTGCGCCAGCAGAGCGAGGGCTTTTCCTTTTCGCCGGATACGGTATGGCAGCGGGAATTTGAGGAAATGTTTCCCTTTGAGGAAACGGAGGATCAGCTTGCCGCCATTGCGGCGACCAAGCGCGATATGGAAAGCAAAAAGATCATGGACCGGCTGATCTGCGGGGATGTGGGATACGGAAAGACCGAAATCGCCATCCGCGCGGCCTTTAAGGCGGTGCAGGACGGCAAGCAGGTGGTCTTTTTGGTTCCCACCACCATTTTGGCGCAGCAGCATTACAATACCTTCCAGCAGCGGATGAAGGATTTCCCGGTGCGCATCGACCTGATGTCCCGGTTTTGCACGCCGGCGCAGCAGAAAAAGACGCTGGAGGATTTGAAAAAGGGACAGGTGGATATTGTCATCGGTACGCATCGGGTGCTTTCCGGAGATCTGCACTATAAGGATCTGGGTCTTTTGATCATTGACGAGGAACAGCGTTTCGGGGTGACCCATAAGGAAAAGATCAAAAAACTCAAGGAGAACGTGGACGTCCTGACGCTGACGGCCACTCCCATTCCCCGTACGCTCCATATGTCCCTGATCGGGATCCGGGATATGAGCGTTTTGGATGAGGCGCCCGAGGACCGGCTCCCCATTCAGACCTACGTGATGGAATATAACGAGGAGCTGGTGCGGGAAGCCATCTCCCGGGAGCTTTCCCGGGACGGGCAGGTCTACTATGTGTACAATCGCGTAAACAATATCGCCGATGTGGCGGCGCAGATTGGCAGGCTGGTCCCCGGGGCCCGCGTGGCCTTTGCCCACGGCCAGATGGCGGAGCGGGAACTGGAGCGGATCATGCTGGATTTCATCAACGGAGAGATTGATGTGCTGGCCGCCACCACGATCATCGAGACGGGACTGGATATTCCCAATGTGAACACCATCATCATCCAGGATTCCGACCGGATGGGACTGGCCCAGCTTTATCAGCTCCGGGGCCGGGTGGGGCGTTCCAACCGGACGGCGTACGCGTTTCTGATGTACCGGCGGGATAAACTGCTCAAAGAGGTGGCGGAAAAGCGGCTTTCGGCGATCCGGGAATTTACGGAGCTGGGTTCCGGGTATAAGATCGCCATGAAGGATCTGGAAATCCGGGGCGCGGGAAATCTGCTGGGAAAGCGCCAGCACGGCCATATGGAGGCCGTGGGCTACGAGCTGTACTGTAAAATGTTAAACGACGCGATCCGGGGGCTGCGAAAGGAGCCGGAGTCAGACGGACGGGAGAGGACGGATTTTTCTACCAGTGTGGAACTGGAGGTGGACGCGTTCTTCCCGCCTTCCTACATTGTGAACGAGCAGCAAAAGCTGGATCTTTATAAACGGATCGCCGCCGTGGAGACGGCAGAGGAAAGCGCGGAGATGAAAGAGGAACTGCTGGACCGGTTCGGGGAGGTTCCCAAACCCGCGGACAATCTTTTGCGCATTGCGTTGATCCGGGCGCAGGCCCATCATCTTTATATAACGGAATTAAAGGGACGTCCCGGCCGGATCCGGTTTTTCTACCGTCCCGACGCCCGGGTGCATGGGGAAAACATTTCGAAGCTTCTTGAAACATACGGCCGGCGGCTGCAGTTTTCCCAAAAAGGGACGCCCGTTTTTACGTATTCCTATCCGCAGAGCGATCTGGCGGATAAAAAGGCAGAGGAGCTTTTGGAACTGACGGAGGAGCTTTTGGAGGAGATGCAGCGCCATCTGTTGTAACAGAAGGCGCCCGGGCTGGGAGGCAGGTATGACGGAAACAAAAAAGATGCGGGAAAAATCCGGACAGCTGGCCCTCACCGCGTTGTGCGCGGCAGGGATCGTGGGGATCCTTTTTCTGTACAAGGGCTTTTTCCCCTTCGGCAAAGGCTCCGTTATGATGACGGACCTTTACTCCCAGTATCTTCCCCTGCTCTATCGTTTCTATGACGTGGTGGCCGGACGGAAGAATCTGTTTTTCGACCTGACCGTGGCCGGAGGCGCCGATCTGTATGCCGAGACGGTCAACGAGGTGCTTAATCCCTTCAATTACGTGCTGTTTCTGTTTGGAAGAAACCGGCTGTATCAGGCCGTCAATGTCGTGCTGATGCTGTATCTGACCGCCGCCTGTGTGTCCGCGAACCTGTTTTTGCAGCGGCTTTGGCCGGACAGGCGGGAGTGGAATGTGATCCTCAGTCTGTGCTACGGACTCTCCGCCTATGGCGCGTATCAGTTTCAGATTCTCAAATGGATGATTTTTCCGGTGCTGTTTCCGCTGTTTCTGTTGGCGCTGTATCGGATGCTTTCGTCAAACAGGGGAGGCGCGTACGCGCTTCTGTTGGCCTGGCAGCTGGCGCTGGGCATACAGCTTGGGTTTATGACCCTCTTATTCGTCCTGTTTTCCTCGGGGATCTATTTTCTGCTCCCGGAACAAAGGGCGGATCCCGGGGCGCGGCGCCAAAAAATCTGCTGTCTGGGGTTTTATACCCTGGCCGGCCTTTTGCTGTCCGGTGCCGTGCTTTATCCGGAAATGAAAATCCTGCTGTCCTCCGCCCGGGCCGGAGCGAACCATTCCTATTTCGGCGTGATGGCGCAGCACGGAGGGGACGATCTGTTTGAACGGCTTTTTCTGACCGTCCATCCGGTGCTTCTGGCTTTGTTGGTCCATCGGGCGCGGGCGTTGAAAAAAGAAAAAAAGCAACCGGTCCTAAAACGGCTTTCTTCCGATGCCCGGTTCTGGCTTTGCCTGAACGTGCTGCTGTGGGGCACGGTGCTGTTGCAGCCCGCCAATCTGCTCTGGCACATGGGATCCTATGTGTGTTTTCCGGTGCGTTACGCGTATATGCCCCTGCTGGCGCAGCTGGGCCTTTTCCAGACGATGCCGGAGCCCGAAAAGCCCAAGGGGGAGACGGAAGAAAAAAAACGGGGGAAACGCGCAGGGTGGATGGGCGTATCCCTCCTTTGCTGCATAGCGGCACTGGTTTTTATTGTAAGACGGGAAGGACTGTTTGCAGAGGCGTTTTCCACGCTGGCCATCAGCCTTGTATGCCCGGGCGAGGCGGCGCGGGTCGGCGTCGTATTGGGCCTTTTTTTCCTGGCGGTCCTTTGCGGTTTCAAAAGCGGACGGCAGGCGAAAATTGCCGTTTTTTTCACGGCAGCGGTCTGCAGCTTTGGCCTTTTTGCCATGATCTGCCTGCCCAGGGGCAGCAGTCTGCGGGCCGAAAACGAAGCGGCCTATCAAAGGATGATCGAGCGGTATCAGGAGCAGGGAGACACGCCGGACAGGCGGGTGAAGGAAAGAGAGGATCTGCCGCAGAACGCGGCGCTGGTGGACGGGACGAATACGCTGCACGGCTACTTTTCCACCCTGGACAGCCAATACCAGTCGGCCATGAACGGACTTGGGTATGAGACGCCGTGGGTTTCCGTAAAAACCGCGGACGGTCCGGCCGTTTTGGACGCGCTTTTTTCAAACGGGGAATGGCCCGTGGGCCGGGCGGTAACCGGCATTGTTTTTGCAGGGACGGCCGACGCGCTCTCTTTGGAGGGAGAGGACGTTCCGACACGGCAGGAGACGGTCGCGGCTCTGCTGCGGGAACAGGAAACGGCCGTCGTCCCCCTGACGGTGGATGCTGCGCGGGCGAGGATTACGCTTCGGGTAACGGCGCAAAGCCCGGGCACCTTGTTTTTGCCCTTTGCCGGACCGGACGGCTGGAAGGTCACAGTGAATGAAAAGGCCGAAAAGACACAGCGGGTATTGGGGGGATTTTTGGGCGTGGCCGTGGCAGAAGGCGAGAATCGGGTAGAATTTGTCTTTTGTCAGCCGGGACTTTTTTTAGGGATCGGCATGACGCTTCTGGGACTTTTGCTGTTGTGGCTTTGTCCGCGCCTGACGACGCAGGAGCGGACAGGGCGGATCGCAGAGGCCGTTTACCGGCTGATTCTGGCGGCTGGATGGCTGGGGATATATGTGGTGCCTGCGGCAGGGCTTGTTTGTATCATGGCAGGAAAGATACTGGAAAGACTGGGAGGAATACGATGAAGAGACGGATCCGGGGGATATGCGCTGCGCTCCTGGGGCTTTTGCTTTTGGGAGCGGCAATTTATCTGATCCGCCGATCCGGACAGGAGGGAAAGGAGATTCCCCAGGACAGCTGGCGCGTCTTTGACGCCCGGAATGTGTCCGAAGGCGTCCGGGTCAAAACGGTGGGAGAAAATCTGATGCTGCACGCCGGCGTGCGGATAAAGGCGGACAGCCAGGAAAACCGGGATTTTCCCGCCCGGGCGGCGCGGGACGGGAACGCGGATCCCGGCGGACGGCGCTGGTCCTCTCAAAATGACTGGGACGACAACGAACACTGGCTGATGGCAATCTTTCCGCAGGAGGTGACGGTGGGAGTCGTGCGGGTCTGCTGGGAGCGGACCAACGCGCAGCGTTACGCGTTGGAATATTCCCGGGACGGCCGGGAGTGGTTTACGGCGCTGTCGTATCAGACGCCGCCCGAAAGCACGGTACAGGACATGTATCTGGAGGAGCCGGTGAGCGCCAGATATCTGCGGCTGCATGTGACGGATGTGAAAAAACAGGAGGAAGATCTGAGCCTTTACTATCAGAATATTTCCATTTTGGAGTGGGAAGCGTATGAGGGGATCGAGGCGGATTTTCTGGTGAAATGTCCCGAAATTCCGGCAGGGAGCCATCGGCAGCTGACAGACCGGCCGGAGGAGCTTACGGATCCTGTCGTCGCCGTTTCGTATCCGTCGGTTCCGGCAGGGTATTCCCTTACGTTTGCGGGAGCGGATTATGAAATGCTGATAGACGGCGACGGGAGGATTGCGGACACGGTGGCCGACACCACGGCGGAATTGGGGTTCGCGCTCTGGAAAGACGGGATCCGCCGGGAGCTGCCGGGGATGCAGGTGAGAGTTCCCGCCAGCCAAACGGGGGAGGAGCCCCATACGGAAACGATGCAAAACAGCCTTGGCGCGATGCAGTTTTTGCCGGGGCCGGGAACCCGGCCGGAAACGATGCGGGATAAAACCAGCATCCTGATTCCGCGCTCCCAGGAGGAAAGTCTTCGTCCGACGGCGGAGCTGTTCGCCCGGGAACTGAACGAACAGGGATATACCGCCGCTGCGGTGGTTGTGACGCAGGAGGAAGGTTCCCGGACGGAGGAGGGAAGTATTCTCCTGACGCTTTTGCCGGATCGGAAGGAAACGGACTGGCCGGACGCAATGGGCGAGGAGGGCTATTGCCTGCGGCTGGACGGCGATTCTGTTGGCGGCGCGCAGATTTGCGCCCATACCACGCAGGGCCTGCGCTGGGGCTGCGTTTCTTTCCTGACGCTGCTTGAGGAGGGAAAGGGGACGCTGCCGGAGGCAACGGTGGTGGACGCGCCCCGCTACCGCGTCAGGGGATTTGGCATCGACGTGGGAAGGAGAGCCGTTCCGCTGGAGTTTTTATACCGTATCGTACGGGAACTGTCCCGGCAGAAAATGAATACGCTGCAGGTGCATCTAAACGACAATCAGATTCTTTCGACGAGCGATTACGACGGTACGCTGGAAGGCGCGTATGGTCTGTATGCGGGATTCCGGCTGGAATCGGATCAAAAAAACGAGGACGGACAGGGCATCACCTCCTCGGATCTGTATTATACGAAAGAGGAGTTTGCACAGTTTATCAAAGACGCCGCCGTCTACGGGGTGTCTGTGGTGCCGGAGATCGATACGCCCGCCCACAGCCTCGCCTTTACCAAAGTCTTTCCGGAGCTTGGTCTTTCCGGCGATCCCGAAAGCGCGGACTGTCTGGATCTGTCAAAGCCGGAGGCGGTGCAATTTGGCAAAGCGCTTTGGAGCGAATATCTGGAGCCTCAGGACGAATCCAAAGAGGCGGTATTTGGAGACTGCAAAGCCGTTCATATCGGAATGGATGAGTATTTTGGAAAGAAAGAAGCGTATCTGTCCTACCTGAAAGAACTGGCCGCTCATGTGGAGCGGCTGGCTCCCGAAAAGGAAATCCGTATCTGGGGCAGCCTGTCCGATCTGCAGGGGGAGGAGGAAGAAATCCCCAAAAACCTGCAGGTGCATATCTGGGATACCGGCTGGGCCGATCCCGAAAAGCTGTATGAGGAAGGCTTTTCCATCATCAATTCGTTAAGCAGCAGCCTGTATCTGATTCCGGGAGGCGGCTATGACTGGCTGGATCTGGATTTTCTGCGTAACCGCTGGCAGCCCAATGTTTTTGAGACCGCAGAGCGGACCTGGGAGCTGCCGGCCTATTCGGACAGGATGCTGGGGGCCTGCTATATGATGTGGAACGATCACGCGAAAGAAAACGGATCGCTCCTTTCCCAGGACGATCTGTTTTTGCGGTTTGCCACGCCGCTTCCGACAATCGCCCAAAAGCTGTGGGGCTGATTTTCCCCACCGATTCCAAAAAGACACAGAGCAGCCGTCGGAGAGATCCGGCGGCTGTTTGGATGTAAAAAAACAATTTTCTCCGAAAAATAAAACCCAAAGCAAACGGGAGGTGTCTGATCAACAGAAGCGAAAATGCAAGATTGCAAAATCATGATACCGGCGCGGGCGGCGGCAAAGGACGTCCGGGCCAAAG
>CANQUI010000026.1 GCA_947626995.1 uncultured Eisenbergiella sp. | reverse complement strand
TCCAGCAGTTCATCAGCGAGGTTCAGGCTGAGGTGAAGGCCAGAGTGAACAGGAAAGTGGAAGTGCAGGAAGCATAAACGCAGGGACGGCCATAGAGAAAAAAGGGCTGTCATATTGCCTTTACAGTGAAAAGGTATATATGACAGTCCTTTATTGTAAAGAGTATGCCGGCAGTTGACGCAGTATTCCCTCTGAATCACATGGTCGCGGAAAAATATTTTTCCTTGATGAGCTGCACCGGCATATCCTTTCCGGTCCACAGGCGGAAAGCTTCCACCCCCTGATACAGCAGCATATACATGCCGTTAAACACATGGCAGCCGGCTTCCCTGGCCTGGCGGAGAAGAAGAGTCTCCCGGGGATTGTAGATCACATCTGACACGATCAGACCGGGGCGGAAAACCGAAGTGTCCTTGATAATGGACTCCTCTGTATGGGGAGCCATTCCCACAGAGGTGGCGTTGAGAAGCAGAGCGCTCTCCGCCACAGCATCCTTCAGCGCCTGAGCATCGTTCGTTTCATGTACATGTGCTTCACAGGGAAGTTCTCTGCTGATGGTGTCGGCCAGACGGATGGTCCGGTCCCAGAAACGGCTGGTGGGCCGGGCAAAAATATGTATTTTTTTCACGCCATCGATAGCCGCCTGCACGCAGATAGCGCTGGTGGCGCCGCCGGTTCCCATGATGGTCATGGTCTTTCCCGTGATGTCATAGCCTGCGTCACGGACGGACTGCATGTATCCCATGCCGTCGGTGTTGTAACCGATCAGGCGTCCGTTGTCATTGACTACCGTGTTCACTGCGCCGATCATTTTTGCCGCCGGGGAGAGCTCGTCCAGCAGCTCCACCACTTTGTTTTTATTGGGCATGGTGAGATTAAAGCCCCGGATTCCGCAGGCCTTTAATCCGGCCACCGCCTGAGGAAGAGTGTCTTCATTTACGTCAAAACAGACATATACATAATCCAGACCAAGCTGGCGAAAGGCCTCATTGTGCATAAGGGGCGAAACGCTGTGGGCGACGGGACTTCCCAGAAGGGCTGTCAATTGAGTTTTTCCTGTAATAAAATCCATGTCTGATACCTCCATAGTCCGGATTTTCCCGGAACTGATAAATTCTCTGAAATATAATCATACATGGAAACAGGCAATATTGCAAGCGCTGTTGCCGCACGGCTCGAGAATGTATCATTGAGTACGAAAAGACCCCGGATCCTTCTCTGGCAAGTCTCTCGCATTTTCTCACGGCACGGCCAATATGGTCTCATGGTATTTCCCTGTTCTGGGAAAAGTATCGTTTTGTGAATGGCATACGGAATAAAATTCTGATGAAAGCGAGGAGTTTTCTGTTATGACAAAAGAAATCAAAATCCGAAATCTGGTTTTGGGCAGCGGGATGCCCAAAATCTGTGTTCCCCTGACTTCCTCCTCTCTAAATGCACTGCAAAAGGAGGCTGCGGAGGCAAAGGCTGCTTCTCCGGACCTTGTGGAGTGGAGGGCTGATTTTTTTCAGGGGCTTTATAATAAGGAAGAACTGGAGGAGGCGCTGAAAGAATTGACCGATATTTTGTACCCGATTCCTCTCCTGTTTACTATCCGCACAAAGGCGGAGGGCGGAAACGCGGACATATCCCGGGAGGAGTATGCACGGTTCAATCTCATTGCTGCGGCATCCGGAAAAACGGACCTTATCGATGTAGAGTATTTTCAGCTTCCGGAGGGGGATACCTCCCTCGTTTCCGCACTTCAGACTCATGGAACGGAAATCATCGCCTCCAGTCACGATTTTCAGAAAACCGACGGCAGAGAGGTTCTCCTGGAACGTTTTTGCCAAATGAATACTTCTGGCGCAGATATCCTGAAAATGGCGGTAATGCCCCGGGAGTTTGAAGATGTAGCCGCCATCATGCTGGCTACCAGCGAAATGGTAAACAAGTATACGGAGAAGCCCGTGATTTCCATGTCCATGGGAAGCCTGGGGGCAATCACCCGTATTGCCGGTGAAAGTTTTGGCTCCTCGGTAACCTTCGCCACTGTTGGAGCAGCGTCCGCACCGGGACAGCTGCCGATAGAGGACCTCAGGAAAATGCTGAATGCGCTGCATCGGAAGAATTCCTGAAATGCGCAGGACATTCATATCGAAAAATATATAATCTCAACTGAGCCGGGGAAAATCCCGGCTTTGTTAATAATTTTTAAGTTTGGGAACAGGTATCACAGGAAATTATGATTATCCGAAAAAATTCTTTAAATGAAGTTGAAATTTCTTGTATATGGGTAAAATACCATATGTTAATATAAAATAAACAAAAATATTGTTTTAATTTGATTTTTGTGTTAAGATGTCCATGGAGGTGGTTACGGTGAAGTTACTTCGAGTGAAGGCAAATCATTTTAAAAATTGTTCAGATAATTTTACAATTGATCTGGTAGTGAAGGCCAGAAAGACAGCTGAGGACAGGGAATATGAACTTCAGGAGATTGCTCCGGATCTGTATGTGTATAGTACGATGGCGTTCATAGGAAAGAATGCTTCCGGCAAAACTTCAGCGATGGAACTGCTGGACGCCTGTTATTCCATACTTGGTGAGTTTCGCCTGGAGGAAAAGCACTATTCTTATGAAGGGGTAGAATTGGAGATCATCTTTTATCACGAAAATTATATATATAAGTATAAGGTGCAGCTGGGAACTGATTCCCTGCCCGGGAATAAGGCGATATTCAGGAATGAGCATATATACAGGAAACCATATTACAAGACAAATGTGAAGAAAATTTACGATCCGGATTCCTTTACGGAGCTGATTGATCTGGGCGACCTGCCGGAAGATACGTCCAATATCTTTTTTGTGCTAAAAAAGAAGCAGACAAGGGCGATTTATTTTGACAGCTTTGGAAACGGCGCCGATACTTACCAGCTGATGTTTAAAGCTTTAAAAAATTATGGTATTGATACTGCAGTGCTGGCCAGCATCATGCGCATTTTTGACGATAACATGGAAGATCTCCGGAAACTTGACGATCATAATTATAAGCTGATCTTTAATGGTGAAGAAAAGAATCTTTCGGATACACAGCTGGTATATGTGCTGTCAAGCGGTACTACGAAGGGGCTGCTGCTTTATACTCTGATGGCAGCTTCTTTAAAAGAAGGATTTGAACTGCTGATCGATGAGGTGGAGAATCATTTTCATAAGACGCTTGTGGAAAATATGATCAGTCTGTACAAGGATAAGACTGTAAACAGACATAATGCCGCTCTGATCTTTACCACACATTATTGTGAGGTGCTTGATCAGATGGGCAGACAGGATAATATATGGATCTGTAAATCCGGCAATCGTGTGTCTCTCTCCAACATGTATGAGGATTATCAGATCAGAACGGAGCTCCTGAAAAGCAAACAGTATTATAATAACGCTTTTCAGACTGCGGTGAATTATGATGAGCTGATGAGCCTGAAGAGGAAGCTTAAAACATGAAAAGGCTCATAATGTGTGAAGGTCCGAATGAACTGGCAGTCATGAGGATACTTATAGAGCATGAGAAACTTATTTTTGGAGAGGATGATCTGATCGGACTGACACCGTTTCATGCAAGACAGATAACCGGGAGTGCTCAGGTCAGAACAGAATTGAATATCTATCCGGGGAATGATGTGCTCGTCATGCGCGTGGGTGATGTGCAGAATGAAAAACTGAAGATTCCGGTTGATTACAGAAAAAAGATATACGGAATTGAGAAATATTGTACCAAGCCCGAGCTGGAGATGCTTCTGATCATTGCGGAAGGGCTTGTTTCTGAATTTGAGAAGGTGAAATCCACGGTATCACCCAAAGAGTTTGCAAAAAAGTATATCCGGACCGGCAGAAGCAAATATGACAACAGTACCCTGTTCTATAAGGATTATTTCGGAGACAGACCGGACCTGCTGGCGGAGACCATAAAGGAATACAAAAGGATAAAGAAAACCCACAGGAAGGATGAACTTTATCTGGCAGATCTGCTTAAGGAATCATATAAAACAAAATAGTGATGTAAAATGAAACGGGACAGTCAGCGATGGCTGTCCCGTTTCATTTTTCTGAAAATCATAAAACTGTCTGAAAAAAGTGGAGATAGTGTCGAATCCTCACGAGAAATTCTGGAAATCGTCTCCCTGTTTTTGACAAATTACGCAACTCCTCTGACCTATAATGAGTTCACTTACCAAAGCGAAGGATTGACAGGTCATAGGGGGTTTTTATGTATTACGAAGTATACATAGACATCGTCTTTCTGACGAATCTCTTGATGGATTATATTCTTCTGCGAATCGTGGGATTCCTGTTCCTGTGCAGGGGAAGCCGCCGGAGATGCCTTCTTGCGGCTGCCATGGGCGCCCTGTTTTCCTGCCTGATTCTCTATATACAGTCGGATGCCGGACTGATTGTCACCATTCTGCTCCACGGAGGCTGTGCCGTGGGGATGGTGAGAGTGGGATGCGGACTGAAAAAAAGCGGACTGCTGATAAAAGGGGTGATTACGCTTTATCTGGCGGCGTTTCTCTGCGGAGGATTCTGGGAGGCCGCCGCAGTGACTCCGGACAGCGGATTATCCCTGAAGACATTCCTGATTTTTCTGGCAGGCGCCAGCCTCGCTCTCTGGGCCTCGGCATATCTTTCCGACTCCTTCCGGGTGCGGATGAAGCACATTTATCCCATAACCCTGTCTTATCAGGGAAAAGTACAGTCTGCTTACGGATTTTATGATACAGGTAATTTACTTACCGATCCGGTGAGCGGCGGACCGGTATCCATTGTGGAGCCGGAAATCCTGGAAACCATGTTATCGGGAGAATTGGTAGAGAAACTGAAACACCTGCAGGAGAACCCGGGGGAGCTGAAAAGTACGGAGCTTGCCTGCCTGAAGCCTCATTACCTTGCCTGCCGCACGGTGGGACAGGCCGGAGAGATGCTTCTGGCAGTCACGCTGGAGGAGCTTTGTATCCACACTCCCAGAGAGGCGGTTCACATCTCCAGGCCGGTGTTTGCCCTGTCCTTCGAACCCTTCGCTTTGGGAAATGAGTATAAAGTGCTGCTGAATTCCAGACTTCTGGACTAAGGGGAACGATTCATTATTTCAAGGAGGGGTTAACGTATGAGCGTAAAAACAGACAGTGTCGACTGCTATCCGGTTCAGGTGATAAAAAAACTGGTGTTGTCCAGACCGAAGGAGCTTTACTACATCGGCGGCAGCGACGTCCTTCCGGCTCCGCTGGAACCGCAGAGGGAAGCCAGCGTCATCGCCAGACTTGGCACAGACCAGGAGAAGGAGGCGAAGGCTGTTCTGATCGAGCACAACCTTCGGCTGGTTGTCTATATTGCGAAAAAATTTGACAATACGGGAGTAGGGGTGGAGGATCTCATCTCCATAGGAACCATCGGGCTCATCAAAGCCATCAACACCTTCAATCCCGTGAAAAAGATCAAGCTGGCCACCTACGCTTCACGGTGCATTGAAAACGAAATCCTCATGTATCTTCGGAGAAACAGCAAAACCCGCATGGAGGTTTCCATCGACGAACCCCTGAATGTGGACTGGGACGGAAATGAACTGCTGCTTTCGGATATTCTGGGATCCGACGAGGATGTGATTTCCAGACGGATGGAGGACGAGGTGGAGATTACGCTCCTCGGCAGGGCCATCGACAAGCTTTCCCCCAGGGAACAAACCATCATCCGGCTGCGTTTTGGCCTGGGCATCGCCGAGGGGAAGGAAAAAACCCAGAAGGAGGTGGCGGATCTTCTGGGGATTTCCCAGTCTTATATTTCCAGACTGGAAAAGCGCATTATGAAGCGTCTGAAAAAGGAAATCGTAAAATATGAGTGAGCATGCCGGGGAAACCAGAAAAAGTCAAAATTTTAGAATTTTTTGCTAAAATAAGGGAAGCTTTTTTCTGATCAGAGATATATAATGAACGTATCAAAGGCAAGGTTCCGCCGCATTTGTCTGCAGTCGGTAGAGAACAATCCGGCGCAGGCTGCGGCTCCAGGGCTTCTGCCTGAAAAAATGACAGAAGAAAAAATACTGAAAATACAAGGAGGAACATCATGATTCAGAAGTATGTTTATGGAAACCCCTTTTCCACAGATGCGGTGACCGTGCAGATGGAAGCGGCGGAAGGAGCTCCGCAGTTCGGGCAGCTCTGTACGGATGAAGGCTTTTGCTTTACCTATGAAATGGGAAAAGAGGACATCGTATATGGCCTTGGCGAGGCCAACCGGGGAATCAACAAGAGAGGCTTTCGCTATGTGAGCGACTGCGCGGATGATCCCAATCATACCGAGGATAAAAATTCTCTTTATGCCGCCCACAATTTTATCATCGTAGCGGGCAAAGAGACCTTTGGCATGTTTTTCGATTATCCGTCCGTCATCACCTTTGATATCGGCTATACCAATCTGGATAAGCTTAAAGTTTCCTGTGCTCATGCGGACATGAATCTGTATGTGATCACTGGCGAAACTCCCTATGATATCGTAAAGCAGTTCCGGAAAATCATCGGCAGAAGCTTTATTCCTCCCAAATTTGCCTTCGGCTTTGGTCAGAGCCGCTGGGGCTATGTGACCAAGGACGATTTCCGCACGGTGGCGCAGAAATATCATGAAAGCCGCATTCCGCTGGATATGATCTACATGGACATCGATTATATGCAGGATTATAAGGATTTCACCCTCAATGAGGAGAATTTCCAGGAGTTTCCCGCCTTTGTACAGGAAATGAAGGACCAGCATATCCGTCTGATTCCCATCATCGACGCCGGTGTGAAGGTGGAAGAGGGGTATGATATCTATGAGGAAGGCGTTGCGAATAACTACTTCTGCAAGAGAGCGGACGGAACCGATTTCGTGGCCGCCGTGTGGCCCGGGGATACCCATTTTCCCGATGTGCTCAACAAGGACGCCAGAAAATGGTTCGGGGATCACTATTCCTTCCTGATCGATCAGGGAATCGAGGGGTTCTGGAACGATATGAACGAGCCTGCCATCTTCTATTCCACCGAGGGCATGACTGAGATTAAGGAGATGCTGAAGAAATTCTCCGAGGAGGGTGAAAAGGGCGTTCCCATGTTCCATCTCATGGGCAAGATCATGAGCATGTCCAACAGCCATGAGGATTATAAACGCTTCTATCACAATGTAGACGGAAAGATGGTATGTCACGAGGACGTACATAATCTTTTCGGTTACAATATGACCAGAGCGGCAGGGGAAGCTTTCGAACGTCTTGTTCCGGACAAACGTATCCTGATGTTCTCCCGTTCCTCCTATGTGGGAATGCACCGTTACGGCGGCATCTGGACAGGAGACAACAAATCCTGGTGGTCCCATCTTCTTCTGAACCTGAAGATGATGCCTTCTCTGAACATGTGCGGGTTCCTGTATACCGGCGCGGATCTGGGCGGCTTCGGCGCGGATACCACGGAGGATCTGGTGCTTCGCTGGCTGGCGCTGGGCGTGTTCACTCCTCTTATGAGAAACCATGCGGCCCGTGGAACCAGAGAGCAGGAATGCTATCAGTTCGATCATATTGAGGATTTCCGCAGCGTGGTGGAGACCCGGTATCGTCTGATTCCTTATCTGTACAGCGAGTTCATGAAGGCTGCCCTGAATAATGACCTGTACTTTAAACCGCTCTCCTTCGTATATCCTGAGGATGAGATTGCCGTCCGGGTGGAGGATCAGCTCATGCTGGGTGATGAAATCATGATCGCTCCTGTTTATACGCAGAACGCCAAAGGACGTTATGTATACCTTCCCGAGGAAATGATGTTTGTGAAGTTCGGCCGTGACGGAGAGATCACAGAGAAAGTCCTGGAAAAGGGACTGCATTACGTGGAAGTGGCTCTTCATGAAGTTCCCATGTTTATCCGGAAGGGCAAATGCGTTCCGGTAGTGGCTTCCGCAGAGTGCGTGGACGACCTGGACAGCACGGCTCCGGAGCTGATCGGATATGCGGGCAGCGAGTATACTATGTACGAGGATGACGGCGTGCATAAGGATTATGAGAATCCGAAGAATTACAGGGTTCTGAGGAAATAAGCTTAGTTACAAGGCAGAGAATTCTGTTTGCCGACAGTACTTTGACGCCATAGGAACGGAATAAGCCGGTTTTTTCCATGTTTCATGGAAGATACCGGCTTATTTTAATGGTTATTTTGAGCGGCAGAACAGGCACAGTATGAAGTCGGCCGTTCACTGCAGAGAAAAAGGAGAGTCGGGTCCATGGAGAAAAGAGAGTCAGGACTGTATGGAAGCATTTTGTGCACTGGAGGGTACCTTTTATGTCAGCTTTCTTGAAAAGTGCCTAAAAACAGTGTAAAAGAAGAAGGACAGTATTCATCTGGTCTATTGACAGAAAGAAAATTTTTGTATAAAATTACTCCTGTAAAAAGAAATTACAATTTTTTTGAAGGTTTTATACATGTGAGAGGTTTCCTCCGGGGAGATGGCTGAGATGGCGTAATATAATTTTAATATGTTTCTCTTCATGACTTATTAGTATTATGTTCCTTTCCGGCATTGTAATACGGACAGGAAAGGACATTTTGGTCAACCACGAAATACTGTCTGGATTTGTTAATGAAAATAAGAAAGAACTGCATAAATGAAAAAATCACGGATTTTAAGGGACGTGCTTGCCGCCGCAGGGATACTGATTTTGTGTCTCGGGTTGTTTCTTTGCTGGAATTTGTATGAAAATCGCAGCTTTGAAAATACATATTACAATGTTTTCTCAGATGACATTGGGGAAACAGTACGGGCTGTTTTCCTTTCGGACCTGCATCAGGCTTCTTTTGGAGAGGATAATCAGGAGCTTGTGGATGAGATAAAGAGACTGCATCCGGATCTGATTCTTACAGGCGGCGATATGATTAATGAAAAAGATCCGGATATTTCCTGTGTAGTGGAGCTCTGCAGGCGTCTGACGTCCATTGCTCCCGTATATTACGGAATGGGAAATCATGAGAATACGGTGGTCTACGGGATGGATCTCACCTTACAGAATTTGGAGGGGGCTGGGGTGCCGGCGGAAGAGGAGGAAGATTTTTCCGAACTGATCAAGGATGAAAGTCTTCTGACAGGGCTTGAGGAAGCCGGAGTTATAGTACTTCAGAACCATTTCGTCCGTACGGAGGTGAATGGCAATTCCATTGTGATTGGCGGCATCAGTACGAACATTGATGCCTTCTGGCCATATTCCGGACACTTTTTCTCGGATTTCGAAGCGGAGCCTGATACGGATTTTAAAATTTTGTTGTCTCATTTTCCGTATCCTGTTCCGAGATATCTGGATGACAGCTCCATTGATCTGGCTCTGTCCGGCCACAATCATGGAGGCATCATCAGAATTCCGGGAATCGGGGCGTTGTTTTCCTATGAGGGATGGTTTCCGGAATATACGGATGGTCTGACATATATAAATGACATCGCGTTGATTGTCAGCAGAGGACTGGGAGGGCATGGCTGGATTCCGAGAATATGTAATAAACCGGAGCTGGTAGTAATCGATCTGTACTAATTATATAGGAGATGTGCAAGTGAAATATTATGTATTAACAGGATATGAATGGTTATTCTTCATTCTTCTGGTTGGGGTGATGCTTTGCGGAGCGATACGGCTCCTGAGAGGGGGATGGATCCGGGTAAGTGATATAATGGCTTTCCGGTATCATCCACTACAGAAAAAAATCCGGATCTATATGGTGACGGCTCTGTTTCTGGTTGTCAGCATCTTTTCTCTTTACTATAGTTCTTCTTTGACTGCCAGGGCTGTAATTTCTCTGAATTACGATGGAGCTTCCCGGGGACTGAATCCCAATTCCACCCGATTTAATCAGTCGGATATGCTGTCGGATGAAGTACTGAAAAGAACTATTGAAAAAGGTAATGTTGAAGGAATCAGCGCGGCGGAGGGGCTGAAGGAAGTTCTGGAGATTGTGCCTCTGGAATATTCCGATACCGGGGATGATTATCATGTGTCGACAGAGTATTCTGTTCAATATCACGCTAATAAAGAGGCGGCGGATCTGGACGGCAGAGTTTTGGTGCAGCAGTTCTGTGAGGCATATAGAGAGTGGTTTATCGAGCAGTATTCCATGAATATAGAGTCTCTGAATGTGGATTATGAGATGATTGAGCAGGAGGATTATCTGGATATCTGTGATTATTTATCTGCTTCCGCATCATTTATCACAAATTATATGGATACGATGGCGGAAAAAGAGTCTACTTTTTATTCATCCACTATAGATGAGACTTTTCAGAGTGTAGGGAGCAAGGCTCAAAATATCAATGATACCATGATCGAAAATCTGAGGGCTCATGTGATGGAGTATGGTGTTTCCAAGGATGTGATTACTTATATGGGACGGCTTATTATTGAGAATGTATTTCTTAATTTTGACGCCCAGAAATATCAGATGTCAAATGCCAACTGGATTACGGGGATTCAGAAATACGCCGATGATCTGGCCAGGATTGTTCTGGTTCCTACTTATGATACAGACGGGCAGTTTTATATGTCTCAGACTAAGATTGGCATTGACAATTTTGCAGAAGAAGCTGAGGATTATGCGGACAAACTGACGGAGACAAACTCTTCGATGGCTCGAAATGATCACCTTTATGAGCAGCTGTCCGGGAATAAGATGTCTGAGGGTGCGGTTAATAAGGCGGAAGGACTCATAGAAAATATCGTAACGGAGCTGGAAGAGACTGCAGATGAAGCTAGAGCACTAATTCTGGAGTATGAGGCCAAGCAGGCGAATGGATACATGACGATTCAGATGGATCCCGGGAATAATATATATAAAGATGTAATAAAGGAGGCTGTTCGCAATGCTCTGGTTCTTTTCTTTCTCCTTCACTTGGTCTGCTTTATTTCTGATTTGAAGAAGGAAAGAGCCGCGAAGCGTCAGGGAGCTGGTGCATTGGAGAAGGACGTACGGGTCAGGAAGAGAACCGGGACGTATCAGGCCGGAAGAAGGAAGCGTTCCGTGAAGACAGAAGTAAAAACCAGCAGACTGAAGCAACAGGAAAAGGATATAAAAATCCAGCGACCGGGACAACAGGAAGAAAATGTAAAAACCGCGCAGTCGGGACAGCAGAAAGGATATGTGAGAGCTGAGCAGCCGAAGCAGCAGAAAGAATCTGCAAGAGCTGTGGAAATGAGACAGCAGGAGGAATCTTCAGGAGCCCGGGAAACGAAACAGCGGGAAATATATACAGGAATCATGGAAACAAAGCGGCATGAAGGATATATGGGCGTGGGAGAAACGGCTCAGCAGAAGAGGTATATAAATATTGCGGAACCGGAACGGCAGAAAGATTTCAAAGACTGGATGTCAGAAGTGGAAGACCTTGCAGGGATTGAGAATGGTGAGAATGACGAGGATATGGCAGACAACAGTCTTACGGATTTTCTGGACAAACTGCATGATCTCCTGGATTGAACTTCGGGATAATAGCGGTACAGGGTTATTACTGATTATTTTTCTACATGTATATTTATTATTATGTTCATAATGTGGAAACAAAGAAGGCGGAGAAATGAGAAATTTTCAAATATTTCGTTATCTGAAAAGTAGGATATCTTTAATTGTTGCTTTTTTTCTGGTTATGACAGGGCTTTCTTATTATGTTCTATTTTCTATGCAGCAGTATGTAGCCTCTGCTGTGATTCGGTACAACAATGAGGATGCGGTGCAGGGATATGCGCCGGACGGTTCTAAAATTGACGTATCAGAGATCGGATCGGCCGATAATTTGGCAAAGGTGATGGAGAATCTTGGTCTGGGAACGGATAAGTACAGCGTTGACAGCCTGTGCACCAGTATTTCCGTTTCTCCTGTTTATGAGGAGGAAACGCAGGTTATCAAAGAAGCTCTGAATGAAGGCGGAGAACGATATGAGGAAGAACCTGTGGATTATCTGATCACCTGCTCCATGGGCAGAGAGGCAGATGAGAATCTTGTCCGAAACATTTTGAATGAACTGCTGGATGTGTATTTTTCAAAGTACAGC
Source organism: uncultured Eisenbergiella sp. (assembly GCA_947626995.1). Taxonomy (GTDB): domain Bacteria; phylum Bacillota; class Clostridia; order Lachnospirales; family Lachnospiraceae; genus Gallintestinimicrobium. Next base: position 22,061 of record CANQUI010000026.1, on the reverse strand, counting down.
AGCGAACATATTAACGAACAGCAGATCAGCAATCAGGTAAAAGGAATTAAGGTACAGAATCTGGATTACCTGGAGGCAGTAGAAAAAATCGGATTGGAGCTGGAACTGACCATAGACAAACTGCGGAACTATATTGATTGGGACAGCGACTTTCGTTCATCGAAGACGGGATATTCTTTTATGAATCTGCAGAAGGAATTTATTCTTCTTCACGATGTGAATTTATATCGTCTTTATTCTCTTATTCTGGGAAATAAGGTCACTAAGGATGAAGAACTTCTGGTGAATCGATATGAGAATGAGATTGCGGATTATCGTCTGACAGGATTAAAAGCGCAGGATGACGTCAACCAGAGCGATCGGATTATTGACGCATATGTGGAGAAACTGCGCGATTCCGGAAATTCAAATATCAATTATAACTATATTCTGGACGAAGTCTATGATGAATGGAATGAATCCAAGGAGACGACAGAATCTGACGGTAGTGTGAAGACGGTATATTCCCGTGTGGATCGGTCAGTGGAATATGACACGCTTCTTACCAATTGGGTCAAGGCGAGGGATGAATATGATTATTCTACGGTAGACAGGGCATATTGCGAATACATTCTTGGGGTTTATCAGGGTGAACAATCTGACCGGAATCTGACGGAGACAGCTATGGAAACAGAAGAGAATTCTGATCAGGAAACCGGCGCCGAAGAAAATACCTCTCAAAATGCCGAAGCAGGTTCTCATGAGGTTGCAGTGCCGGATGCGGTGGTAGTCAGCAAGCCTTCTGATGAGGAGGAAATCGAAACAGAGATCCGCACGATTCTGGAAAGAATGAACCGGCTGTATGAAATTGCCGATATTACTAATACGGAATACAACGAATATCTTGGTGCGAAGAATATCCGGACTCTTACCAGTGTATCCACCACACAGACGATCAACATGAAGGTGTGGATGGCAGTGATTTCCGTGGTATTTCTTTTGATGGGATGTTGCGGAGCGGTTTTGATAGGGCGAATCGGAGATATTCTGGAATATGTATTCCTCAGGGATCATCAGACAGGCTGTATGAACCGGGTTTCCTGTGATAATTATATCAGCAGGCAGGCCAGACTGGTGATGTCGGCTGGATTTTGCTGCGTAAATCTTCAGCTTCAGAATCAGCGTGAAATCAATAATGATCTTGGGCGGGAGGAGGCTGATAAAATTCTGGCCCAGTTTGGTCAGACACTGAGAGAGATGTACGAGAATCAGCTGCACAGTTTTGTAGGATATAACGGCAGCGGTCAGTTCTGGGTATTTTATGAAAATGACATGGAAAAACATATGGAAAGTGAAATGGAAAGATTGACCGTTGTACTGAAGGATCTGTTCTCATTCTATCCAGTGACTTACGCATTAAGCGGGGTGAATGCCGGAGAAGCAGGGGATTATCAGATTCGGTCTCTCATTTCCAAAACAGTCTCCAGTCGTAAGACCTATACGACAGTGGTTCAACGGGATGAAGGAGAAGAAAAAAGCGCGGAGAGCGATTAAGGACTATGAAGGAGAAAGCAGCTTCTAAAAAGGTGATGTTCCTTATATATGCGTCACTGTGTTTTGGTATGTATTTTTCCAGAAATACGTATTTTACATTTGCAGGTATCGGGTGGATGTACCGATATCTGTGGGTGGCAGGCATTTTTATCTTAAATGTATGTGTGTTTCTTGCAAATGTGGATCTGGACAGAGCAGTATATCTGGTGAAATTGGGTGGAATATTGTGCTTTCCCCATGTGTGGACGATTTTTATTTCCACATTTATATGGATATCAAAGGCCAGCAGCCTGACCGTTTTAAGACGGGGATTTTTCAATGAGCTTTATGCGGTGACAATGATACTGACAATGATGGGAATGATTTATGTCCTTGGCGAAGATGCGATCTGGTGCAATTTGCTTGCCATGCTTCTCCCAAATGTGATTATTCTGGCAGGTACGATTGTTGAATTTGGTTTCAGCCAGTATATGTCTGAGCTTCAGCGTATAATCGTGACTTTTGCGGATGAGGCGGGTCCGGCTATATCCCAGATGGAAGTACATGAGCTGACATTTTCTTTGGGAGTGTACGTGGTCTACCTGGTTTATATACTGCAGATGAAGAAGACGTTTTTCACTGTTTTTTTGATTGCCGGTGCTGTTTTTTTCTTTTTATCCGGGTTTAAACGGATTGGGATGCTGGCGGTGGTGGTTGCGGCTGCAGTTTATATTTTTGTACTACTTGCCTCAGGACATGGAAAACGCGGAAGAGGTTTTTTGATATGGAGCGGAATCATTGTTATTGTGATGATGATAGGTTATGTGGCTATAGTTGATTTTGGTCTGCTGGAGTATCTTGAGAGACAGGCGGGCGTTAATCTGATGGGGCGGGATAATCTTCTGGCGAAGGTGAAAGAATATTTTTATTTTTCTCCGGGTTATCCGGGATATGGCGCAGGCTTCACCTACGAACTTATGAATGACTTAAAAGGAACAGGTCTTCATAACGATATCGTTGCTCTGTATGTAGATATTGGTTTTTGGGGATTTATCTTCTGGATGGTTTTTTATGTGCCGGTGAAGGTGTATCTTGTTTCTAAATTACAGGATATAAAAGGCGGAATGCTGGCAATCGCTTACAGTGTATATCTGCTTGTAACCGCATTTACGGATAATACAATGAATTATACCTTTGTGACTGGAACGATCGCTTTAATGATCATGGCGTATGGCCTTGACAATAGCCCCTCTCTTAAATATTCCGGCAACAGCTCGGGAGAAAACTATGAAAAACTGGCGCGGAGGAAATGATGGTTCAGTATGAGGATAGCAATAATAGGACATAAAAGAGTGCCCTCCTGTGAGGGCGGAATAGAAGTGGTTGTGGGAGAGCTTGCCGTAAGAATGGCCCGGAAGGGACATGAAGTCACTGTATATAACAGATGGCAGAGAAAATGTGACAGATCTCCCAAAAGATACAAAGGGATATCCCTACGTGATGTCCCTACAGTTTCTATAAAAGGCTCGGATGCGGTAATGTATTCGTTTCTGGCCACATTTCTGGCATTATTCGGGCGTTATGACGTGGTCCATTTTCATGCAGAGGGACCGGCGGGAATGTCCTGGATGACGAAGCTTTTTCGGATACCGACAGTTGTAACGATTCATGGTCTTGACTGGCAGAGAGAAAAATGGAATTCTTTTGCTTCACAGTATATAAAGATCGCTGAGAAAATAGCGGCGAGATGCGCGGATGAGATGATTGTGCTTTCCGAGAATATGAGCAGTTATTTTCAGAGGAAATATGGAAGAAAAACGAATTTTATCCGCAACGGTGTGAATACGGGCTATCGGAGAAAACCTGATCAGATCCGCAAACTTGGACTGAAAGGAAATGATTATGTTCTGTTCGTAGCGCGTCTGGTACCAGAGAAAGGAATTCATTATCTGCTGGAAGCATTTCGAAGTGTTGATACGGATCTGAAACTGGTAATAGCAGGAAAAATAGATTCTTCCGAATATGTAAAAAAAATCAGGGAGATGGCGGCGCTGGATAAAAGGGTAATCATGCCTGGTTTCGTGCAGGGAGAGTTCCAGGAAGAACTTTATTCCAATTGCCGGTTGTATATTCTGCCCAGTGATGTGGAAGGTATGTCCCTGACACTTCTGGAAGCTCTGAGTTTCGGTGCGCCCTGTCTTGCTAGTGACATTGAAGAGAATAAGGTGGTTCCGGAGAAGTTTCTGACATGGTTCAATCACAGTCGGCCGGATGATCTGAGGAGAAAAATGGAACAAATGCTGAATGACAGCTATTCGGAAGAGCAACGTGAGGCCCAGATTCTCTGGATGAGGGAAAATTATTCCTGGGAATCGGTAATTGACGATACATTATCCATATATCAGACTGTGATAAAGAAAAAAGACGGACAAAAGAGTGCACAAAATGAGAGTAAGGGATAAATATGCGGATTGCCTGAAGGGTTATGCCTGTTTCCTGGTTGTTTTCGGACATGTGATAATGGGAATCAGGAATTCGGGAGCGGATGTCCCGATGTTCGGAGAATGGCTGGAAAAATTTATATGGACGTTTCATGTGGCTTTATTTATGTTTTTGAGCGGTTATATTTATGAGATAACCGGTACCTGGCAGTCCAAAGGCAGTAGGATAAAGTTTATTTTACATAAGCTTTTAAATCTGGGCGTGCCCTATGTTGTATGTTCGGCAATATATATTACGATAAACAGCCTGATTGCAGGAGTCAATAATCAAAGCAATATTACGGATATTTTATGGATTTGGAAAACAAGTACGGCTCAGTACTGGTTTCTATATGCGCTGTTTGGCATATTTGTGATTTATACAGTTTTGTCCGGCGCAATGGAAAACTGGCAGATTGCGATAGTGCTGCTCTTATCGGAATATTTGGCTCCTGCCTTTGGAGTAACCTTCGGGAGCTTCAGAGCATGTGTTACTACGGGATTTATATTCGGATTGGGTACGATGAAGTCCCGTTTACCAGTTGAGAAGCAGAGAAAATTTGTTAAATTTGGACTCATTGCCGTTCACATTGTTTTGACTGCTTTTTTGATAAACAGAGGCTGGAGCAGTCTGCCGGTAATTGATCATATGGAGCAGATTCTTGGAATTATGGCCAGTATGGCGTTTGTTTCACTGATTCTATACAGTAGAATGGTGGAAAAGATTCTTTTGTTTCTGTGCAGATATTCCTTTCCAATTTATCTCCTGCACACGATTTTTACTGCGGGAATGAGAATCATTCTGAATAAAGCTGGCATTGAGAATTATGGGATACATATTATCATCGGACTGTTGACGGGTATTATGATTCCGTTCGGGGGAGCATGGATTACCGACAAAATACCATTGGTAGATTTCTTTATCTATCCTTCTAAAAATATAAAGCGTCTGAGGAAAGGATGAGGGAATGAAAGATTTTGAGAAAGTAGGAGATAAAGAGCGGCACGGTTTGATCAGGCCGGGATACTTTATCCGGCGGTTGAACCGTATACGTAAGATGTTTCTTTACGGCTATCGGTATGACTCGGCGGCATATATCCGTAAGATGAATCATCTTGGAGCCAGAATTGATGATAGTGTGATGCTTTATAAACCGGAGACGATTGCACTGGACTCTACGATGCCGTTTTTGCTGGAAATCGGAAGGAATGTCCATATTACCGCGCATGTGAATATTCTAACTCATGACGGTGTATGGATGGCTATGAAAGGAAACGATGGGCGGGTTATGGGCCATGTGGCTCCTGTGAAGATCGGGGACAATGTATTTATCGGTCGATATTGCATGATTCTGTGTGGAGTGACCATTTGTGACAATGTGATCCTCGGAGCGGGAAGTGTGGTAAGCTCATCTATTGATGTGCCCGGCGTATATGCGGGATGTCCCGCCAGGCTGATATCTCCTTATGAACAATACAGGGAGAGGAGACAGCAGCGGCAGGCGGATGAGGCATATGTTATTGCAGAGCGGTATTATGAAAGGTTCCATAAGATGCCGCCTCAGGAGATTTTTGCGGAGTATTTCTGGCTTTTTGCGGAGAGGAATCTGGATAAGCTGCCGCCGGTGTTTCTGCACCGGATGACATTGGGCGGCAGTTTAGAGACAGCGAAGAAGGCGTTTCTGGATTCAGCTCCTGTTTTTGAAGGATATGAAGCGTTTTGCGACTGGTGTATCGGAAAATTCTGGATGAAAGAGAATTCCACTGAATGATCTGTCCATCGTATGCAGGAAACGAAGTCTGATCTGACGGAGGAACGTTGCTATGAACGGAAGCAGTTTAAAGCCTATTATCAGCATAATTGTGCCTGTTTATAAAGTGGAAGCATATCTGGATCGGTGTATGGAGTCGTTGCTGAATCAGACCTTTTCCGATATAGAGATTATTCTGGTGGACGATGGTTCGCCGGATACATGTCCGGCAATGTGTGATGTTTACGCCGGGAAGAATCCGCGTGTAAAAGTGATTCACAAAAAAAACGGCGGTCTGGGATTTGCCAGGAACAGCGGTCTGGATCTTGCAACAGGTGAATATGTGGTATTTGTGGATTCAGACGATTATGTTACGCGGGATATGTGTGAAAGGCTGTACAGACGGGCTCTGGAGACCGGAGCGGATATTGTGTACGGCGGAATATTTTATCATGGTTCCAGGGGGATCCGGAAATCCTTTGGGAATGATACGGCGAGGGTATGGAAGGGAAAACAGGAGATGAGACAGCTGCTGTTGGATTTCGTGGCGGCCAGGCCGGGACGGACCAAGGATACGGTGATGGAGATATCCGTCTGGAGAGCTTTGTTCCGGAGACAGATCCTGGAGGATAACGGAATCCGGTTCGTTTCAGAGCGGCAGTTTATATCGGAGGATCTGATATTTGATATTGATATTCTGCAGAACTGTCGCTGTGTAGCCACGATAACAGAACCGGTATATTACTACTGCGACAATCCCGGATCTCTGACCGGAATGTTTCGGGAGGATCGTTTCCGGAAAGTAAAAGAACTTTATCATGAGCTGCTGCTGCGTCTGTCACCTCTGTATCCAGGGGGAGAGTATGTTCAGCGCTGCGAACGGTTCTTGCTTGCGAGAGCGCGGAGGAATGCTATCGCTGTGGTACGTCAGAAAAAGAAGGCCGGCGGACCGCAGGTGCGACGATGGCTGGCCGATATCTGCGAGGATGAGGAGCTGCAGCGGGTATTGCATACCTATCCTGTGGAAAAATTGCCGTATCAGCAGTTTGCGGCAGCGTGGCTGATGAAAAGAAAAGCATATTTTCTGCTGGAAAAACTGCTTGCGCTGAAAAAATGATAACGCGGTTGCCGGGAAGAGGAGTGAAAAGATTTATGAACAGGCCGGAGTCCGATATTTTGAAGGCTGTTAAGGCTGCTGCTGCGGTATTTCATGTGAATCCGGAAGAAATATCAGGTATTTCACCATTGAAGAATGGCATGACCAACGAGTCCTTTTTATTTCATGTTCATGGAAAAAAATATATCATACGTATACCGGGAGAGGGGACGGACCGACTAATAAACCGCGCGCAGGAGGCCGCAGTTTATCAGGTGATATCCGGACATTCTCTCTGCGATGATCCGATTTATATAAATTCTGAGAGCGGATATAAAATCACCAGATACCTTGAGGGGGCAAGGGTATGTGATGCCGGAAGCGAGAAGGACCTGAAAAAGGCGGTAAAAAAGCTTGTGGAGCTTCACCGGCTTCATCTTACTGTTCCGTACACTTTCGAATTATTTAAACAGATAGAATTCTATGAAAATCTTTGGGAAGGCAGTGCATCTGTTTATCAGGATTACGCGGAGACGAAGAAAAATGTATTCAGTCTGAGAGAGTATATAGAAAAAACAGAAAAGGACTGGTGTCTTACCCATATCGATGCGGTTCCGGATAATTTTCTGTTCTATGAAACACAGGAGGGGGAACAGGTGCAGCTGATAGACTGGGAATATTCCGGAATGCAGGATCCTCACGTGGATATCGCTATGTTTTGTATTTACAGTCTTTATAACAAACAGCAGGCGGACAGGCTGATAGATCTTTATTTCGAAGAAGCAGGGGGAACATGTGGTGCTGATGTGCGTTTCAAGATTTATGCCTATATTTCAATCTGCGGGCTGCTGTGGTCAAACTGGTGCGAATTTAAAAGCCGTCTGGGCATAGAATTCGGGGAGTACAGTCTTCGGCAGTATCAGTTTGCAAAGGATTATTATCAGTATGCCATGGAAGAAATGAGGAAAAAACAGGATGACGGTTGATAATGCAGTGATCATGGCGGCCGGGACTTCCAGCCGTTTTGCACCGCTGTCATACGAAAGTCATAAAGCTCTTACGGTTGTCAGGGGAGAAGTTTTGATTGAAAGGCAAATTCGACAGTTACTGGAGGCCGGGATTCGCGATATTTATGTTGTCACTGGATATAAGGCAGAGCAGTTTGAATACCTTCAGAGGTCTTACGGAATAAAACTTATCCATAATTCCAGCTATGAGACCAGGAACAATAATGGAAGCATATGGGCGGCAAGAAATGTGATAAGGAACACCTATATATGCTCCTCTGATAATTATTTTTCAGAAAACCCATTTGAAAAGACAGCGGATGAAAGTTATTATGCCGCGGTATATTCCGAGGGAGATACCGGTGAATGGTGTATTACCGAAAAAGACGGGTATATTGCCGAAGTTCGAACAGGCGGAAGGAATAGCTGGTATATGCTTGGTCATGTATTTTGGAACAGTGCGTTTTCTTCCAGATTCCTTTCTATTCTGGAAGGGGAATATGATAAACCCGGAACAGAAAATCTGCTTTGGGAGCATATCTACATTAATCATATTTCTGAACTTCCCATGAAGATACGGAAATATCCTGATGGAATGATTTACGAGTTTGATACGCTGGATGATCTCAGAAGGTTTGATTCATCCTATGAAGAGGACACCCGCTCGAACATTTTAAAGACCATTGCCGCAGATCTGGCTGTAACGGAAGGTGATCTGAGGGAGATCAGGCCGTTTAAAGAGAAGAATCATTCCGCCGCCGGGTTCACCTTTCTGTGCAGGGGCCGGAATTACAGATACACCTACAAAACCCGGCAGTTACAGGAGGGGAAGGATGAAGAATAAAAAGAATTCCGGAAGCAGAATAGACTGGGTGGTTACACTTGTACCATTTGTCCTCATTGCGGGTCTGGCAATGATGCTCTTTCTCTTTCCGGAACAGTCCAATACTATCATCGGTGAGGTTCGATATTTTTTTGGAGATACGGTTGGCCTGTATTACCTTGTGATCGGTCTGGGTGTTCTGCTGATTTCAGTTTATTTTTTATTTTCCGAATATGGAAATATCGTTCTTGGGGATCCGGAGGAGAAACCGAGATATTCCTTTTTTACATGGGGAAGCATGATGTTTACCTGCGGGCTTGCGGCAGATATTCTGTTTTATTCCTTTGCGGAATGGGTGATGTATGCCTCCAATCCCCACATAGCTGATATGGGGGCTGTTACAGAATGGGCCGGAGTCTTTCCCTTATTCCACTGGAGCTTTATTCCATGGGCTTTTTATCTGGTTCTTGCGGTCGCGTTCGGATTCATGTTTCATGTCAGAAAAAGGGACAGACAGCGGTACTCTGAGGCCTGCCGTCCTGTGATCGGAAGACATGCGGACGGAATTCCGGGGAGAATCATTGATCTTTTTGCACTGTTTGCTCTGCTGGCCGGAACTGCTACCACCTTTTCTGTCGCGACGCCCCTGATGGCGGATATTGTGATACAGCTGTTTCCCGTTCAGCTGAGCAGGACGGCCGTTACCATTATTATTCTTCTGATCACCTGCGCAGCTTATACCTATGCCGTTCTTCACGGATTCAAAGGAATGGGAATCCTTGCAAAGCTTTGCATCTATTTGTTTTTCTGCCTGCTGATGATCGTACTTCTCACTGGCGGACAGGGACGCTTCATTGTGGAAAACGGGTTCCAGTCCCTGGGTCGGATGCTCCAGAATTTTATAGAACTGGCGACTTATACGGATCCGGGACGAAAAGATCACTTTCCTCAAGACTGGACAATCTATTACTGGGCTTACTGGATGGTGTGGTGCATTGCGGCCCCGTTTTTTATTGGAAATATCAGCCGGGGCAGGACCATAAAACAGACCATTGCGGGAGGTTATATATTTGGTGTAGGTTCTACGATCGTGAGTTTTGTCATATTGGGCAATTACAGCCTTGGTATGCAGGTAAAGGGAGCAGCCGATTTTATAAAACTGTATGAAACAGAAGGCGATCTGTATACGCTGATCACTGATATTATCAGTACGATGCCGCTGGGGTCATTGGTCCTGGTTCTGACGCTTTTCTGTATGATTGCTTTTTATGCTACATCCTTTGACTCCATAGCATATACGGCGGCATGCTACAGCTATAAAAGGCTTGGGCAGAATGAAACTCCCCATAAAATGATAGAGCTGCTCTGGTGTATCCTGTTGATTATACTTCCTGTTGCTCTCATCTTTTCCGAAAGTTCCATGAATAATATTCAAAGCGTCAGTATTATCTCCGCGTTTCCCATTGGAATCATCATGGTGATTATGATATGGAGCTTTATGAAGGACGCGCGGAAATATATGAAAGAAAGAAAAAATGAAATGCACCCGCACGGCCGTTGAAAATTTAAAATATTTTGCTTCTGAGAAATGTGAAAGGAACAAATATAAAATGACGAAGCTGGAAATACTGCACTATCTGGAACTGAAAATAGCTGCAGAAGTTAAAAGAGTCTGTAATAAATGCGGTATTACCTTTTTTTTGTTTAACGGATCGCTTCTTGGCGCAGTGCGGCATAAAGGATTTATTCCATGGGACGATGATATGGATATAGCGATGCCACGGGATGATTATGAAAAATTTATCCGGGTCTTTCCCAAGAATACTGACAGCAGTATTTTCTTTCTTGAAAATTGGTATACAGAAAAAAACTTTGGCCTTCCATTTTCGAAGGTCAAACTGAACGGAACTGTTTTTGAGGAGCATTCTATCAAAAATATAGATGTCCATAAAGGAATTTATGTGGATGTTTTTCCTCTTGATTTTCTGCCTGACAACAGAGCAATTATTGACAGGACTGCAGAAAAGCTGAACATTCTGGGAAAGATTTATAAATTTCGTCTTGGCTATCTTCCCACAAATCCGGATAACAGCGTACAGCATTTCCTGTCCAGAGTAATTGGGACAGTGACCGGACCGATTCCGCAGTCACTGCTGCAAAGGATGATTCTTCAGAAGGAAACGAAATACAACGGGGATACTCAGGCATGCTTCGCGGCGCTTCTCGGCGGCAGTGGAAATCATACGAAGGATGCTTTTCACAGGAAATTGATAGAGAATACGATTATGGTTCCGTTTGAATCGGATATTATGCCGATTCCTGTTGGCTACGATGAAATACTTTCGATTATATACGGAAATTATATGCGGTTTCCGCCGGCGGAACAGCGTGTTTTCCGGCATAATCCGGAGAAAATCGAATTCGGAATTTATAATCAGTAAAGATATGAGGTGAATATCATTGATACGTGTACTGCATTCCGTCAGCAATATGAATCGGGCCGGAATGGAAACCATGCTGATGAATTATTATCGGCATATTGACAGGGAACGAATTCAGTTTGATTTTCTTTGTAATAAAAACAGAACGGGAGCATATGATGCGGAAATCAGGGAACTGGGTGGAAGAATCTTTCATTCTCCCGGGTTTAATCCATTTAAGTATCACAGATACCTTGCATACATGCATAAGCTGTTATCTGAACATCCCGAGTACAGGATTATTCATGCCCACAACAGCGCTCTGAGCGTTTATCCTTTATATGCGGCAAAACGCGAGAAGGTCGAACATAGAATCGCCCATGTGCATAGTGCTTCGTTTACTGCGGATTACAAAGTACCGATAAAGATGTTCTGCCGCCCATTGCTGCCTTACTGCGCAAATCATAAATGGGGGTGCGGGACGAAGGCTGTAACTTTCTACTATGGAAAAAGGAGAGTGGCAGATCATGAAACCCGAGTGATAAATAACGCAATCGATATCGATCGTTTCCTTTATAATGAAACTGTTCGCGGAATATTGCGCAGACAGAACGGACTTCAGGGAAAATTTGTGGTTGGTCATGTCGGCAGGTTTACCTCACAGAAAAACCATACCTTTCTGATCGATGTTTTCTCTGAACTTGTTAAAAAGGAAAAGGACGCCGTGCTGATTCTCCTGGGGGATGGTGCACTCCTTGAAAAAATGAAAGAAAAAACAGCCAGACTGGGACTGGGGCAGTTTGTTTTGTTTCCCGGAAATGTGAGTAATGTTCATGAGTGGTATCAGGCCATGGATGTATTCGTACTTCCGTCCATCTGGGAAGGATTGCCTGTGTCAGGAATAGAGGCACAGGCTGCCGATTTGCCCTGTGTTTTTTCTGATGATGTTACACGGGAAGCAGGAATCTTGCCGACTGTGCGTTTTGTAAGCAGAAAACAGGGAACGGATGTCTGGATAAAGAATATTCTTGCTTATAAAGATAAACATATAAGGTTGTCTCAGAAAAAAATGATTCAGGATGCTGGATTTGACATTAATATTGAGGCGGTGAAACTGATGCAGCTGTATGAAGGCATGATTTCCGGTGAAAAAATAGTATAGATGACAGGATGAGTGAGGAAGATACCTATGAAGGTTTTAACATGTACCGGATTTTATGGAACCGGTTCAGGCGCGGTAACAGATTTTTTTTCAGATTGTCAGAATGTAGAATGCAAAGGAAATTATGAAATTCGAATTCTGCATGATCCATATGGGATATCGGATCTGGAATATAATCTCGTGGAGAATCCGAATCGTCATAATACGAGCAATGCCATAAAGAAATTTAAATGGATTGTCGACTTCCTCACCAGCAAGTGGGGGAATGGGAAATACGAGCGATATTTTAACGGCAATTTTAAGAAATTGTCATATGCGTACATTGATGAAATTTCGGAGTTTTCTTATTATGGAAAATGGCATTGGGATCCCATAGAACGAGGGTTTCTGTTTTGGTTTGCCGACAGAGCGTATAATAAGATATTTTATGTTTCAAAGAAGCTGCTGCATATTCATGATGAAGAAGTGGGACACACTCTTTTGCCGAAGAATGAGATGTCGTATGCGGGAATTTGTGATGAAAAAAATTTTCTTGCCGCAACACGGAGATATACCTCCGGACTGTTGAACAGTATCAGCAAACAAAATGAGGAATACATATTTGTTGATCAGCTTGTGCCGCCTTCCAATTTTGTGCGGTACAGCCGTTATGTGAATGATCTTAAAATTATTGTTGTTGATCGTGATCCCAGGGATATTTTTCTGTTGGAAAAATATCTCTGGAAGGGTACGGTTGTTCCATATTATGATGTGGAAATGTTTTGTAAATGGTTTAAATGGACACGTAAAATTTTTGAAAATTCAGAGATAACTGATAATGTACTGTACATTCAGTTTGAGGATCTGATCTACAGGTACGATCAATCGGCGAAAAAACTGTTAGAGTTTGCAGGCATTGATAAAAGGGAATATCGGATGAATTGTTTTAATCCGGAAATTTCAATAAAAAATACGAAACTTTGGGAAAAATACCCTGATTCTGTGAAGGAAATAAAATATATAGAAAAACAGCTTCCTGAGTATTGCTATAAATATGAAAGCATTTTGTAAACCGTTGTGATCAGCAGATATGTAATATAATTCTGGAATGGATTTGATAAATCATGAATTCAAAAAACAGTTTACTTGGATTTATAAAAAACGAATATATTTATTCTGTGCTGACTAAATTTGTGATGATAGCCGTCGGCCTTATTCAGTCAGTGGTTCTGGCGAGATATCTGGGAGCCGAATTGAAGGGCGTTAATGCATATATTACAAGTATTACGTCTGTCGGAGATGTAATCGTATCGTTTGGCATTCATCACGCATATCCATATTTTCGAAAACAGTATGGCAGGGACGATATTATAGAGGATTTTACAAGCGTTGTGTTTTTTTCATATGCGTTTCTGGAAATTTTCTCTTTAGCAGCTGCCTGTTTCGCTCCGGTATCCATGGAGGTTCGTATTGCCTGCGTGTTAATTCCTTTGTTGGGATACTGCAGAATCATTTCATATATAACCTATATAGAACATCCCAATGTCATTAACACTTGGACCGTTATTATGCAGTTCCTGGATTTGATTTATATCATAGTCCTTTATTTGTTTACTGAGAGAAACTATGCATGGTCCGTATCCATACTGTTTTTTACCAATATTGTAAAGACGGTTGTTGTCACTGCGATATTACATGTCCGTCCTGTTTTTCAAAAAAAATTATTCGGTATGCTGATCCGGCTGTTGAAATTTGGTTTTCTGCCCATGATTGCCCTGCTTATGACGACACTGAATTATCGCATCGATGTTCTTATGCTGCATCAGTATGATTTTATCACGAATGCCATGATTGGAGTATATTCACTGGGAATTTCTCTATCCGATAAGATTGTTCTGATTCCGGATACATTGGCGAATGTGCTTGTTTCTAAACTTTCGAAGGGCGCGCCCGATGAGGAGGTGGCCAGAGTTTCACGTTTGGGATTGTGGTGCTCCATCCTGCTGTGCATCTTTATTGCAATATTTGGAAAGCTGCTGATTCCTCTGTTTTACGGTGTGGAATATGAGAATTCCTACTCTATTATACTCATTACGTCTGTCGGGGTGCTTGCGGTTATTTATTTTAAGATGATTTCTCAGTATAATATTGTCAACAAAAAACAGAACTTGAATGTAATAATACTCAGCGTTGCGGTGGGTGTGAATGTTATCCTGAATTTCCTGCTGATTCCCGGATGGGGAATCCGTGGCGCCGCGGTTGCGACCTGTGCGGGGAATATCGTCTGCGGAATTTTTTTCATTTTGTATTTTTGCAGAAAAACGGGAGTCCGGATTGGTGAGATGCTGATCATACAAAGGACGGATCTGGAAATGTTGACAGGTATAATTCGAAAAAGAATTTGAATTGAAATTATTTGAAAAAAATATCAAAATAGAAAATTCAAGTTTGATAAGGGAAGGTAAACGATGAAAAGAAAAGTTTATGGTTACTTGATAATTGTATTATGTTTTATATTGTTGAATTGTAAAAGTGTTAATGCTTCAAGGTTGGACGATTATATAGTACCATTATTTCTTTCCTACCGAGTAGATAGTCGTTATATTCAGGATGGGGAGTGGCTTACATTACAGCCTGCTGAAAATATAATCCAGTATCGGATTGACCTGGATTATCAGTTCTATGAATTGTACAGTATTACCATATCCTTCTCCAAGGATTATGATCATGAAATCTTTCAGTTGGATAAAAATAAGAAGATCTTGACAAAAATGATGGTGAATTCAGGAGAAGTATCAATCCCTCTTTATTCGGATATTAAATATATTACTGTTGCCGTATCTGCAGATGAGGAGAATGATTGTAAATTCAGTGGAACTCTGTTGGAAAGCAGTCTGCAAAAGGAAGCGACGAAGAGACTTTCTGATAATTCATTTGCAGGGAAAAATCTGTCTGTGATTGGAGACAGCATTAGTGCATTTCAGTATTATACTCCGAAATATAATAAATATCCCGACGACGATGTTACAGAGGTATCTCAAATGTGGTGGTACATACTGGCGAAGGAACTTGATATGAATGTATGTAAAATAAATGCATATGCAGGTTCTGGGGTAAGTGATCTCGGAACACCGGATCAAATCGCAAGTGCTGGAAGAGGTAAGGATTTGGATTTGAGCGGACAGATACCGGACGTTGTAATTACAATGATTGGGCTTAATGACTTTGCTCAAGAAGTGGATTCCGAAACTATTCGAACCAATTATGTAAAAATGCTTGAGGATATTCAGTCGACTTACCCGAAAGCGGATATTTTTCTTTCCACATATCCACATGAATCCATGGCAGGTTTGAATAAGGTGATTCGGGATATTGCAAATGATTATGATCATAAACTGATTGAAATGGAAGGTGGATCTCTTACTGCAGATTCGTCGTATTTTATCGATGGCATACATCCTAATGCAGCGGGGATGAAGCAGTGGGCTCAGGAAATGAAAGAGGAATTGTTAGGTTGAGTGATTTCCGGGCATTACCGGGATAATACAGGGCAGCTCCGTGTGAGGATCCGGACGCTGCGGATGCCGTTGTGGCAGGTCTGATGATGAATCTGAGTTGAAAATGTTGCAGACGCAGCATGCTGAGAAAGTGAATTCAGAGGAGAAAATAAAAATGAAAAGGCGGATAAAAAGACACTTTAAATTTTTTTCTGTGAAGTCGGGCTGTCTGATGTTCTCCGTGCTTCTCGTCTGCTGCAGCATGCCAGGGACGGATTGGCGAATGACGAAGGATATTTATGCAGAGGAAACTCCGGATAAGAATAACACTATGATGGACGAGGAATGGGAGTGGCGTTATACGGATGATCTTTGCATGCTTCTTCAGGTGGAGCAGTCAGGAGGAGCCTGGAGGGAAATGGATTATGATGACAGTGACTGGTCTGTGGGAGAGGGATCCTTCGGTGCTTTTGACGGACAGCGGAATGAACTGGATGGGGGGCAGAAACCGGACTATTGCCTCAGACAGTACCTGCCTGATGGCGACAACGTTCCCGTGTATTATTTCCGGACACGTTTTCAGGCGGATCAGCTGAATTGGGAGGACACGTACAGCGCCCATATTTCCTTTGATGATGCAGTGATCGTTTATCTGAACGGCAGTCCCATATATTTGGGAAATACGCCTGATGGAGGGTATCCGGAAGAGGGAATGTACGGCTGTGCGAAAACCTGTTCCGCACCTGTGGAAGACTATGTAGAGGTGAATGCGGAGACCCTGAGGGAAGGAGAAAATATTCTGGCCGTGGAGCTGCATCAGTCTTACGAGACAAGCAGTGATATTTTTTTCCATATGGAACCTTTCAGACTCCGGCAGGAACAGATGATGGATTTCCGAAATCAGACTCTCTGCTTGGGAGTAGGTGAGAGCGAGAGTGAAATGCTTGTAACCTGGCAGGGAGAAGGAGAGGATGGATATGTGGAAGTAGGAGAGTCCTCCGCGTTTCCCGATGATATCCAGGTTTATGCCGCCGAAAAGGCCTGCAGCAATGACTGGGATACCGTTACCTTCCGCGCGGAGCTTACGGATCTGGAACCAGGTACGGAATACAGCTACAGGGTGAACGATAAGGGGATGTCGGGGATCTATACGTTTTCCATGCCTGAGGATGATGATGACTTTTCCTTCCTGGTTCACGGGGATCCCCAGATTGAGGAAGACGACCCGGAACCCATGGAATGCTATGAACTGCTGGCGGAAGCCGCGATGGACGGCAGAGACCCCGCTTTTATCCTTTCTCTTGGGGATCAGTCTGATTCAGGAGATGATTATCACCTGTTTCTGCGCTATCTCAGCTCAGATCTTTTCTGTGAATATCCCCTGGTGGCGATCGTGGGAAATCATGAGGAGGGCTCTGAAGTGTTCAGCAGTTTCTTCTATATGCCCAACATGGATGAGGAGACAGAAGATACGTCGGGAGATATGAGCGGCGATTACTGGTTCTTTAAAAACAATACCCTGTTTTTATGCCTGAATTCCAACAACAGCGATGAGGAGATTCATGAGAAATTCCTGCAAAAAGCCAGAGAAGAATGCGAGCAGCGTTTCGGAACTCCGGACTGGGTTGTGGCCGCTTTTCATCATTCTCTGTTCTCCGCGGGGGTCCATGCGGAGGACGACGGCATTCTGAAAAGACGGGAAAGATTCGTTCCTCTTCTGGAGGAAGCAGGAGTGGATGTGGTCTTTATGGGACATGATCATATCTATACGAGAACCTATCCCATGGACGGGGTCACTCCTGTGGCGGATGATTCTCAGGAAGTTTCGGCTTCGGAGGGAATTGTATACTTTACTCTCAGTTCCTCCACAGGTACGAAGCTGTATGGTCTGGCGGAAGAGGAGTTTGACTATACGGCTCTGAGTCTGCAGAACTACAGACCTCAGATGACCCGTGTGGATGTGACGGATACTTCTTTTGATATCACTGTGTATTACGAGGATGAAGACGGCAGCGTGAAGGTGCTGGATGATTATCGGATCATAAAATGAGGCGGCAAAAGGAGAAATCAATGCATTTGAAATGGAAGATATTATGGATCCCGCTTCTCCTGCTGTGTGTAATGAGCGGGACCGAGGCATTCTGCGGATCTCTGTCGTCAGATATCGAGAAAGACCGGGGACCTCTTGGAGAAATCTGCATCTTCGAAAAGGGGAATGTAACAGAGTCCCGGACCATGGATACGGATGAAGTACTTATCAATCCCGGGAAAGGTTATGTTTTTCTTGGATATCTGGACACGGAGGAGTACAGAGAGGATTTTAAGGACATGATCTCCGTAGGATATAATCGTTTCGGCTGGAATAAGATTGAACCGGAAGAAGGAGTTTATGACTGGAGCAATATTGATAGTTATATCGATTATTACAGGAAGCGGGGCAGACAGTTTGCTTTCGGAGTCATGTGCGCCAATACGTACGGCAGTTCAGAATACATTACTCCCCAATGGGTTTTTGAAGCAGGTGCCCGGGGAAAAGAGATCGTTACGGAAAGCGAAGTCACACAGATGATTCCTGACTGGACGGATCCCGTTTTTCTGGAAAAACTGAATGGGTTTATCCAGGCACTGGCCGATCGCTATGATGGAAATCCGGACATCGCATATATTGATATCCGTTCTTATGGAAACTGGGGAGAGCAGCATACCTTCGGAATTGAAGACGCCTGGCCGGATATTACTTCAGAGCAGCTGAAAGAGTTGTACCTGAAGCCTTATATGGAATCCTTCCGGGCGACTCAGCTGGTGATACCCTGGGGAAAGGAGATATACAACGATACCTATCAGTGGGCAGTGGAACAGGGCGTGACGATCCGGCGTGACGGAATCGTCACGTATTCCGATGGCAGTGAGGGCCGAATGGTCTACGGAAAAGCTCCGGCAATTTTTGAATACCCGGGCTCCTACATGAAAGAGGCAAGAGAAAAAGGTGACTGGAAGTATGATGAGGTGGAGGCGGTGATAGAGAATGGCGCTCCGACCTATCTTCAGCTGTATCAGGACATGTATGATTCCAACAGGACATTTTATGATGAGCTGGCGAACCGGATTGGTTACTATTTTCGTTTTAAGGGCGCCGTGTATCAGAACAAAATCGTTGACGGAAAACCATGCGATATCCGGCTCACTTTCAGAAACGACGGGGTGGCTCCCATATATGAGCCGGCTGTTTTAAAAATCGGACTGCTGGACAGTGATTATAACCCTGTGCATATTTATCCTCTTTCGGATTCCCCGGGGGAATGGATGCCGGGTGAGGAGGTAACTGTGAATGCTTCCCTGGAGCTGGAAAAATCCGGAGGAGGACTCCGGTACGATGAATATATACTGGCTGTAGGAATGTTTGCGGATGATGAGGATGATAAGCCGGATTACAGGCTGGGCAGTACAGGTGCCACGGATGATGACTGGTATGTGTTCGGAATGATAGGGATCCGGCAAGGACTTCTTGCATGAAAACAGGAAGATCAGGCGAGTAAGGAAAATACTTTTATCAGCAGTATTCAGATTAAAAATCAGAATTGGAAAAGGAACCGGCATTTTCAGAAAGATTGAAAATGCCGGTTTTGTGTAATGATGAGTTAAGGTGATGAAGACATTTCATGCATGGCTATATACGCTTCATGCAACTGCTATTGACATATGGAGCGAAAAGGGGTAAAAAGATATCGTCGTAAGAAAAATGTAAAAAATATGTAAGAAATAAATGTGCCGTGTAGAGTATCATACTAAATGAGCGATATATCACCCAAATTTTCTCTACATATTGACAGGCGGACAATTTTTGTATAAAATTACTTTTTAGAAATACTATACAAATGAAACGGGTTCATTTTCTACAATATGATGAATATGGACTTTTAGCCTGTATGTGAAAGGGGAGTGATGAGTGTTTTTGTGATTTTTTACATGCATTTTCTTTAGTATGTTCCGCATTGGCGTTTTAGTGTATGCATCATCTGTACTATGTTCAGTGATAATGATTTTCTTCATGTATTTTCTGCGCTGTGTTCATATCTGCAGTTTGCTGTATAAACTATGGCCCGATATGTCCGGCATTATATTTTTTGCACAAATTCTTTGGTTCGGTTCAGTTTTGCGTCTGGCTGCTGCGGGAGGTTTGCGTTATGAAATTACCATACATATTCCTGAAACGTGTTTTTGATATTGTTGTCAGTCTGACTGGATTGATTCTCCTGTGGCCGTTGTTTTTGCTTGTTTCTATATTAATATACCTGGAGGATCATGACAGTTCACCTTTGTTCGCACAGACCAGAGTGGGAAAGAACGGGAAAAAATTTAAGCTGTATAAGTTCCGTTCCATGAAGGCAGATGCCGAGCAGCACCTGGAAGAACTGATGGAATTGAACGAGGCGGATGGTCCTGTATTTAAGATCAGGGATGATCCCCGCATCACCCGGGTAGGAAAGTTTCTGCGCAAAACGTCTATCGACGAGCTCCCCCAGCTGTGGAACGTGGTAAAGGGAGATATGAGTCTTGTAGGTCCCAGGCCCCCTCTTCCCAGGGAGGTCGCCATGTATAATAAATATCAGAAGCAGCGGCTGCGGGTGAAGCCCGGCATTACCTGTTACTGGCAGGCGCATCCGGACAGAAACTCCTGCAGTTTCGACGAATGGGTAAAACTGGATCTGAAATATATTCAGGAAAGAAGCGTTCTCACTGATCTGAAAATTATTCTTATGACAGTTCGAGCGGTTTTCCGGATGGATGGGATCTGAGAATTAAGGAAGAGAGGTGCATGGAACAATGATTATCACAAGAACTCCTTTTCGGATGTCTTTTTTTGGCGGCGGAACGGATTTTCCCGAATTTTTCAAGGAACATGGAGGAAGCGTGCTTTCCACCACAAAGGTGGAGGTATAGATGGAAGGCGTAACAATATTCTGTCAGGCGATGGTGGGCGGTTTTCGGAAAGAGGATGTGATCGAGTACATAGAGAATCTGGAAGCTGAGAAGGAAAATCTGAAACTCGCCCTGGAAGACAGCACTTTGAAATTAAATGAATCGATGGAAGAAATAGAGGAAGAGAAGGAAATGGCTTAGACTGCTGCAGGTGGGAAAGATAACGCAGAGCTGAAGGACGACCTGAGAAAGGCCCGGATGGCGGAGATCGACCTGAAGCAGCAGGTTCGCCGTCTGGAGATGCAGAATGCGGAACTGTCGAAAATGGCAGCTTTCCCGTCTCAAACAGACACAGACTACAACATCTGTTTTCTGAAGCTGCAGACCGATGCCAAAGCGGTAATTGCCAACCAGAAAAAAAATCGGAAGCCGTAGTTGAAAAGCTGAAAGAACATGTAATGGAGTTGTTTCAGCAGAGTAAGGAGAAACAGACGGAATCGGAGCAGGCTGCGGCTGCCTAGGCCAGAAAAGCACGTGAACTGGAGCAGGCTTTGCGCGGCAGTGAAGCGAAGGTGGAGGAACTGGAGCAGGTTCTGCGCAGCAGCGATATGAAAGTGCAGGAACTGGAGGAACAGCTGGCAGAACAGACAGAGGAACTGCAGCGTTCTTTCTCTGAAGTGGATGGACTGAATGCGAAGCTGAAAGAAAGAACTGCCAGGATATCGGAATTAAAATCGGATATTTCCGAAAAGGACTGTATTCTGGAGAACTTAAACCAGGAGCTGGAGTCCAGAAGCACATCGGTGATTCCGAAAGGCCAGCCGGAACCGAAAAGAGAGGCTGAGCCGGATTTCGTAAGAGAAAGGGAGCACCATTCGGAACAGGAGTATTCCTATGAAGCTTCTGAGAGGAAGCAGCCTGTCCGCCGCAGAGCGGGCGATTCTCTGGAAGCCGCGCTGAATGACATTTTTTCGGATGTGGAGACTGGTTACCGGGGCGGGGAAGCGCTGTTATCAGCAGTCAATTTATAAAAAACAGAGAAGAAAAAATAAAACAGAACCCACCGAAGGATCAAACTTTCGGTGGGATTTTTGTGCACTATGATATAAAAGCATGCTGAATTATCTAAAAATTTGTGTAATATCACACAAAAAACTGACACTATTTCGTTGAGTTGCTTACTCAACGAAATACATTTTTCCTATTCTTGAATGAAATTATATACAAAAATAAATTTCATGTCAATATGTTGGATTTCGGTTATCCAATATCCGCAGACCACATTCTGGTCGACTTTTATATTTTTCTGTAAAAACAGTTTTCATTTTCCCCAATTTTACAGATTTCGATGCCATAAGGCCATTTGCACGGAGTTTTAAGGCCACCGTCACGGGGTTTTAAGGCCAGTGTTTAC
>CANQUI010000025.1 GCA_947626995.1 uncultured Eisenbergiella sp. | reverse complement strand
TTTTTGCTACAACATATAGAGGAAAAACCGGAACAATGGAAAAATCCACAGGCGGGCCGATTGACATCAGATTATCCACAGCGTGTGGATAATCTGTGGATAATCTCGTTTTTTCTTTTCCTTTCTTTTGCAAAACCCGCAAAAAAAACCGCAAAAAGCTGTGTATAGAAGATTTTCATTTATCCACATCCGTGTCCGAAAAGGCTCTTTTTCTTCCTTCTTTTTTTCTTTTCTGTGGATAAAATTTCTCTCAAATTTACATTTGCCATTTTTCATCAATTAGTTTATTATAGAATAGACTGAATTTCTCTGCATCGCTGGCATTTTGGTAAGGAGGTTTCTTTGTTATGCATTTCATCGGAGAAAATTGGGAAACGATCAAAAAAGCGATCCAAAAAGAATACGAGCTGACCAATATCTCCTATACCACCTGGATAGAACCCCTTCAGTTCGGCGAGGTCAGGGAAAATACGGTCTATATCATCATACCGGCGGGCCAGTCCCACGCGCTGAATTATATTTCCACCAAATACAGCAGCTATTTTAAGGTGACCATTTCGGAAATGATGGACCACGACTACGACGTGTCCTTTATCCTGGAAAAGGACCAGAAGGCAAGGATCCGGCAGGATCTCAAATCCCCCTCTTCCAATACGAACAACATCAACTACGAAATGGCCAATTTGAATCCGAAATATAAATTTGACACCTTCGTGGTGGGAAATAACAATAAATTTGCCCATTCCGCCTGTCTGGCAGTCGCGGAATCCCCCGGCAACGCCTATAATCCCCTTTTTATCTACGGAGGGGCGGGGCTGGGAAAGACCCACCTGATGCATTCCATCGGTCATTTTATTCTGGAGCAGAATCCAACCATGAAGGTTTTGTATGTCACCAGCGAATCCTTCACCAATGAAGTGATCGAATCCATCCGCAGCGGTAACGCCACCGCCATGACCAAGCTGAGAGAAAAGTACCGTACCGTAGACGTTCTTATGATCGACGACGTACAGTTTATAATAGGAAAGGAAAGCACCCAGGAAGAATTTTTTCACACCTTCAACGTGCTTCACTCTTCCGGCAAACAGATCGTGCTGTCTTCGGATAAGCCGCCAAAGGAAATGGAAACGCTGGAAGAAAGGTTCCGTTCCCGTTTTGACTGGGGACTGATCGCGGATATTCAGCCGCCCGACTATGAGACCCGTATGGCGATTCTCAAAAAGAACGCGGAATACTGCGGCCGCAACATCGACGACAAGATTTTCGAATACATAGCCACAAATATCAAATCCAACATCCGGGAACTGGAAGGGGCCTTTAACCGGATCATCGCCAAGGCCAAGATTGAAAATCAATATGAAATCACTCTGGATCTGGCGGAGGACGCCTTAAAGGACATTATCAATCCGGACAAGCCAAGGGAAATCACGCCCTCTCTCATTATCGAGGTGGTGGCGGAGCACTTCGGCGTCACGCCGGAGGACATCACCTCCAAAAAGAGAAATTCGGAATTTGTGGTGGCAAGACAGGTTTTTATGTACCTCTGCCGCAAGCTGACCGATACTTCCTTTGTCAATATCGCAAAGATCATCGGAAAAAAAGACCACACCACAATTATCCACGGTGTGAATAAAATTGAGGATGAAATCAAAACCAACGAGGAGCTGAAAAACAAGATCGAGACCATCAAAAAGAAAATATGTGCATAAATCTTCCTTATTTTCCTTTTATCCGGGAGATTTTCACAAGATTTCCGTTTCCATTTTACCTTATAAATAGTATAATAAAGTTAGTTATCCACATATCGACACTCTTTATTATGAAAGACTATGAATTTCTTTATCTTTAATATGAGAAGGGAGAGACCGAAAAATGAAACTCGTATGTTCCAAAGCGAATCTGTTAAACGGCCTTCAGGTTGTTTCCAAAGCGGTTCCCAGTAAGACCACCATGTCCATTTTGGAATGTGTCCTTTTGGACTGCTCCGGGGGAATGATCCGGCTTACCGCTAACGATATGGAACTGGGAATCGAGACAATCGTAGAAGGAAGGATCCTGGAAAAAGGAATCATTGCGCTGGATGCCAAAATCTTCCTCGAGATTGTCAGAAAGCTTCCCGATAACGATATTATGATCTCCACCGACGCCAATTATAAGGCTACCATCACCTGTGAGAAATCCAAGTTCAATATCATTGGCAAGAGCGGGGATGATTTTGCCTATCTTCCTCAGATTGAGAAAAACGATTCCATAATCGTTTCCCAGTTTACGCTGCGGGAAGTGATCAGACAGACGATTTTTTCCATTGCGGACAATGACAACAACCGTCTGATGACGGGAGAATTGTTTGAAATAAACGGAAACGAACTGCGCGTGGTCTCTCTGGACGGCCATCGTATTTCTGTCCGCCGGATCCTGTTGAAAAACACCTACGGCAACAAGAAGGTGGTGATTCCGGGAAAGACGTTAAACGAGATTTCCAAGATTCTTACCGGAGACACGGATCAGGACGTTTTTCTGTATTTTACGGATAAGCATGTGCTGTTCGAATTCGATCATACGATCGTGGTTTCCCGGCTGATTGAGGGAGAGTATTTTAGGATCGATCAGATGCTTACCAACGATTATGAGACCAAGGTTGTGATCCGCAAAAAGGAGTTTTTAAGCTGTATCGACCGCGCTACCCTTCTGGTGAAGGAAGGGGATAAAAAGCCCATTATCATCAATATCATCGACGGCTCCATGGAATTGAAGATCAATTCGGCGGTAGGAAGTATGAATGAGCAGATTGATATTGACAAATTCGGAAGGGATCTGATGATCGGTTTCAATCCCAAGTTTCTCATCGACGCGCTCAGGGTCATAGAGGACGAAACGGTGACGCTGCACCTTGTGAATCCCAAAGCCCCCTGTATTATCCGAAACGAGGAACAGAGCTATCTTTATCTGATCCTTCCGGTGAATTTTACCACGGTGAGTTAAAAAGATCGGAGAGGACAGGATGCAGGTTTATCAGTTAAGGGACGAATCGATCAAGTTGGGACAACTGTTAAAGGCCGCCGGTCTGGCCTTTACCGGCGTGGAGGCAAAGTATGCCATTCTGGACGGTCTTGTAGAGGTGAACGGAACGGTATGTCTGCAGCGGGGGAAAAAACTGGTTCCCGGCGATGTGGTGACGTTTCAGGGAAAGAAGATTGAGATTACTGGGTGAAATATGGTCATAAAATCGCTGGAGCTGACTGATTTCAGAAATTACGGATTCTTAAATATTGCGTTTGACAGCAAAACAAATATTTTGTACGGAGACAACGCGCAGGGAAAAACCAACATTCTGGAGGCGATTTTCTTATGCGCCACCACAAAATCCCACAAAGGAAGCAAGGATAAGGATATTATAAAATTCGGGGAGGAAGAATCCCATATCCGGACCAGAATAAAAAAAAAGGAAGATGAGATCCGGATCGACATGCACCTTCGCAAAAACAAATCAAAGGGAATTGCGATTGACGGAACCAGAATAAAAAAAGCGTCGGAATTATTGGGAATCATGAATGTGGTTTTCTTTTCTCCCGAGGATCTTTCCATCATCAAGAACGGACCGGCGGAAAGAAGACGTTTTATGGATATGGAGCTTTGTCAGCTCGATTCTTTTTATCTTTACAATTTGAACAGCTACAATAAGATCGTGGATCAGAGAAACCGGCTTTTAAAAGACCTTTCTTTTCATCCCGATCTGAAGGAAACCTTAAATATCTGGGATTCTCAGATGGTTTCCTATGGAAGCAAGATCATCGAAAGAAGGATCGCTTTTATCGATCAGCTCAATGATATCATATCTGATATTCATTTTAAACTTTCCGGAGGAAAGGAAAATCTAAAGATCGTCTATGAACCGAACGTAAGAGAAGAAGAGTTTGAAAAAAAACTGGCGGAGGGGCAGGAAAGGGATATCAGGCTCAAAATGAGCTGCACCGGACCGCACAGAGATGATTTTTCTTTTCTGGCGGGAAATATGGATATCAGGACCTTCGGATCTCAGGGACAGCAGAGGACGGCGGCCCTTTCCTTAAAGCTTTCCGAAATCGAGCTGGTGAAGAAAATGACAAAGGATACGCCTGTCCTGCTTTTAGACGACGTGTTATCGGAACTGGACAGCAGCCGGCAGAATTATCTTTTAAACAGCATCGGAAATATTCAGACGATTATCACCTGCACGGGATTGGATGAATTTGTCAATAACCGGTTTGAAATCAATAAGGTGTATCAGGTAGTGGAGGGCACGGTCTGTGCCGGACAGAATGGAGGCATAAAATGAGCGAAGAATACGGAGCAGATCAAATTCAGATTTTGGAGGGACTGGAAGCGGTTCGTAAAAGGCCCGGCATGTATATCGGGTCCACCTCTTCCAGAGGTCTGCATCATCTTGTATATGAGATCGTGGACAACGCGGTAGACGAGGCTCTGGCAGGAGCGTGCGATCATATTGATGTGGTTATTAACCCTGACAACTCCGTTACCGTTACGGATAACGGACGCGGAATTCCCGTGGGAATCAATCATAAGGCGGGCATCCCGGCGGTGGAAGTGGTTTTTACCATCCTGCATGCCGGCGGAAAATTCGGCGGCGGGGGATATAAGGTTTCCGGCGGTCTGCACGGCGTGGGAGCGTCTGTGGTAAACGCGCTTTCCGACTGGCTGGAGGTGGAAATCTGTCAGGAGGGCAGGGTTTATCGGCAGCGGTATGAAAGAGGACATGTGTGCTATCCGTTAAAGGAGATCGGAACATGCGATCCAAAAAAAACGGGAACAAAAGTCACCTTTAAGCCGGACGCCACCATTTTTACCGAAACAACGGTATATGAATTCGACGTGTTAAAAACAAGGCTGCGGGAAATGGCGTTTCTGACCAAAGGGCTCTGTATTACGCTGACCGACGACAGAGAAGAAACGCCCCGCGTAAAATCCTTCTGTTATGAGGGAGGAATCAAAGAATTTGTGACTTATCTGAACGGCAGCAAGGTGCCGCTTTATGATAAGGTCATGTATTTTGAAGGAACCAAAAACAAGGTTTATGTAGAGGTCGCGCTGCAGCATAACGATTCGTATAATGAGAGCGTCTTTTCCTTCGTCAACAATATCAATACACCGGAAGGAGGCATGCACCTGGTGGGGTTTCGAAACGCCATCACAAAGACGTTTAACGACTATGCCAGAAGCAATAAGCTGTTAAAGGATAACGAGCAGAATCTTACCGGCGACGATATCAGAGAGGGACTTACCGCGATCATCAGCGTAAAGATAGAGGATCCCCAGTTTGAAGGACAGACCAAGCAGAAGCTGGGAAATTCGGAGGCCAGAGGGGCTGTGGACAGCATTGTCAGCGAACAGCTCACCTATTTTCTGGAACAGAACCCTGCCATTGCCAAGACGATTCTGGAAAAATCCATTCTGGCCCAGAGAGCCAGAGAAGCGGCCCGCAAGGCCCGGGAACTGACCAGAAGAAAAACCGCTCTGGAGGGCTCTGCGCTTCCCGGAAAGCTTGCGGACTGTTCCGATAAGGATCCCAAAAACTGCGAGATTTATATCGTGGAGGGAGATTCCGCAGGAGGAAGCGCCAAAAAGGCCAGAAGCCGGGCGACTCAGGCGATCCTGCCGCTGCGCGGTAAGATTTTGAACGTGGAAAAGGCCCGTCTGGATAAAATATTTTCAAACGCGGAGATCAAGGCCATGATTACCGCCTTTGGAACGGGAATCCATGAGGATTTTGACATCACTAAGCTTCGGTATCATAAAATCGTAATCATGACCGATGCGGATGTGGACGGCGCGCATATCGCCACGCTGATGCTGACCTTCATTTACCGTTTTATGCCGGAACTGATCAAACAGGGATATGTTTACCTGGCAAAGCCCCCTCTGTATAAGCTGGAAAAAAATAAAAAAATATGGTACGCGTACAGCGATGAAGAGCTTTCCGCCATTCTGGAAGAGGTGGGAAGAGATCAGAACAATAAGATTCAGCGTTATAAAGGGCTTGGAGAAATGGACGCCGAACAGCTTTGGGAAACCACAATGGATCCCAGCCGCCGGATTCTGATGAAGGTGACCATGGACGAGGAAACGGAATCGGAAGTGGATCTTACCTTTACGACCCTCATGGGAGATCAGGTGGAGCCGCGCCGAAAGTTCATCGAGGAAAACGCCAGATTTGTGAAAAATTTAGATATCTGAAGACGGGATAGACGGAGAGGAAAATGGACGAGCATATTTTTGATAAGATAGAGGAAGTCGATTTAAAGAAAAAAATGGAGGATTCCTACATCGATTATGCCATGAGCGTCATCGCCGCCCGGGCGCTTCCGGATGTCAGGGACGGCCTGAAGCCGGTGCAAAGGCGCGTGCTCTACTCCATGATCGAGTTGAACAACGGCCCCGATAAGCCGCATCGAAAGTGCGCCCGTATCGTCGGGGATACGATGGGAAAATATCATCCGCACGGAGACAGTTCCATTTACGGCGCTTTGGTCAACATGGCGCAGGAATGGAACACCCGTTATCCTCTGGTGGACGGTCACGGAAATTTCGGATCCGAGGACGGCGACGGCCCCGCGGCAATGCGGTATACGGAGGCAAGGCTTTCCAAAATTTCCATGGAAATGCTGGCCGACATCAATAAAAATACCGTAGACTTTGAACCGAATTTTGACGAGACCGAAAAAGAACCCACGGTTCTGCCTTCCCGTTATCCGAATCTTTTGGTCAACGGAACCTCCGGCATTGCGGTGGGTATGGCCACGAATATCCCTCCCCACAATCTTTGCGAGGTGGTGGACGCGGTGGTAAAGATCGTGGACAACCGGATTCTGGAAGATCGGGATACCCGGATAGAGGAAGTGATGGATATTATAAAAGCTCCCGATTTTCCCACCGGCGGCATCATTCTGGGCACAAAGGGAGTGGAAGAGGCCTATCGCACCGGCCGGGGAAAGATCCGGGTGCGGGCCGTAACGGATATTGAAACGCTGGCAAACGGAAAGAGCCAGATCGTTGTCACCCAGCTTCCCTACATGGTCAATAAGGCAAAGCTGATCGAAAAGATAGCGGACCTTCACAAAGAAAAAAAGATCGACGGCATTACGGATCTGCGGGACGAGTCCAACCGGGAAGGCACCCGGGTGGTGATCGAGCTGCGCCGGGACGCCAATGCGAACGTAATTTTAAATCAGTTGTATAAACATACCCAGATGCAGGATACCTTCGGTGTCATCATGCTCGCTTTGGTAAACAATGAGCCAAAGATCTTAAGTCTGCTTGATATGCTCAAATACTACATCCGCCATCAGGAGGATGTGGTAACCAGAAGGACGAAATACGAGCTCAATAAGGCGGAAGAAAGGGATCACATCCTGCAGGGTCTGCTGATCGCCCAGGATCATATCGACGAAGTGATCCAAATCATCCGCAGCAGCCAGACACCGCAGATTTCCAAGGATCGCCTGATGGAAAGATTCGGCCTGACGGACGTTCAGGCGCAGGCGATCATTGACATGAGGCTGCGGGCGCTGACCGGTCTGGAACGGGAAAAACTGGAGGCAGAGCATCAGGAACTGCTGGTTCGGATCGAAGAATTAAAGGGAATCCTTGCGGACGAAAAGAAGCTGCTTTCCGTCATTCGGGAGGAAATCCTGATCATAAAAGAAAAATACGGGGATGAAAGAAGAAGCCAGATCGGATTCGACGCGTCCGACATTTCCATGGAGGATATGATCTCTGTGGAAAATACGGTCATTACCATGACCAATCTGGGCTATATCAAGCGGATGACGGTGGATAATTTCAAATCCCAGCACAGAGGCGGAAAGGGCATCAAGGGGATGCACACCATCGAGGATGATTTTATCGAGGATCTTCTGATGACCAGCACCCACAATGATGTGATGTTCTTTACCAATTTCGGCCGGGTCTATCGGCTGAGGGCCTACGAGATTCCCGAAGCGGGCCGCACGGCCAGAGGAATCGCCATCGTCAATCTTTTGCAGCTTGCTCCCGAAGAAAAAATCTCCGCCATCATTCCCGTCAGCGAGTATGCGGAGAGCAAGAATCTGTTTATGGTAACAAAGAAAGGGATTGTAAAGAAAACGTCCATTCTGGAATACTATAACGTTCGCAAAAAAGGACTTGTGGCCATCAACCTCAGGGAAAACGATGAACTGATCGAGGTCAAGACCACGGATCAAAACAGCGAAATTTTCCTTGTCACAAAATACGGCATGTGTATCCGCTTTAAGGAAACGGACGTAAGAAATACGGGAAGGGCCTCCATGGGCGTGATCGGCATGACATTGCAGGACGGGGACGAAGTCGTGGGGATGCAGCTGGATCACCAGGGAGAAGCGCTGCTGATCGCTTCCGAAAATGGAATGGGAAAGAGAACGAAGCTGGAGGAATTCCATTTGCAGTACCGCGGCGGTAAAGGCGTGAAATGCTATAAGATCACGGACAAGACCGGATATGTGGTAGGCGTGAAGGGAGTGAACGAGGATCACGAAATTATGATGATTACCACGGAAGGCATTATCATTCAGATTCCCATGAAGGACGTCTCCATCCTGGGACGCATCACCTCCGGCGTCAAGCTCATCGACCTGGAAAAGGGCGTTTTGGTGGCAAAAATCGCCAAGGTCCGCGAAAAGATATCCGACGGCAGCCGGGAACTGGACGAGGAAGAAGAAGAAAATGCTGTTTAATTCCCAGATCTTTCTGTTTGTTTTTCTGCCGTTTACGCTGGCGGGATGGTATTATCTCAATTATAAAAAGCATGATCGGCTGGCACAGGGATATCTCACAGGGATGTCCCTGTGGTTTTATGCGTATTTAAACCTGCAGTTTCTCTGGACGATGCTGGTCAGCTGTCTGGCCGGCTATGTCTTTTGCCGTCTGGTTCTCCAAACGACGTCGGAGAAAAAAAGAAAAGCGGTTTTTTATGCGGGGTGCCTGTTTCATCTGGGCGCGCTGGGATATTTTAAATATACCGGCTTTTTTCTGGAAAACATAAACGCCGTGTTTCATACCCAGCTTCCCATGCTGCGGATTCTTCTTCCTGTGGGAATCAGTTTTTATACGTTTCAACAGCTTTCCTACCTGATCGACTGCTACAAAGGGAAGGCAGGCCTTTGTTCTTTTTTGGACTATCTGTTCTTTATCGTCTACTTTCCCCAAATTTTGCAGGGGCCGATTCTGGTTCATGAGGAACTGATCCCGCAGCTTCATGAAAAAGAAAGAAGACGGTTTGATCCCGACCGGTTTTATGCGGGGATCAGCCGTTTTGTCATCGGGCTTTCCAAAAAGGCGCTGCTGGCGGATACGCTGGCAAAAGCGGTGGGCTTTGGCTACGATCAGGTCGAGCGACTGGACAGCGCCAGCGCCCTTTTTCTGGCCGTGGGCTATTTGCTGGAGCTGTACTTTGATTTCAGCGGTTACTGCGATATGGCCGTAGGGCTTGGGAAAATGGTGGGAATTGAAATTCCCGAAAACTTTGACGCCCCGTTTCGCTCCCTGTCGGTGCGGGAATTCTGGCGCAGATGGCACATCACCCTGGGCCGGTTTTTTACCAAATACGTTTATATTCCCCTGGGAGGCAGCCGGAAGGGAAAATTGCGCACGATCTGCAATACGATGATCGTTTTTTTACTGTCCGGGCTGTGGCACGGGGCCGACTGGACCTTTGTGTTCTGGGGATTTTTGCACGGAATCGGCGTGGCAGCGTCGGATCTGACGTCTTCTTTTAAGGAAAGCGTACGAAAAGTGCTGACGTTTTCCTACGTCTGCCTGGCCTTTGTGTTTTTCCGCGCGTCCAGCATATCGGAAGGATTTTTGGTAATCGGAAAGATCTTTTCCTTTCGCTGGAACGGATTTTTGCTGGAAATTGCAAAAGCCCTGGATCTTTCAGAGATTTACGTGGTGACCAAGGCGCTGTCCATGAAAGCGCCGGGGGTCCTTTCAATCCTTTCCCTTTTCCTTCTTCTGCTTTTTGTGTCCCTTTGCCTTATCTTTCTGATCGGGCCGGGCATCCGTCCCAAAAAGGGAACAGCGGGAAAAAAGAAAGGGCACGCGGTTTTGCTGGCGGTGCTTTTCGTCTGGTCTGTCCTTTCCCTGACAGGGGTGAGCACCTTCCTTTACTTTGATTTTTAGGAGAGCCTATGAAAGCGTTAAAACAATTTTTTCTGGTGTCCGCGGCGCTTCTTCTGGCTGCCGGGGGGCTGGTGGTCCTTCTGGATCCCTTTTATCATTATCACGGGCCGCTTCCCGGACTGAAGGCCGTGGTGACGAAATCCGAATATCAATGTATCGGGACGATCCGCACCTTTGATTATGACAGTGTGCTGTGCGGCTCCTCCACGGCGGAAAATTATAACAACCGCTGGTTCGACCGGCCGTTTGGCGCAAGGACAATCAAGGCCATCAAAAGCTCCGGCACCACCGCGGATCTGTGTTATTATCTGCAGGAGGCGTTTGATACCCACGAGCTGAAACATGTTTTTTACAGTCTGGATCTGTTCGCTCTGGACGCGGATGCGGACACCAACTTTGTCAACGACGACATGCCCCTGTATCTTTATGATAAAAATCCCGTTAACGACGGAAAATATCTTTGGAACAAGGATGTGATTTTTAAGGATATTCCGTACCTGCTGGCCATGAACCTGGCGGGCGGCTATGATGAGGGAACCTCCTATAACTGGTGGGAGGATAAGACCTTTTCCAAACAAGAGGCACTTTCCCATTACGACAGAAGGGAAACGGTCTCCGCACCGCTTCCCGCCTCCGTTTACGAGCCCAAAATCGACGCCAATCTGGATCTTCTTGTCCGTCTGATTACAGCGCATCCCGAAACGGACTTTTCCTTCCTGCTCCCGCCGTATTCGATGCTTTGGTGGGACAACGCTTACCGAAACGGGCAGCTGCAGGAATATCTCTATGCGAGGCGGCGCCTTATGGAGCGGCTGGCGGGATATGAAAATGTGAAGATCTTTGATTTTCAGGGAGAGGAAACGATCCTTCTGAATCTGGACCTTTATATGGACCCCATTCATTTCAGCCAGAAGATCAATCAGCGGATGGCGGAGGAAGCGGCCAGGGAGGACAGTGTCTATCTGGTAACGGAAGAGACAAGGGAGACGTTTCTGTTACACATGGAGGCGCTGACGGAGCGGATTGTGACCCGGGAAATCAAAACCCTTTTTCCCGCCTGATCCGGGAGGGTTCGCCCCAAAGAGAATAGAAGAAACACAATTCGTTTACAGAATAATAACTATCAGCTATTATTATTTATAAAAATAGTATCATATTGATGCTCTAAACAAATCCTTTCTGATAGTATGATAAACTTACCGGACCAAAAGAGAGGATGAATAGAGTTGACGCATAATCAGATGGTGGAGATCGGGCAGAGAATCCGAAACAAGAGGGAATCCATGGGGCTGACGCAGGAAAATGCGGCGGAGATCCTGGAGATTTCCATGACGCATTATAAAAATATTGAACGCGGGCGTGGCTCTATGTCTCTCGATATGCTGATGATCATCTGCGAGCGTTTTTCTCTGGATCATACCTATGTCCTTACGGGAAAGGATATCGGGCTCAACCCCATCTTAGATTTTTACAATGCCCTGCCGCAAAGGAAACGAAAACACTTTGAGCGGATCATGTACTATCTGGATCAGCTTCTGGAAAAATGAGGAATTTCCCGGCGGATCAAACAGGGCGGAAGGATACAGCATGACGCCGGAAGAAAGACAGCGGTTTGAAGCGGCAAAAGAGAAAGTGATCGGAAAAGAACGAAAACCCGGCGGGATCGGCACCCTGTCCGAAAAAACCGTCCATGCGGTGCTCAAAAACTATTACGCCCCGGACGAACGCATGCAGGAGATCCCCATCGAAAACTGCGTGGCGGATATTTATACCGGCACGGAGATTCTGGAGATCCAGACCCGGGGATTTCATCGTATGCGCGGGAAGTTGGACCGGTTTCTGCCCCGTTATCCGGTGACGATCATCTATCCCATTCCAAAGGAAAAGATGCTGTTTTGGATCGATGAAGAGAGCGGGGAGATTTCGCCGGGCAGAAAATCGCCGGCAAAAGGAAGTCCCTATCTGGTCTTTCCGGAGCTGTATAAAATCAAAATGTATTTAAAGGATCCCAACCTCCGGATTCGGCTGCCGCTTTTGAATCTGGAAGAATACAGGCTCTTAAACGGCTGGAGCCGGGATAAGAAAAAAGGATCCACCCGGTTTGACAGGATCCCGGTCTCCCTGGAAGAAGAATATGTATTTTCCTGCCCCGAGGATTATCTTTGCCTCATTCCCGATGCCATTTTGGAGCCCTTTGACGCGGCGCAGTTTGGAAAGGCGGCGCATATCCGAAAGGAGCTTGCCGGGATCGTGCTGCATATTCTGAATTATCTGGAGGTCATCGAACAGGTGGGAAAACGGGGACGGGCCTATCTGTACCGGGTCAGAAGGACGGATGGAGCATGAATTATATCGTATTGGATCTTGAGTGGAATCAGGCGGCGGACAGCGCGGATGAACGGTGTCGGATGCTGACCTTTGAAATCATCGAGATCGGGGCCGTCAAACTAAACAGCCGGATGGAGATCACGGACCGGTTTCACGAACTGATCCGTCCTCAGGTATATGAGGAGATGCACAAGATCACGGAGCGTCTGATCCACATCCATATGGACCAGCTGCAGCAGTGCCGCACGTTCCCGGAGGTTGCCGGGGATTTTCTGCAGTGGTGCAGGGGAACGTCTGCCCAACCCTATCTGTTCGCCACCTGGGGGCCCATGGATCTGACGGAATTACAGCGCAACATGCGGTTTTTCGGGATGGATGCGCTGGGAAAAGGGCCGCTTCGCTACTACGACGTCCAAAAGCTGTTCAGTATCGCCTTTGAAGACGGCAGAATCCGGAGAAATCTGGAATATGCGGTGGATTTTCTGAACCTGGAAAAGGAAAAGCAGTTTCATCGGGCCATGGGAGACGCGATTTATACGGCGCAGATCCTTCGGAACATAAAAGATCCCATCGCGCTGCAGCGGGTCTCCTATGACACGTTTCAGCTGCCCTGGGATCATAAAAGCGAAGTCCATGTGGTGTTTGACAATTATGCGAAATATATTTCCCGGCCGTTTTCCCGGAAGGAAGAACTGATGGCGGACCGGGAAGTGACATCCACAAGATGCTATCTGTGCCATCGGAACCTGCGGCGCAAGATCCGTTGGTTTACCCCCAACGGGAAACATTATTACAGCGTTTCCTATTGCGATAAGCACGGCTTTATGAAGGGAAAAATCCGGGTCCGCAAAACCGACGACGACAGGGTATACGCGGTAAAGACGTCAAAATTCATTACGCAGCAGGAGGCGCAGGAGCTTCTGGCGCGCAAGGAGCACGCCGGGCAGGCGCATAAAAGCCGCCGCCGTCATTCATAGGGCGTGGTGTATTTATCGAAATGTACGATCTCGTCCTTTTTTTCCCGGTGACGCCGCATAATGGCGCGCCTTCTCTTTAACATCCTGCGGTCGTAAAACGCCTGTCTGAGGATCAAAAGCAGGATGAGGACCGCGGCGGCCACGCCGGTTATGGCCAGTATTTTTTTCACATTGAGAAATACCACACGCCCATCCCGGGAGGAAGATGCCGCATCTTCCTCCTCTTTTTCTGTGGCCGTCGTTTCGGTAGAAACGGGAACGGCATTAAAATCGAAGGAGGAATCCGATTCCTGAAAACAGATGGGGGCGCTTCCCACAAACTGTCCCAGATAGGAATAACGGACCACGGCAATTTGGCCGTCTGCTGCGCTGTCGTAATCCAGCTGGGAATCCAGATCCTCAAAGGAGGCGTCCGCAGGGATGATGACCCGGGAATCTGCGGCCATGGCAAGAATCGGGGCGTTGTCGCCGAAAATGGGATTTTCCGCCAGGAAGGACTGGTTGCCCTTTACGCTGTAGGTGGTATCATAATCGGCCACAGGAAGGGACACAAAGCTGTTGAATCCGTAATTGAACAGGTCGATGGTATCGGTAAACTGGGTGGGGGATTCCTCACTCATGACCACGCAGATCAGCTTCATACCGTCCTTCTGGGCGCAGGAGACCAGATTCTGTCTCGCCACATCGGTATATCCGGTCTTGCTGCCCACCAGATATTCGTAAGCGTACTGCTTACCGGGCAAAAGCTTGTTTTTGGTAAACGGGATCAGCTCCCGGGACAGGGTGTCGCTTTGGGGGATCACATAGTCCGGGGTGCTCGACATCCGGCACAAAAGCTCGTCCGCAAAAAAGGCGCGGCCGATGGTAGCCAAATCGTAAGCGGAGGTATAATGGTTTTCATCGTGTTTGCCGTTGGTGGTGACAAAATGGGAATCCACGCAGCCAAGCTTGGCCGCCGTTTCATTCATCAGGTCCACAAAGCCGTCGATGCTGCTGCTGATATGTTCGCCGATGGCATTGGCACATTCGTTGCCCGAACCCACCAAAAGTCCGTAGAGGGACTGTTCCATGGTGATGGACTCGCCGGCCCTTATGCCGATGTTGGAGTCGTCCCACCAGACGATGCTGTTGACCGCCTCTTCGGAATATTCCACCATCTCATCCATGTCGCTGTACTGACGCGCAAGATAGGCGGTCAGGATCTTGGTGGTGCTGGCCGGATACAGGTGCTCGTGGATGTTTTTGGCATAGAGGATGGCGCCAGAGTCCGCGTCCATGAGAATGGCGGATTTGGCGCTGACGGCGGGACCCTGGGGCCAGCCGGAAATCTGATTGGTCTCCACAGGCATCTGTTTATATTCCTCCGCCAGCGCCTGATAATCCACGACGCCGGCAGCCGCAAAAAGAGAATCGGTCAAAAAGAGCGTCAGGGAGCATAGGAGCGTGACGGAGAAAGAAAAAAAACGGTTCCTTTGTGTAAAATTCATGGTAGAATCCTGCCTTTGTCCCAGTTTGCCAAAATTGCACTTCTATCTTACACCATCTTGCCGCAAAAAATAAGTATGCGTCCGAAAATTTATAATTTCTTTAGACTTTATTTTTTTTAAAAAAGGTGTATAATAGTCGGATGGAAAAAGGAGAGAGGGGATTCATGAGACTGAGAAACATCGCCGGAGCCCGGGAAATCATAGAAAACAGTGTTTTTGTGATGCAGGACCCTTCCGCGTGCAGGGGGCGCTGGAGAGAAATCTTCGGAAATGAAAATCCCCTGGCCGCCGAGATCGGGATGGGAAAAGGAAAATTCCTGATGGAAATGGCGCGCCGGCATCCGCAGGTCAATTATATCGGGATCGAGAGATATTCCAGTGTCCTGTTACGGGCCGTGCAGAAAATGGAAGAGGAGCCGCTTGCCAACGTCCGATTTCTCTGCATGGAGGCGGAGGAGATCGAAACGGTGTTTCGGACAGGGGAGCTGGACCGGATTTATCTGAACTTTTCGGATCCCTGGCCAAAGGACAGACACGCGAAGCGCCGTCTGCCGTCCGCCGCGTTTCTTTCCCGCTACGACCGGGTGCTTAAGGCGGGCGGCCGGATAGAATTTAAAACGGATAACCGGGCGCTGTTTGATTTCGCGCTTCAGCAGCTGGAGACGGCGGGCTGGAAGCTGGAGGCGTGTACTTACGATCTGCATCGCGATGAGAAGATGCGCGAGGGCAATGTCATGACGGAGTATGAAGAAAAATTTGTGAAAAAAGGAAATCCGATCTGCAAATATATCATCTACAGATGAGGCGAAAGGACGGGCTATGTTTATACTGTTTTTTGTAATATGGGTGATTTTTAACGGACAGATCACCACGGAGGTGGTGCTGTTTGGGCTGGTCGTGGCGGCGGCGGTATACGCGTTTAGCTGCAAGTATATGGGATGGAGCCCCAAAAAGGATCTCTGGCTTTTGAAAAAGAGCGGCCTGATTGTGCAATATCTTTTCCTGCTGCTTTCCGAGATCATCAAAGCCAATGTGGCCACCATCCGGACCATGGTTTCCTATGAGAAGGAGCCCCATCCGGTGCTGGTCCGTTTCAGGACCCGGCTGCAGGGAAAGCTCGTCCGGGTGCTGCTGGCCAATTCCATTACCCTGACGCCCGGCACCATCACCGTTTCGTTAAAGGACGACGAGCTGACGGTACATTGTCTGGATGAATCCATGTCGGAAGGCTTGGAAAACAGCTCCTTTGAGAGACTGCTATTAAAAATAGAAGGAAGGGATCCAAAATGACGGATGCGGGATTGCAAAACGCATATCAGCTGCTGTTTACGGCAGCGCTCATTTTTCTGGCAGTCATGACGCTTCTTTGTCTCCTGCGGGCGGTAAAGGGCCCCCGGGTGGCGGACCGGATCGTTGCGGTCAACATGATCGGCACCATGGTAATGGTCATTATCGCGATCCTGGCGCTGTTGCTGCAAGAGGGCTATCTGGTGGATATCTGCCTGATTTACGCCATGATCAGTTTTTTGTCGGTGGTGGTTTTGACCAAGGTTTATATGGGCGTTTACCGGGAAAAGCAGGAGGAAAAAAAGAAGGAGGAACAAAAAGATGGCGATTGAATGGATTCGTTTTGTGGTGGGCGCCGTGGTGCTGCTCATCGGATTATGCACCTTTGCGCTGGAAGTGTTCGGCTCCTATCGGTTCCGTTTTGTCTTAAACCGGATGCATGCCGCCGCGATGGGGGATACGCTGGGAATCGGCATTTCCCTGATCGGGCTGATCATTTTTTCGGGGCTGAATTTTACCAGCCTTAAAATGTTTCTTGTGATTTTGTTTTTGTGGTTTGCTTCTCCCGTCGCCTCTCATCTGATTGCCCGGTTGGAGGTGACCACGGACGAGGAGCTGGAAACATACTGCGAGATCAGGAAATAGCAAACGCGCGGGAGGTAAGAGACGATGAATGTTTTCACATATATCCTGATGGGCTTTCTGGTGATATGCGCCATATCGGTCACCTTTTCCAAAAAGCTTTTGAATTCCATCCTGATCTTCATGTCCTACAGCCTGATCATGTCTATTATCTGGATGTTGCTGGAGTCTCCGGATCTGGCGATCACGGAGGCGGCGGTAGGAGCCGGCGTCACCAGCGTGCTGTTTTTTGTGACGCTCAAGAAGATTCACGCGATGGTAGGAGAGGAAGAGAAGGATGAAGAGAAAAAATAACGCGTTTTTCCGTTGGTTCTACGGAGAAAAGGATCCCTATCTGGGGAAGGTGGAAATGCGGCCCCAGCCAAAATACGAAAACAAGCCGTCGGATCTTCGGGAAGCGTTCCGGGATTCGATGATGCGGGATCGGATCTATGACGCGGAGGATAACGCAACCTTAAAAATTTTTCAGAAGCTGTATCGGATCGCGGCCGTCCTGTTTTGTCTGATCCTGATCGGGATTTTGCTGGTAAACGTTTCCTGGCTGCCCCGGTACGGCCAGGCCTCCAATCCCGTCAACAACGAGGTTTCCGCCCGCTACATCGAAAGCGGGCTGCAGGAAACGGGGGCCGTCAATATTGTTACGGGCATGATTCTGGACTATCGTGCCTTCGATACCTTCGGGGAATCCAACGTTTTGTTTATCGCCACGGTGACGGTGCTGATCCTCATGCGGCTGGACAAGGAAAAGAAGGCGCCGGCCAAAAAGGGCGTGCCGGTCTATACCAAGCCGGCGGATGAATTGACGGTGGCCCAGGCCCACGACCGCATTTATGAGCCCAAGAACGACGTGATCCTGCAGATGGTCGCCGGGTTTTTGGTGCCCATTATCATCATTTTCGGCATCTATGTGATCTTAAACGGACATTTGTCGCCGGGCGGCGGGTTTTCCGGCGGCGCCGTCATCGGCGCGGGACTGATCCTTTATCTCAACGCCTTCGGGTTTGAAAAGACGGAACGGTTTTTTACGGAAAAGACATATAAGTGGGTGTGTTTTTTCGCCCTTACCTTTTACTGCCTGGCAAAAAGTTATTCCTTTTTTACCGGCGCCAATCATCTGGAGAGCGGGATTCCGCTGGGAACGCCGGGGGCGATTCTTTCCAGCGGCCTGATCCTGCCGCTGAACATCTGCGTGGGCCTGGTAGTGGCCTGTACCATGTACACGTTTTACGCGCTGTTTCGTAAAGGGGGCTTTTAAATGTTGGGACCGAATCTGTTTACGAATTATGGAGAAGCGGTGGCGATCATTTTGTTCGGGATCGGATTTTCCAATCTTTTGCTGCAAAAGAACCTGATCAAAAAGATCATCGGCCTGAATATCATGGACACGGCGGTCTATCTGTATCTGGCGGAAAAAGGCTATATTGCGGGCCGGGCGGCGCCCATTGTAACAAACGGCGTACAGGATGCGGCGGCCTATATCAATCCCGTCCCCAGCGGCCTGGTGCTGACGGGGATCGTGGTATCGGTTTCCGTTACGGCGATCATGCTTTCTCTGACCATGCGCCTGTATCGCAGATATCATACGCTGGATCTGGATGAAATCTCCCTGCGTCTGAAAAAGGAGGGATTATAATGGATTTTGTACAGAACTTTCCGTTCTTTTCCATCATTCTCTCCATGTTTTCTGGGATTATCAGCTCCGTGCTGCCCGCCAGAGCCGCCAAA
Organism: uncultured Eisenbergiella sp.; assembly: GCA_947626995.1. Classification (GTDB taxonomy): domain Bacteria; phylum Bacillota; class Clostridia; order Lachnospirales; family Lachnospiraceae; genus Gallintestinimicrobium. The sequence continues at coordinate 15,510 of CANQUI010000025.1, read as the reverse complement.
TGGGTCAACACCTGTCTGATCGTTACGGTGGGCGCGATGTCCGCGTGCCTGCTTGGGTACCTGACCAAGACGGGAGAACCCTTCGTCTATTGGATGGGGCACTTTCCGGCGCCCTGGGGCAACGAGATTCGGGCGGGGACGCTGGAAGCGGGAATGGCCCTGTTTTTCTGCATCATCATGCTGCTTTCCATGCTGGGCGGAGAAAAGAAGCTGTTGGGAGAGGTGGAATACAGCAAACACAATCTGTATTATATCCTGGTGGATCTTTTGCTCAGCTCCCTGCTGGCGCTGGTGTATACCAATGACCTGTTCACCGCGTACGTATTTGTGGAAATCAACACCATCGCGGCCTGCGGGCTGATTATGATCCGGCAGAACGGGCGTACCATCGAAGCGGCGGTCCGTTATATGATCATGAGCCTTTTGGGATCCGGCCTTTTTCTTCTGGGTCTTTGTACGCTGTATGATCTTACGGGTCATCTGTTAATGTCCAACATAAAGGAAAGCGTGGCGGAGCTGATCGCGCAGGGGACCTACACGGTGCCGCTGATGACCACCATCGGCCTGATCAGCGCCGGGCTTGCCATTAAGAGCGCGCTGTTTCCGTTTCACACCTGGCTGCCGGACGCATACGGATATTCCACGGTTTCTTCCGCCGCCATGCTCTCCAGTCTGGTGTCCAAAGGATATATCTTCCTGCTGATTAAGATCTTTTACCGGGTCATCGGCTTTGACATCATCCGGGAGAGCAAGGTGATCCACGTATTGTTCGTCTTTGGGCTGATGGGAATGGTGTTCGGATCGGTGAGCGCCATCCGGGAAAACGATATCCGCCGGATGATCGCCTTTTCCAGCGTGGCGCAGATCGGCTATATCTATATGGGATTCGGACTGGGCACGCAGGCCGGCATTGCGGCCAGCGTTTACCATATTCTTTCACATGCGGCCACCAAATCGCTGCTGTTTGTTTCGGCCATCGGCCTGACGGACGTGTCCGGCGGCAGCCGGAAATTTATCGACCTGACGGGGGCCGGATACCGCAATAAGCTGGCGGGCGTGGCCTTCACCGTGGGAAGCCTTTCCATGGTGGGCGTTCCGATGTTCTCCGGCTTTGTCAGCAAGCTTTTGTTCATGGAGGCGTCTTTTGGCCATTCCATCAAAATGTTTCCCGCGCTGATTGTGCTGGCCCTTTCCACGATACTCAATGCGATTTACTTTATGAAAACGGTCATTCGCATTTATGTGCCGGAAAAAAGGCCGGATTTTGAAACGATCACCGTCAGGGATGAAAAACTGTACGCGGCGACGCTGGTCTGCTTTATTGTGTTGAACGTGGCCCTGGGGATGTTCTCCCTGCCCATTCAGAACTGGATCAGGACGGGCCTTTCCATGTTCGGATAAGAGGTGTGACGATGAAGGATTCGATGGTTTTGCTCTTTCCTGTTTTGCTCCCGATTCTTTCGGGCGCAGGGATGTTTTGTATCAGAAAGTCTGTCAAAAGAGGCGTGCTGTGCGGATATACGGGGTGCGCGCTTTTGCTGGGCGCTCTGTTTGCGGTATGGCTTTTGCCCGGGCCGGATGTTTCTTTTACCCTGTTTCATCTGACCGACAGGCTTCCGGTATATTTTCGGCTGGACGATATGGGAAGGCTGTTTTTGGCCGTGGTCGGCCTGGTTTGGGTGCTGGCCGGGTTTTTCTCCTTTTCCTATCTGAAGCAATACGAGAACAACAAAAGGTTTTTCGGATTTTATCTGATCGGCTACGGCGTCATGAACGCGCTGTCGCTGTCGGGCAACCTGATCACGTTTTACCTGTTCTATGAAATGCTGACGCTGCTGACGCTGCCGCTGGTGATGCACGAAGGGACCCGGGAGGCGATCATGGCGGGCTTAAAATACCTGTTCTTTTCTCTCGGGGGCGCCTATATGGTGCTGTTTGGCCTGTATTTTGTCTATCGTTTCAGCAATACCCTCACCTTTACGCCGCGGGGAGTTCTGGACGTCAGTCTGGTGTCGGGGAACGAATCCCTGCTGCTGATCGCCGCGTTTTCCATGCTGCTCGGTTTTTCCGTAAAGGCGGGGATGTTCCCGTTTCACAGCTGGCTGCCGGTGGCGCATCCGGTGGCGCCGGCGCCGGCTTCCGCCGTTTTGTCCGGCCTCATCGTAAAGGCCGGCGTCCTGGGAATGATCCGGGTCGTGTTTTATATCTTCGGGGCGGATTTCCTGCGGGGGACCTGGGTGCAGACCACGATGCTCCTTCTTAGCCTGGTCACGGTATTTATGGGATCCATGCTGGCTTATCTGGAGGAGGGACTGAAAAAAAGACTGGCCTATTCCACGGTGAGTCAGGTCTCCTACATCCTGTTTGGCCTGTTTTTGCTGGATGCGACGGGACTGACGGGCGCGCTGCTGCACACGGCGTTTCACGCCTTTATCAAAGCCGGCCTGTTTTTGTGCGCCGGGGCGATTCTTACGCAAACCGGAAAAGGCAGGATCGGCGAGCTGACCGGAATCGGAAAACGGATGCCGGTCACGCTCTGGTGCTATACGATCGGTTCCCTGTCTTTGATCGGGATTCCGCCCACCGCGGGCTTTTTGAGTAAATGGAATCTTTGTATCGGCGCGCTGCATACGAAGCTTCCGGTGTTTGCCTGGCTGGGTCCGGTGGTGCTGCTTGTGAGTGCGCTGCTGACGGCGGGCTATCTGCTGCCTGTCACAATCCGGGGATTTTTCCCCGGGGATACGTTTTTGGAAAAACAGCGGGAAGGAAAAGAGGCGCCCAGGGGGATGCTTGCGGTTTTACTTCTTCTGGCGGCGTTTTCCCTGCTTGCAGGGCTGTTCCCGGGCGGACTGATTCAGAAATTTTCGGCGATTGCCGGTCAGCTGATATAGGAGGCGGTGACAGTATGAATCCTGTGATGATGTTGCTTGCGGTTTTGCTCCCCATCCTGGGCGGCGTCCTGGTTCTGGTCCTCCCGTTTCGGAGACGGCTTTCCTTGATGGTCTATCTGGAGACGGTGGTGATGGCGACCAGTCTGCTGGTGTGGAGTATTTTGCTCAAACGGCCGACGGAAGCGTTTCCGGTGGTGAAGTTTGTCAATAATCTTACGCTTTCTCTGCGGCTGGACGGCTGCGGGATGGTTTTTTCGGGCCTGATCAGCGTCCTTTGGCCGCTGGCGACCCTCTATGCCTTCGAATATATGAAAAAGGAAGGGCGTGAAAAGTTTTTCTTCACATTCTTTACGGTGACCTACGGCGTGACCCTGGGCATTTCCTTTGCGGAGGATATGCTGACCATGTACTTCTTTTACGAACTGCTGACTTTGGTTACGGTGCCGCTGGTGCTGCATACGCTGACGAGGGAGGCGGTTCTGGCGTCCAGAAAATATCTGTATTATTCCCTGGGCGGCGCGGCGTTTGCCTTTATCGGTCTTGTTTTTCTGATGATTTACGGCACGACGCTGAATTTCACCTATGGCGGCGTGCTGGATCCGGAGGCCATATCCCAAAACGGCAATACGCTTTTGTTCGTCTATGTGCTGGCCTTTTTCGGATTCGGCGTCAAAGCGGCCGTCTGCCCGTTTAACTCCTGGCTGCCGCAGGCGGGCGTGGCCCCTACGCCGGTGACGGCGCTGCTGCATGCGGTGGCGGTGGTAAAGGCCGGGGCGTTCGCCATCATCCGGCTGACCTATTACAGCTTCGGCACGGAATTTCTGGCGGGCAGCTGGGCGCAGAACGTGGTCATGGCGGTGACGATCTTTACCATTGTCTACGGCTGCAGCCGGGCGGTAAAGGAAACGCATTTCAAGCGCCGTCTGGCCTATTCCACCATCAGCAACCTCTCCTATATCCTTTTTGGCGTGACGATCATGACGCCGCTGGGGCTCTTGGGGGCGCTGCTGCACATGGTCTTTCACGCGGTAATGAAAATCTGTTCCTTCTTCTGCGCGGGTGCGGTCATCTGCCAGACGGGAAAAGAGTACGTGCATGAACTGGACGGTCTGGGCAGAAGGATGCCGGCGGTATTTGGCATTTTTACCCTGTCGTCGCTGGCGCTGATGGGGGTGCCGGGGCTGTGCGGCTTTATCAGCAAATGGTATCTGGCCAACGCGGCGGTCATGAGTGAAAATCCCATGGCCTATGCAGGCATTGCCGCTCTTTTGCTTTCCGCCCTGCTGACGGCGATTTATATGCTGACCATCGTGGTCCGGGCTTTTGGAAAAGCGCCAAAAGAGGAGGCGGACATCGGATATCAGGATCCTGGCTGGATGATGCTTTTGCCGCTGTTTTTGTTTGCCCTGTTCCTGGTGCTGATGGGTCTTTTCTCAAACGGACTCGTTTCGTTTCTGACGAACGTTTCCAACGGAGGGTACTGAGTATGGAACGATATGTCTTATTTTTACTGCTGCTCCTTCCTTTCGCCGGCGCTTTTGTGAGTTACCTGACCGGAAAAAAGGAGGAAAAGGGAAGGATCCTGACGACGGAGCTGACGGTGATCCTGGAATTTGTGGGATTCCTTTTGCTGACGCTGACCTTCTTTGCCCTGCGCGCCGGCGGATTTCGCCAGATGCACGCGGCGTGTCCGGGTTTTGGGCTGGGGCTCCACCTGTGCCTGGACGGATTCCGTTGTCTGTATTGCCTGATCACCGCCTTTTTGTGGCTGATCGCCACGCTGTTTATGCGGGAATATTTTGAAGGGGGAAAACACCAGAACCGGTTTTCCTTTTTCTGGCTGGTCACGCTGGGGGCTACGGTGGGCGTGTTTTTATCCGCCGACCTGTATACGGTCTTTCTCTTCTTTGAAGTGATGTCCTTTACCTCCTACGTATGGGTGGCGCATGACGAGACAAAGGCAGCGCTGCGGGCGGGCAGCACGTACCTGGCGGTGGCCGTGATCGGCGGCCTTGTGATGCTGATGGGACTGTTCCTTCTGTACGATATGTTCGGCACACTCAATATCAGCGAGCTGAGCCGGAGAGTGGTTTTGCTCCGGGCGGCCAACGCGCTGCCCCTGTCCGTTTCCGACGGCTGCGCGGTCTCCCGGACGCGGCTCTATTTGGCCGGCGGTTGTCTGTTGTTCGGATTTGGCGCCAAGGCGGGAGCGTTCCCGCTGCACATCTGGCTTCCCAGAGCTTATCAGGCGTCTCCGGCACCGGCGTCCGCGCTGTTGTCCGGCGTTTTGTCCAAGGCCGGGCTGTTCGGTGTGATCGCGGTGACGTCCTCCCTGCTGTTATACGATAGGGGATGGGGGAATTTTCTGCTGCTGATCGGAATCGCCACCCTGCTGCTGGGCGCCGTGCTGGCGCTGTTTTCCGTGGATCTGAAACGGACGCTGGCCTGTTCTTCCATCTCCCAGATCGGCTTCATTTTGGTGGGGATCGGCATGATGGTCCTATTGGGGACAAAAAACGGGATCGCCGCCAGAGGCACGCTGCTGCACATGGTCAACCATTCGCTCTTTAAACTGACGCTTTTTCTGGCCGCCGGCGCGGTCTTTGAAAAGACGCACAGGCTGAATCTGAACGAGCTGCGGGGGTTTGGCAGGAAAAACCCGTTCTTTCAGGCGGTATTTCTGACGGGCGCGCTGGGAATTTGCGGCATCCCTCCGTTTTCCGGTTACATCAGCAAGACCCTGCTCCATGAAGCCATCGCGGAATCTCAGGCGGGCGCGGTGGAATGGATCTTTCTGATTGGCGGCGGGTTTACGGTGGCCTATATGCTTAAACTCTATGTGGCGCTTTGCGTGGAAAAAAATCCCGACGCGCAGCGGCAAAAGGAATATGACGAAATGGGAACGCATTTTCTGACCCGCAAAAGCAGGGCAGCGCTGGCGGCGTCCGCCCTTCCCATTCTCCTGCTGGGCCTGTTCCCGCATTTGATCATGGACCGTCTCGCCATGTTCGGCGAGGGCTTTTTAGGCAGCAGCGGCGTGGAGGAACAGATCTTTTATTATTCCTTCGCCAATCTGGAGGGGATTCTCATTTCCGTGGGCATCGGCCTGTTTCTCTACTTTGGCGTTGTAAGGACGCTGCTGATGAAAAAGGAAGGGGAAAGACGGGTCTACGCGGACCGCTGGCCGGCCTGGCTGGATCTGGAGGAGCTTTTGTACCGTCCGGTACTGTGTACGCTGCTGCCCCTGATCGCCGGGAGCGCAGCGCGGGTTTTGGACCGGCTGACAGACGGGATCATCGTGCTGCTGCGCCGAACCGTTTACCGGGACAGCCCGATTCCCCACGAACGCAGCGAAGGGAACTGGCTCACCGATACGCTGGGGACTGCGGTGGATGACGCGGGAAAGATTTTCCATCGGAAAACGGATTATAAACACCGGTTCGCCGTGCTTTATGAAAATCTTTCCGAAAGCGGCATGATCATCGGCAGAAGTCTTTCCTTCGGTCTGTTTATGGCCTGCATCGGCCTGATCCTGACGCTGCTGTATCTGCTGATCTCGTAAGTATTTTCCTTTTTCGGAAGGGCATCCGCTGATGCGGGTGCCTTTTTTTGTGCTTTTTCTACAAAATTTTACAAATAAATGTTGACTTTTGCCCACAAAATAGTAAGATAGAAAAAAATGGAAATAGGAAACGAAGGACATTATGAAGCTGGAGAAAAAGTATCTGGATATCAATGTATACGAGGCGCTGCAGAACCGGTTTGACTTTATTTTCAGAGAATTCGACAATATCTATGTTTCGTTCAGCGGCGGAAAAGACAGCGGGCTTTTGCTGCACCTGATCATGGATTATATGCAGCGCAACAAGATCCGGAAGAGGATCGGCGTCTTTCATCAGGATTTTGAGGCCCAGTATGAGCTCACCACGGAGTATGTGGAGAAGATTTTTGAAATGTATCTGCCCCGGATCGAGCCATTTTGGGTCTGTCTGCCCATGGCCGTGCGCACCGCCATGAGCAATTATCAAATGTACTGGTATCCCTGGGACGACAAGAAGAAGGAGATCTGGGTACGGGAAATGCCCCAAAAGCCCTACGTCATAAACCTGAACAAAAATCCGTTTACACTTTATAAATATAAGATGCTGCAGGAGGATTTGGCCAAACAGTTCGGCCGCTGGTACCGTCAGATCCATGCGAACCGCAAAACCATCTGCCTTCTGGGGATGCGGGCGGACGAATCGCTGACGCGCTACAACGGATTTTTAAATAAGAAATACGCGTATGAGGGACAGTGCTGGATTTCGGAGCAGTTTAAGGGCGTATATACCGCTTCGCCGATGTACGACTGGTCCACCTCCGACGTCTGGACGGCCTATGCCAAATTTCATTATCCTTACAACAAGCTGTACGATCTGTATCAGAAGGCGGGCTTAAAGCCTTCTCAGATGCGGGTGGCCTCTCCGTTTAACGATTACGCAAAGGAGGCGCTGAATCTGTACCGGGTTTTGGAACCCCAGACCTGGACCAAGCTGGTGGGGCGGGTGCAGGGGGCGAATTTTACTTCGATCTACGCCAAAACAAAGGCTATGGGATATCGCAATATCACGCTGCCGGAAGGGCATACCTGGAAGTCCTATACCATGTTCCTTCTGGATACACTACCCGTTCGGCTGCGGGACAGTTATCTTAAAAAATTTCAGACCTCCATGGACTTCTGGCACAACACGGGAGGCGGCCTGTCCGAAGAGACCATACGGGAGCTGGAGGAAAAGGGGTATCAGATCGCGCGCAACGGCGTATCCAATTATACGCTGGATAAAAAATCCAGGGTCATTTTTCTGCAGGATATTCCGGACGACACGGACGACATTAAAACCACCAGGGACGTTCCCAGCTGGAAACGGATGTGTTACTGCATTTTAAAAAACGATCATCTCTGCCGGTTTATGGGATTCGGGCTTTTGCGGGAGGATAAAAAGCGCGTGGAAATGATCCGGGAAAAATACAAGGGAATGGAGAATCTTTAACATGAGTTATCAGAGTCCTGTCTATAACATCAAACGGGTGCCGATTGAAAAGATCGAGCCAAACAGCTATAATCCCAACGCGGTGGCGCCGCCGGAGATGCGGCTGCTTTACGACAGCATTAAGGAAGACGGCTACACCATGCCCATTGTCTGTTATTATAACAGCCGTAAGGACACCTATATTATTGTGGACGGCTTTCACCGTTACCGCGTCATGCTGGACTATCCCGACATTTATCAACGGGAGGAGGGAAAGCTTCCGGTTTCCGTCATCAATAAACCGCTGGATCAGCGAATGGCCAGTACCATCCGCCACAATCGCGCCCGGGGCTCTCACGACGTAGAGCTGATGAGCAATATCATCCGGGAGCTTCATGAGATCGGCAGAAGCGACGCCTGGATTTCCAAACACCTGGGAATGGATCGGGACGAGATCCTCAGACTGAAACAGATCACCGGTCTGACCGCCCTGTTTTCCGACGTGGAATTTGGGAAAGCCTGGGTGCCGGAAGAAAAGAAATAATCTGTTTACAAGCTTTTCAAAGCCGGATATAATAAAGGGGAAAGAATCACCGGACGCCGCGCGGACGCGGCGCCTTTGGCGTAAAGGAGGAGCGTATGGATCGTTTAAAAGGGAAAGTAGCAGTTATTACCGGGGGGAATTCCGGCGTAGGCGCCGCGACGGCGAAGCTGTTTGCGGCAGAAGGCGCGTCCGTGATCATCACGGCCCGCAGAGAAGCGGCCTTAAAACAGGTGGCGGAGGAGATCGAGCAGGCGGGCGGCAGCGTTCTGGCCGTTTCCACGGATATCTCCAAGCCGGAGGATCCCGAAAGGCTGATGGAGACCGTCATGGAACGGTTCGGCAAGATCGACATCCTTGTGAACAACGCGGGGATTCTGGAAGAGGGATTAAAACCTATCGACCGTTTTTCGGATGAGGATCTGGACCGCATCGTAGAGACCAATCAAAAGGGGACCATGCGCTGCATGCGCGCCGCCAGCAAGCGGATGAGCGCCGGCGCCAGCATTGTCAACGTAGCCTCCGTTGCGGGGTATGAAGGCTGCGGCGGAGCGGCCTATGTTTCTTCCAAAGCCGCCATCATCGGCGTTACAAAGCATACGGCGCTTCGCTTCCAGGCGCAGGGAATCCGCTGCAACGCGGTATGTCCGGGCACGATCGTTACGCCTATGACTTCTTCCATGAAGGCGGATCAGCTGGATCAGGATATGTTCGGTGCCATGGCCACCCATTCCAATCTTCGCACCCAGCCCTGCCAGGCGGAGGATGTGGCCAATATCCTTCTGTTTTTGGCCAGCGACGAGTCCCGCGCCATGACCGGGCAGATTCTGGTAACCGATTTCGGCGCCAGCTTATAAGAAAATCCTGACGGATTTTAAAACGAGACGTAAAAGAGGGGATCCCCATAGTCGAATGACTTGGGGGATCCTCTTTTTTTCTCAAAATATGCGGCGCTTCGCGCCCTTGATTTACAAGGCATTTTTTTCTTTACGATGTGAACGGCATTTGATATAATCAGGTTGTGTGAAAAAAACACGCTCTCTGCGAAGAAGAAAGAGTTCGATGGAGACTTGAACGAACTCGACGATTCGATAACCATTTGACAATTATCAAAAGAGAAGGACCTGACGAGGACTTTTCTTTTTTCAGGAGGGGCTGCAAGTGAAAAATCGAGCGAAAGGCGACGACAGATCATCAAAGGGCAGAAAAATTAAGATCTTCATACCTGGCATTTTATTTCTGGTTATTCTGGTTCTTGGCGTTGGGTATTGGGTTGTCTTAAAAAGTCAGTCGAACACGTCAAAATCGGAAAATGAAACCAATCCGGAGATCATTACAAAATCTATGTTGGAAAAAATCATCAATGTAGATGACTTATCCACTTATACGGCAGTATATAACGGGATCGCAAAAGTAATGAATGAAAAACATCCTGATGAAATTGATTATTATGTGTCGTATAATGCAAAGGCTTATGTCGGGATTGATTTTAGAGAGATTGCCATTGACGTGAATAACGAAGACAAGACGATTCATGTGACCCTTCCGAATGTACATTTTCAGGATGTGATAGTGGATATCGCTTCGATGGATTTTATATTTGTCAATAAAAAGGCAAATGCTTCTACGGTATCTGAAGAGGCTTATAAAGCTTGTTCGGACGATGCAAGAGAAGAAAGCGAAAAGCAAACCGAAATATTGGAGTTGGCGAAGCAAAATGCAATTAACATCACAAAGGCCTGGATACGTCCTATTATTGAACAACTCGACTCAGAGTATACATTGGTAGTAGAATAGGAGGCCGACGATGAAAAAGTATGTGATCAGTATTGTGTTTGCTTTGTCCTGTTTCTTTCTTTCATCTTGTGGAACGATGCACGCGGGTGAGGATACGGAAGAATCATTAGAAACCGAAGCGTTTTCAGATACTGAACCCCAACTGTCTCAAATGAAAACCATTTGTGATTTGGCCGTTATGGACTGTTATTATCATAATGTTGCAAAATATTATGAAGAGGACGCGTCCGGGGTGCTTCTTTGGAAAAAAGATAAACATTTTTGGGTCGAGTATACCGGAAAGGTCACGATAGGAATAGACGCATCGTTATTATCCATGTCATTGGAGGGAGATCAGATCACGATATCCCTCCCGGAAGCCAAAATATTAAGAAGCAGTGTGGATCAAGAATCGCTGAATGAAAGTTCTTACATTGTCGATGAAAAGTCAGCTAAAATAAAAGCTGAGGACGAAGTTCGTGCTTTTTCTGAGGCTGAACAGAATATGCAGGATGCTGCCTACGCTGATAAGACACTTATGGAAGAGGCTCGGCAAAGAGTAAAAACTTTATTGGAAGATTACATCAATAATTTAGGAAACGCGATAGGAAAAACATATTCGATTAACTGGATATACGTAGATGCAGACGGAAATCCATCATCAAATGTTACACAGGATATAGTGTCAGAAACAGAAACGGAATCAGAATCAGAATCCGTTCAATAATATCTTCTGTCATAAAACGGGGCTGTTGCAAAATAGATGAGTAATTCATCTATGGAGCAATGGCTCCCTTTTTATTTCTAAAAATGGAAAACGGACTCCGAAGAGTCCGCAATCCGTGGTATAATTAGATATGACCAAATACCTAAACTACCATAAAGATTATACCGAATTTAGCGAACCATATCAACTGGTTTTGTCACTAAATTTGGAGGGTTTGGTTTCTGAAGATGATTCTGTCCGACTGCTGAGCCATGAATTGGAGGGATTGGATTACAGCTCGCTGTACCGGGCTTACTCTGCCAAAGGCAGAAATCCGGCAGTGGACCCAAAGACCATGTTCAAGATCCTGACCTATGCGTACTCACAAAATATTTATTCATCCAGAAAGATAGAGACTGCCTGTAGACGGGACATCAACTTCATGTGGCTCTTAGCTGGGCAGAAAGCACCGGACCACAGCACAATCGCACGATTCCGGACCGGATGTCTGGCAGGTGCCTGTGAAGATCTGTTCTATCAGATGGTAAGGCGTCTGGACCAGTCCGGGGAGATCTCAAGGGAAACGGTCTTTATCGATGGGACCAAACTGGAGGCCTGCGCCAATAAATATACTTTTGTCTGGAAAAAGTCCGTTGGGAAATGGGAAGCGAAAATGTTCCAAAAAATGCAGGAAGCGGTGACTCGGCTGAACCAGGAATACATGCAGGATTTCTGTGTGGAAGAAAGTACCCGAACAGAGGACCTGCAGAGGATCTGCCGGTTCCTGGAGAAAACCTGCAAAGAACAGGGAACCGCTTTCGTTCATGGGAGGGGCCGGCGAAAAAGTAAAAACCAGAAATATCTGGAACTGTTCCGCCAGTTCCAGGAACGCCAGACGGTCTATGACTGGCATGCCGCAAGTTTTCAGGGCAGGAACAACTACTGCAAGACCGATCCGGACGCCACTTTCATGCACATGAAGGATGACCATATGCGGAATGCCCAACTCAAGCCGGGATATAATGTCCAGATCGCCGTGGACAGTGAATACATTGTAGCAGCGGAGATTTTCCAGGATCGGAATGATGTATGGACCCTGGTGCCTTTCCAGGAGGGGATGGAGAAGAACCTGAAATTCCGTTATCCAAGCGTCACAGCGGACTCCGGCTATGAAAGTGAAGAAGGCTATACATATCTCAGGGAAAAAACTGAAACCGCTATTTCTCAAAAAACAGAAAAGTAAAAGCGGCTACCAGTCGGAAGTAACGGTATATGAATGTGAAAGCTGTGATGGGTGTCCTCATAAAGGGAAATGCACCAGATCAAAGGGGAACAAACGGCTGTATATTTCAAAAAGTTTTTTGGAGAAACGGCAGGAATCCTATGAAAATATCCTGAGTGAAAAGGGGATCAGGTACCGGATGAACCGATCGATCCAGGTGGAAGGGGCATTTGGGATTCTGAAAAATGATCATGAGTTCCAAAGATTCCTGCTGCGCGGGAAAAACAAAGTGAAACTGGAAATCCTATTACTTTGCATGGGATACAATCTGAACAAGCTGCACGCGAAGATCCAAAGCGACCGGACAGGAAGTCACCTGTTTGAAGTCAAAAGTGCATAGAAAAAGGGAGAAAATGGAAAAGGCTTATTAGAGTACGCCAAAAATCCGGGGAACCATCTGGAATCAGAGAAGTCTCCCGGATTTTTGGGTTATAATAAGCGAAGGTGTCGCTCAATCATCTAATTTTAATGATTTTGCGACACCCCCCATACATAGATACAGGCCGCCGGCAACGGCGGGGAAATTTACGATACATATAGGCAGGTGAACGCGTATGAGATGACAAGAAAGAAGGAAGGGAACATGACAGGCAAAATTTACGGTTATGTGCGTGTGTCCAGCGCCGACCAGAACGAGGAACGGCAGCTTGTGGCACTACGAGAAAAAAGCATACCTGAAAACCATATATTCATTGACAAGCAATCCGGCAAGGACTTTGACCGTCCCCAATACAAGAGGAAAACCGGGAGCTGAAAGCGGTTGCCAAAGACTATGATACCCTCTGTCGTGACTACGGTGAAAAGGAGATAATTGCCCGCGTCCGGGCAATTAAGGAACGAGAGGAAGCAGAACGGAGACAGCACAGAGCAGCGCATCACAGGTATGAGATTGAGGTGAAGTGAATATGAGCATCCGGCGGCTGCCCTCTGCCGGATGCTTTTTCTATTTCGCATTTTTGAAAATTTCTTGATTTTGCGAAATAGATTGTGGTATAATACGAACGAGGTGATTTGCCGTGCGACTAATTGAGCGTGACTTCTATCTGAATAAGCTGAAGGATGTCATGGGCACTCCGGACATCAAAGTCATTACCGGCGTCCGACGCAGTGGAAAGTCCAAGCTGCTGGAGGCTTTCATGGCCTATATCCGAACCAGTGATCCGAATGCAAATATCATTCATATCAACTTCAACATGAATGCGTTTGAGAGCCTGACCGAGTATCATGCGCTGAATGATTATATTGAAAATGCTTTTCTGCCGGGGAAAAACAACTTTATCTTCATTGACGAGGTTCAGATGTGTTCCGGATTTGAGAAAGCCATCAACAGCCTCCACGCCTCTGAGAAATACGACATTTACATCACCGGTTCCAACGCTTTTCTTTTGAGCAGCGATCTGGCAACGCTGTTTACAGGGCGAACCTTTGAGATAGAGGTTTTCCCCTTCTCCTTTGGAGAGTTCATGCAGTATTTCGAGCTGACAGATCAGTATGCTGCCTTTAATCGCTATATTCAAGAGGGCGGCATGTCCGGCTCTTACCTCTATAAAACGCCGGAGTCGAAATACGATTATATTTCCGATGTTTTCAACACGTTGATTGTCCGGGATATTCAGCGCAAGTACCGTGTGCGTAATATGCCGCTGATGGAGCGTTTGTGCGACTTCCTCATCGACAACATCTCCAATCAGACCTCCACCCGAAGTGTTTCGGCGGCTTTCACCAGCGAATACGTCAAAACGAACGACCGCACCATCAGCGCCTATATCAAGTATCTCTGCAACGCCTTCGCATTTTATAAGGTAAGGCGGTATGACATTCAAGGGAAACGCTATCTCAGCTCCAACGATAAGTATTATCTCAGCGATCATTCCTTCAAATATGCCAAGTTGGGCACGAAAAACGCCGATTATGGCAGAATAATCGAAAACATCGTTGCTATTGAGCTTCTTCGCCGGGGCTATGAGCTGTATGCCGGTGTGCTCTACAAAAAAGAGATCGACTTCGTGGCCATCAAACGCAACGAGAAGTTGTATATCCAGGTTGCCAGCAGTATCGACGATCCTGATACCTTCCAGCGCGAGGTCGATCCCCTGCTGAAGATCAAGGATGCCTATCCGAAGATGATCCTTACCCGTACCCGGCAGGAAGCATATCAGTACGAGGGTGTACAGATCGTGGATGTGGCCGACTGGCTCATAACGTAATAGTCTTGATAATGCTCAGAAAACAACAAGCAGCGTGTTATATTGACTCTGTCCAAAATCGCATATTATCTGCGAAAGGATACCTATGGATAAAAAACAGGTTGATATAAAAGAAAACTATCTATATCGCCTCGATCATGAATTGCTGAAGATTCTGTTGAAAGATCGTTCTTCCGGCAAAAACATTATTTGGGCAACTGATTATTATGCAGATAAAGGGGTTGGATACCAAAGGCATAATCATATCGAGTTGTCTGCCATTACCGGATATAACGGGAATGTGATCAAGCCACGTGTTGAGAAGTCAAAAAAAGAGCAGCTTGATCGCATCAAGCAAAAGGCCGAGGTATTTACACCCTCATGGATCTGTAATAAGCAGAATAATCTTGTGGACAATGCTTGGTTCGGGACGGAGGGCGTTTTTAATGCTGAACACGAGCAGAGTTGGATTACTAACGAAGATAAAATCGTCTTTCCAACTGCCACAGGGAGGGCATGGGAAGACTATGTTCAGGATGTAAGATTAGAGATTACATGCGGTGAAGCGCCCTATCTGGTAAGTCGCTATGATACGGTTACTGGAGAATATATCGATCTGCCCCGGCGCATCGGCTTGCTGGATCGGAAAATGCGTATTGTATCAGAAAATGCAGGAACAGAAGAAGCATGGCGTAAATGGACCATAATCGCATTCCAAAGCATCTACGGATTTGACTGGCAGGGTGACAATGTGTTGCTCGCACGTGAAAACTTGCTGTTTTCCTATATTGATTATTATAAGGCACGATTTGATAGAGAACCGGATATTATCGAACTTCGCCAGATAGCAGAGATTTTATCGTGGAACATTTGGCAGATGGACGGCCTTAAGTTCGTAATTCCGGAGAGTTGTAATGATGTGGACGACGGACAGCTCCGTCTCTTCGATGACGAGCTGGAAAAGCGTCCCTGTGAAGGTTGTGCGAAGAACGATCCTCTGCTCCACACGGGTATATATTGCAGAATCAAGGACTGGAAAACGAATAAAACGGTAAAATTTGTTTCGCTTTTGAAGAACGGAGTGGAAAAATGAGAGATTTATCTGTGCTGGACCAATTG
>CANQUI010000024.1 GCA_947626995.1 uncultured Eisenbergiella sp. | reverse complement strand
ATAACGATGCGGCAGCAAGGAGGAAGACAATGGCAAAAAAAGCATCGATCAAATTTGACAAAGAACTTTTTAAGAGAAGTATAGAGGCAAATGTCAAGACTTTGTACCGGAAGACGCTGGAGGAGGCAAATTCCCAGCAGATTTTTCAGGCGGTGTCCTACGCGATCAAGGATGTGATCGTGGATAACTGGATGCAGACCCACAAAGAATACGAAAAACAGGATCCCAAGACCGTTTATTACATGTCTATGGAGTTTCTGATGGGCCGCGCCCTGGGGAACAATCTGATCAATCTGCAGACTTATGACGGCGTGAAGAAAGCGCTGGATGAACTGGGGGTCGATATCAATGTCATAGAGGATCAGGAACCGGATCCCGCGCTGGGAAACGGGGGACTGGGCCGTCTTGCGGCATGTTTCCTGGATTCCCTTGCGACGCTGGGATACGCGGCCTATGGGTGCGGTATCCGTTACCGTTACGGGATGTTCCGGCAGGAGATCCGGGACGGGTATCAGATAGAAGTCCCCGATAACTGGCTGGCGGACGGGTATCCGTTTGAACTGCGCCGCCCCGAATATGCCAAGGAAATCAAATTCGGCGGCTGGATCAACACCTATGTGGACGCAAACGGCCGTACGGTCTTTAAGCAGGAAGGGTATCAGTCCGTCCGGGCGGTTCCCTACGATATGCCGATTGTGGGTTACGGAAACGGCATTGTGAATACGCTGCGTATCTGGGACGCGGAGCCGGTGGAGTGCTTCAGCCTGGATTCCTTTGACAAGGGCAATTATCAAAAGGCGGTGGAGCAGGAGAACATGGCCCGCAATATCGTGGAGGTGCTCTATCCCAACGATAACCATTACGCCGGAAAGGAACTGCGCTTAAAGCAGCAGTATTTCTTTGTCTCCGCCTCCGTACAGGAAGCCGTGGAAAAATACATGAGAAATCATGAGGACATTCGGAAGTTCCACGAAAAGGTGGTGTTTCAGTTAAACGATACGCATCCCACCGTGGCGGTGGCGGAGCTGATGCGCGTGCTGATGGATGAATATAATCTCACCTGGGAGGAAGCGTGGGAGGTGACCACCAAAACCTGCGCGTATACGAACCATACGATCATGTCCGAGGCGCTGGAAAAATGGCCCATCGAGCTTTTCTCCCGTCTGCTTCCCCGGATTTATCAGATCGTGGAGGAGATCAACCGGCGTTTTGTTTTGCAGATCCAGCAGCAATATCCCAACGATCCGGAAAAGATCCGCAAGATGGCCATCATCTACGACGGCCAGGTGAAGATGGCGCATCTGGCCATCTGCGCGGGCTTCTCCGTAAACGGTGTGGCCCGGCTCCATACGGAAATTTTAAAGAATCAGGAGCTGCGGGATTTTTATGAGATGATGCCCTGGAAGTTCAACAATAAGACCAACGGCATTACCCAGAGAAGATTTCTGCTCCACGGCAATCCGCTGCTGGCGAACTGGGTCACCGATCATGTGGGAAACGACTGGATCACGGATCTGTCAAAGATCAAAAAGCTGAGCGTTTACGCGGATGATGAAAAGGCCCAGCAGGAATTCATGAACATCAAGTACCAGAACAAGGTGCGTCTGGCAAAATATATTCTGGAGCATAACGGGATCGAGGTGGATCCGCGCTCGATTTTCGACGTGCAGGTCAAACGGCTGCATGAATACAAACGGCAGCTGATGAATATCCTGCATGTGATGTATCTGTACAACGAACTGAAGGATCATCCGGATATGGATTTCTATCCCCGGACCTTCATTTTCGGCGCAAAGGCGGCGGCCGGGTATCATAACGCGAAGCTGACCATCAAGCTCATCAATTCCGTGGCGGACGTGGTCAATAACGATCCGGTGATAAACGGCAGGATCAAGGTGGTATTCATTGAAAATTACCGGGTGTCCAATGCGGAATGGATCTTTGCCGCGGCGGATGTTTCCGAACAGATCTCCACGGCCAGCAAGGAGGCGTCCGGCACCGGCAACATGAAATTCATGCTCAACGGCGCGCTGACGCTGGGAACCATGGACGGCGCCAATGTGGAGATCGTCGAGGAGGTCGGGGAAGAAAACGCGTTCCTCTTTGGCCTCAGTTCGGATGAGGTCATCCGGTACGAGAATTTTGGCGGCTATTCTCCCATGGACATCTTCAACAGCGACCAGGATATCCGCAGAGTGCTGATGCAGCTGATCAACGGGACCTTCTGCCAGGATACCGAACTGTTCCGCCCGCTTTACAATTCGCTGCTCAATACGCAGAACTCCGCAAAGGCGGATACGTATTTCATTCTGGCGGATTTCAAGTCCTATGCGGCGGCGCAGCGCCGTGTGGAAGCGGCTTACCGGGATGAGAAAGGCTGGGCCAGAAGCGCGATCCTCAATGTGGCCAACTGCGGGAAATTCTCCTCTGACCGGACGATCCGGGAATATGTGGACGAAGTATGGCATCTGGATAAGGTTACACTTCCGAAAAAAGAAGTGCTTTCAAAATAAAGGAAGCCGGCATTGAAAAACAGTCATTCGGTTTGGATCCGGATGACTGTTTTTTTGCCCGAAGCCTACCTTGATATTGACAGGGGAAAAAGGGGAGAGTAAGATGATACTGAATTATTTAACAGTGTTAAATATCGGAGGATGACAGGATATGAAAGGCAGGAAACGGGCGGGAGGAATCTCCCTGCTTTTAACCGCCGCGCTGGCGCTTGGCGCCTGCGCCGGACAGGCGGAGGAACAGGACAGGACGGAAGCGACGGCGGTGGCCGTCAGGGCGGTGAGCGCGCAGAGGGGAACACTGGCGGTCAGCAACGAATTTATCGGGACGGTGACGCCGCAGCAGCAGGTGACCGTTATGCCGATGGTATCCGGCGTAGTCGATGCGGTTTATGCAGAGATCGGCGATGAAGTAAAGGCGGGCGATATCCTGTTTCATATTGAGGACGACGCCGCCATACTGCAGAAGGAGAGCGCGGAGCTGTCCCGTCAGAGCGCCGAAACGGCGGCGCAGGCCCAGTTGGGTTCCGCGCAGGTGCTGAATAATATTTCCATGGAGTCCAATATCCGTTCGATCCAGTATCAGATCGATATGGCCAAGGACCAGTATAATACGGCGGCCAACGGCGCTGCGGACGCCGAACAGGCAAAACAGGATATGTCCAGGGCGATCAAGGGGATTGAGGACAGCGTGTCCGGTTTACAGAGCAACTATAATCAGATGAGCGCGGCCGTGGCAAGAGCCAAGGCGTATTTGAGAGCCAATGAGGACGGTTCGGGCCAATGGCATTATTTTACCCCCTGGCCGTGGAGCGACGAGAAGTTTCAGGAGTACCTGGCCAAGAAAGGGGCCAATGCCGTCCTTTCTTTACAGCAGATGCCCTACGCGGAAAGCCCGCAGTCGGAAGCGTCTTCGGTAAGCCCTCAAAAGACCGGCGAGACAGTGCAGCAGCCAGAGTCGGAGTCGGAAACGGAGAGCCCTTCGGAAACGGAGACGTCTTCGGAACCGGAGAGCGAAAGCGAGTCGGAATCGACGGAGCCTTCCGTGGAAGCGTCTGCGTTAGAAGAGGAGCGCGAAAGCGCCCGGGGCGATCTTTTTGCCGGCGTCGAGACGGTGCAGCGGGGCGTTTATTTTGCCGGAGAATTAAAGGATCTGTACGGGAAGCAGAATCTGGATCCGGAATCCGAATATGCGGATGTGGAGGATGGAAAACGGGCCTATCAGACGCAGAAAGAAATCAGTATGCTGGCGTCCATGATCTCCGGGATGGGATATGACGCCACGGATCTGAGAGAGGGCCGCGTCAATACCGCTCTTTCCGGATATTCCTCCCAGATCGCGTCCATGCAGTCTCAGGCGACGACGTTAAAAAACAATCAGGCGTCTTTGGACAGCAGCATCAGCCAGGCCAACAGTTCCAAGGGCACGGCGGCCAAAACCATTGATTTTTATGAAGATAATCTCAAAGACGCCCAGGTGACCTACGGCATTTCCAACGGGCAGGCCTATCAGGACACGGCGGCGTCCCTGGCGACCCAGATCGCGGCGGCGGACGTGGGGGTGCGCAGCGCGGATCTGCAGCTTGCGTACTATTCTCCCACTACGCCCATCTCCGGCACGGTGGTGAGCCGGTCCGTGGAACTGTACGACGTGGCGCAGCCGGGCTATGCCGCCTATGTGATCTCCAATCAGGACGCCATGAACGTTACCTTCCTGGTCAGCGGGCAGGTGAAGGACAGTCTGATGGTGGGGATGTCGGTGAAGCTGAATAAGGACGGCGCAGAGTACAACGGCATCATTCTGGAGATCGGAGAGACGGTGGACGCCCAGTCCGGCGGCCTGTATCCGATCAAGGCGGTGACGGATGTGGGAGGCGACCGGCTGAGCAGCGGTTCCGCCGTAAAGCTGACGGTGGATACCTTCCGCGCGGAGAACGCCATCCTGCTTCCGTATGACGCCGTACATTTTGAGAGCGAACAGGCCTACGTATTTGTCATTCAGGACGGGAAGGCCGTGCGCACGCCGGTGGTCATCGGCCTGATGAATGAGGATACGGTAGAGGTGACAGAGGGACTGACGGAAGGTGTGAAGGTCGTGTCTACCTGGTCCTCCCTGCTGGAGGACGGCGTCAGCGTCCGGGTCATCGGGGAGGAAGAAGCATGAGTCTGACGAAATTGGCTTTAAAAAGGCCCGTCTCCGTTATCCTGATTATTCTGGCGCTGGCGGTGTTTGGTCTGACCTCCATTCCGTCTTTTAAGATGCAGTTGATTCCGGATATGGATATGCCCATGCTGATTGTCATGACCACATACCCGGGCGCGGATCCGGAAAGCGTGGAGGAGCTGGTGACCGATGTGGTGGAGGAAGCGGGATCCGTTCTTAGCGGGATCGAGTCCGTCACGTCCCAGTCCTCCGAGAATGTGTCCATGGTGCTGTTTTCCTATGAATACGGCGTGGATATAGACGAGTGCTACGCCAATCTGCGGACGGCGTTGGATTCCGCCAGCCTGTTGCTGCCCGAAGACGCCCAGTCGCCGGTGGTCATTGAACTGAATATGAATCAGACGGCGGATATGACCCTTTCGGCCATCACCGACGAGGACATTGATCTGCGCAAAAAAATAGAGGAAGAGCTGGTTCCGGATCTGGAATCCATCGCCGATGTGGCGCAGGTGTCCGTTTCCGGCGGCGCGCAGGATTATATCCGGGTGCTGTTGAAGGAGGATCAGCTCAGGCAGTACGGGCTTACCATCAGCAGCGTGGCCTCCTACCTGGCCGCGGTGGATTTTACGGTTCCGGCGGGCAGCGTCCGGCAGGGTTCCCAGGATGTGTCCGTCAGCGCCGCAATGGAATACAATACGGCGGAAAAACTCCGGCATGTGCCGCTGATCACCGCCTCGGGCAGCGTGGTCTATCTGTCCGATGTGGCGGAAATATCCCAGACCAGGGAAACCCCGGATACGATCAGCCGAAGCGGCGGGCGGGATAACGTCAGTATCAGCGTGCAGAAAAAACAGAGCGCCAGCGTGGTACAGGTCACAGACAGGGTAGAGCGCGCCATGCAGGAATTTACCCAGAAGAATCCGGATATCAGTCTGACCATGGAATACAATTCCGCGGATACCATCACCGCATCGCTCTGGTCTGTGGCCGAGACGCTGCTGATCGGCGTGGTGATCTCCATGGCCGTGCTGTTTTTGTTCTTCGGCGACTTTAAGGCCAGCCTGATCGTGGGAAGCTCCATGCCCATTTCTCTTTTAGCCACCCTGATTTTGATGCACCTGATGAATTATTCCATGAATATCGTAACACTCGGCTCGCTGGTCATCGCCATCGGTATGATTGTGGATAATTCCATTGTCGTCATCGAAAGCTGTTTCCGGGCCCGGGACGAAGTCTCCGACTTTAAGGAGGCGGCGCTTAGGGGGACGAAGACGGTCACCATGTCCATTATCGCCTCTACGATCACCACGATAGTGGTTTATCTGCCCATGGCGCTGGTAGAGGATCTGGTGGGGCAGATCTTCGGACAGCTTTGCTTTACCATTGTATTTGCCATGACCGCCTCCCTGATTTCGGCCATGACGCTGGTGCCCCTGTTTTATTTCCTCTTTCAGCCGCAGGAGAAAAAGGAATCTCTTCTCAACCGTTTCCTGCACGCTTTCACGGAGGGGTATCAAAAGGTCCTCAGAAAGATCCTGCACCGGAAATGGCTGACGATAGCCGTCACCTTTGCGCTGGTGGTACTGGCGGGATTTTTGGCCACCAGATTGAATATGGAACTGATGCCCGCCTCGGACGAAGGAATCGTGGACGTTTCCGCCACCTTCCGGCCGGGAACTACGCTGGCGTCAAAAGAGGCCGCCATGGCGCAAATAGAAGAGCTGGCGTCAAAGGAAGAGGATGTACTGACCTACAGCCTGACCATCAACAGCGATTCCTCCGCCAGCCTGCGGGCCTATTTAAGCAGCGAACGCAAGATGAGCACCGCGGATATTGTGGAAAAGTGGAATGAAGCCACAAAGGATATTCCGGATATGGATCTGAATATTTCTTCCGGCGGCAGCAGTATGAGCGGCAGTATGATGAATACCGGGACCACGGAGATTGATCTGCAGGGGTACGATATGGAGGCGCTCAAGGAAGCGGCGCGGGATGTGAAAGCCGAGATGGAACGGGTGGAAGGTGTCATCAAGGTGTCGTCGTCGACCTCCGATACCAGCACGGCGGCAAAAATAAAGATCGATCCGCTGATGGCATCGCACTATGGGATGACACCCGTACAGATCGCGCAGGAAATCAACTATATGCTCAGCGGCATCACCGCGCTGACCATCACCAATCAGGGAACGGAGTACGATGTGAGACTGGAATATCCCGAGGATCTGTACAATAACATCAACAGCCTGATGGATGCGGTTTTGCTCAATTCCAGGGGACTGCAGGTGCCGCTTCGGGAGGTGGCCGAGGTGGTCTATACCGACGCGCCCCAGACCATCAGCAAGGTGGACGGACGTTATGAAGTGAGCCTGACCGCCACCACCACCCAGGAAGCGCGTTTCAGCGCCCGTACCGGGATCACAAAGGCGGTGGAACATATGGTTCTTCCGCTGGGCGTGGAACAGACCCAGGACAGGATCACAGAGATTATGAACGAAGAGTTCGGCGTTTTATACCGCGCCATTCTTACGGCGATCTTTCTGGTTTTTCTGGTGATGGCAATGCAGTTTGAGTCGCCCCGCTTCTCTCTGATGGTGATGATGTGTATTCCGTTCAGCCTGGTGGGGTCCATCTATCTTTTGTTTATCACCCGCTCGACTTTGAGCATGGTCTCTTTGATGGGATTTTTGATGCTGGTGGGAATTGTGGTGAACAACGGTATTTTGTATGTGGACACGGTCAATCAGCTCCGGCAGGAAATTCCGCTTACCGAGGCGCTCATAAAGGCGGGAGCCATCCGTCTGCGCCCCATCCTGATGACGACGCTGACCACCATTCTTTCCATGGTGCCGCTGGCGCTGGGATTCGGCGACAACGGACAGATGATGCAGGGGATGGCGCTGGTCATTGTGGGAGGGCTGATCGCCTCCACGCTTCTGACCCTTCTTTTGATGCCCACGGTTTACCTTCTGATTGATAAAAAGAAGGGCTGACGGCCGTTTGGGCTGCCCTGTTTTTTGCGGCGTATCGGGTAGGCGGCATGCCGGTCAGCTGTTTAAACTGACGGGAGAAATACTGGACGCTGCGATACCCCAGCGCGTCCGCGATCTGGGAAATGTTCAGCCGCCCCTCCCGGAGCATCCGCTGCGCCGCCCGGATCTTAAGACAGTGGAAAACGTGCAGCGCGCCGCAGTGAAATTGTTCCTGAAACAGGCTCTCCAGCTGGGAACGCCCGGTCATGGTATCCTGGCAGATCTGTTTTAGGGAAAGCCGGCGGTTTATGTGGGTATACAAATAGAAAAGGAAACGAAAAAGGGGCGCCGCCTCTTTTTCTTCCGGCGTTTTTTCCAGGAGCTGCCCAAGCAGCTCCTGTTCCGTCTTTGGCGGGTTTAAGATGCAGCAGGAGAGCGTATGCGGATCCCAATCATTCAGGGAAACGCAGAAAGCCCACAGGACAAAGGGACCGGAATGGGGGAAGAGATAGGATCGGAGAAATCTTAAGGGGCAAAGCAGCAGTTCGCCCCCGGCCAGCGTCAGCTGCCGGTTCTGTGCGCGGATCCGGACGCGCCCGCCGTCGGCATACAGGATACAAAAACCGTCCCAGTCCGGATCAAATTGAAAGGAACCGCTTTTTTTGTCGAAACGGCGCAGACCGTAAAAGGTATCGATACGGCCCGGCAGGGTGGAAATCATCGGAACATCGGTCATGAACATACCTCGTGAAAGCACAAAGAATCCAAGAAAGGCTGTCTGTATTCTAGCATGTCCCCAAAAGAAAGACAATACATACGTATTTGGCAGCAGGGGCGGCAGAAGTCGTAAAATTCTGTTGCGCCCGGCCTGGATTTCGATTATACTTTTACTAATGCAGCAGGAGAAAACAGAAGGAGGCATTGATTATGGTAACACTGGAAAACGGCGGAACCTACCTGATAAACGGAACCGAACTGGTCCCGGACGGATCTGAGGCGCAGCAGATTCTGAGCGCCAAAATCCCGGGACACGTTTCAAAATCCGAGGCGGCGCAGGGGACCATCGCGTACCGCATTTTAAAAGCGCACAACACTTCGGACAATATGGAGAAGCTCAAGATCCGGTTTGACAAGCTGACCAGCCACGACATTACCTTTGTGGGCATTATCCAGACCGCCAGGGCGTCGGGACTGACCCGATTCCCGATCCCCTACGTGCTGACAAACTGCCACAATTCCCTGTGCGCGGTGGGAGGCACCATCAATGAGGATGATCACATGTTCGGCTTAAGCTGCGCCAAAAGGTACGGCGGCGTTTATGTGCCTCCTCATCAGGCGGTGATCCATCAGTATGCCAGAGAAATGCTGGCCACCGGCGGCGGGATGATCCTGGGCTCGGATTCGCATACCCGTTACGGAGCGCTGGGAACCATGGCGGTGGGAGAGGGCGGCCCGGAGCTGGTGAAGCAGCTTTTGAGCCAGACCTATGACATTAACCGGCCGGAGGTGGTCTGCGTCTACCTCACTGGCAGCCCCCAAAAGGGCGTGGGACCGCAGGATGTGGCGCTGGCCATCATCGGCGCGGTGTTCCAGAACGGATATGTGAAAAATAAAATCATGGAATTTGTGGGGCCCGGCGTGGCGTCTTTGAGCGCGGATTTTCGGATCGGCATTGATGTGATGACCACAGAGACCACCTGTCTTTCCTCCATCTGGGAAACGGATGCGCACATCGAGGAGTTTTATGAGATCCATGGAAGAAAACAGGATTATAAACTGCTGAAGCCCGATAAGGTGGCGTACTACGACGGGCTGATCCGGGTGGATCTGTCAAAGGTGAAGCCGATGATCGCGATGCCCTTCCATCCCAGCAATACCTATTCCATCGAAGAACTCAATGAAAACCTTTCCGATATTCTGGCCGACGTGGAAAAGCGCGCGGCGGTGAGCCTGGACAACGCGGTACCCTATAGCCTCAGGGACAAGGTGAAAGACGGCGGCTTTTATGTGGATCAGGGGATCATTGCGGGCTGCGCCGGCGGCGGGTTTGAGAATATCTGCGCGGCGGCGGATATCCTGAAGGGACGTTATATCGGAAACGACGGCTTTACCCTGAGCGTGTATCCCGCCTCCATGCCGATTTATATGGAGCTGATCAAAAACGGCTGCGCCGCTGCGATCCTGGAGACGGGCGCCGTGTTAAAGACCGCGTTCTGCGGCCCGTGCTTCGGCGCTGGAGACACGCCCGCCAATCGCGCCTTTTCCATCCGTCATTCCACCCGGAATTTCCCCAATCGGGAGGGGTCCAAGCTGCAGAGCGGACAGATCGCTTCCGTGGCGCTGATGGACGCCCGTTCCATTGCGGCCACCGCGGCCAATGGCGGACGACTGACGCCGGCGACGGACTTTGACGGAACGATCGGGACCTACCGTTATCATTTTGATTCCCGCATTTATCAAAACCGGGTATTTGATTCCAAAGGGGTGGCGGATCCTTCCGTCCCGATCCGGCTGGGGCCCAATATCAAGGATTGGCCGGCCATGTGCGCCCTGCCGGAGCATCTGATTTTGCAGGTGGTTTCCGAGATCCACGATCCGGTTACCACGACGGACGAGCTGATCCCTTCCGGCGAGACCAGTTCCTATCGCTCCAATCCGCTGGGACTGGCGGAGTTTACCCTTTCCCGGAAGGATCCTGCCTATGTGGGCCGGGCAAAGGATATCCAGAAAGCGCAAAAAGCGGTGATGGAAGGCAGATGTCCGGTGGAGGAAAAGCCGGAGCTGCGGGAAGTGATGGAGGCCGTACATAGCCGGTACCCGGATGTAAAACGCGAAAACCTCGGATTTGGCTCCACGATCTTTGCGGTGAAGCCCGGAGACGGTTCCGCGCGGGAACAGGCGGCCAGCTGCCAGAAGGTGCTGGGCGGATGGGCGAACATCGCCAACGAATACGCAACCAAACGGTACCGCTCCAACCTGATCAACTGGGGGATGCTGCCGTTCCTGATTGAAAAAGGAGAGCTCCCCTTCCAAAATCTGGATTATCTTTTCTTCCCTGACATTCGCAGGGCAGTGGAGGAAAAGGCAGACAGGATCCGGGGCTATGTGATTGGTAACGGCGGGCTGAAGGAATTTTTTGTGACGCTGGGCGAACTGACGGAGGAAGAACGCCAGATCATTTTAAAAGGCTGCCTGATCAACTATAACCGCGTGGACCAATGAGGCCGGACGCGCCGGCATAACGGCGCCGCCCTCTCCATATAATGGTGGTGGAGGGATGGGCCATGCGTGAACGAAACAAAGAAAGGACCGCAGGAAGGAAGAAAGCAAAAGACCTTCTTGCGGTTCTTTTCTTTTTTTTAATGCTTCCTTATACCTGCAGTCTGCTGAGTGGGATCCAGGATCCCAAGGCCGTAGAGACCGCAGGGAAGGTGGGAAAAGAAGAAGAAAAAGCAATGGTGTCTTTTTTGCAGGAAAACGGCGTCAGGCGGATGCCGCTTGACGAATTTTTAGTGGGGGCGCTGGCCGCCTGTATCCCGGCGGACTACGGCGACGAGACACTGAAGGCGCAGGCCGTTATCCTGCGCAGCATCGTGGCGGCCAAAATGACGGAGGGGGAACCTTTTTTCGAAGGAGAAAGCGGGCTTTCCTATCTGGATGAAAACGCCAGGGAAAAATTGTGGAAGGATGCGTATGAAGAAAACGAGGAGAGGTTTCGCCGTCTGGTAGAGAAAACGGCGGGGATTGTGCTGGAGAAGGACGGAACGGTCGTCAGCCCTCCGTTTTTCAGGCTCAGCGCGGGCAGTACCCGGGAGGGCGCCAATATCCTTCCGGCAGAATCCGCAGCCTTTTGTCGGAGCGTGGCGTGTCCGCACGATGTGGAGGCAAAGGATTTTCTGCAGGAAAAAGAATATGACAGGGACGCATTTTGCAGGCGGCTGGAAGAGGAAGGGTTTCCCCTCCCTGCGCAGGGCGCCAGGATCGTTCTGACAAGGGACAGCGCGGGCTATGTGCTGTCGGTGGGATGCGACGGCTGTTATATGGAGGGGGAAAAATTCCGGAAGCTGTTTGAACTGCCCTCCGCCTGTTTTTATATGAGAGAGCAGGAGGGCCGGATCCTGCTGCAGACCAAAGGGATCGGCCACGGAATCGGATTCGATCAGTATGGCGCCGATTTGCTGGCGGCAGAGGGCAGCGACTATATCGAACTTTTGAATTACTTTTTCGACGGGCTGACGTTGGAAAAAATGGAATAAAGACAACATTACTGGAAAAACTATGCTTGAAGAATTCAATTCTTGGCTGTCTTACATGGCGGACAGCTTTCAATCGTAAACAGAAAGGATGATCGAGATGAAGAGAAGAAAGTCAAGCGGAGTATTCCAGAAAGAAAAAGTGGTTCTTACCGTCGCCAGTCTTTTAGTTATGGCGGCTTTGACGGTGACCGGCGTCTATCTTTACAATACGGGCCGGGAACCGGAAGAAGAGGAAAATATCGTGGATTTTTCCGCGCTGGAGGAGCCGGCGCCCAAGCAGGGCAAGGATGTGGCGCTTGCGGAAAATCAATCGGCGCAGAATCTGACCAGCGGACAGGAAGCGGATGGGGAGCTGGACTATGATCCCTATTATATCGAACAGGAAAAGATTTTGAACAGCCAGGAGGTCAGCGGCACCGCAAAGAAGGCGGAAAATGGCGCCCAGGGACAGGAAGGGACAAATCCTGCGGGCAATCAGACGCAGGAAGGAGAAGAAACGACGCAGGCAGCGGACTCTGCCATGACCGATAACGTGGGGTATGCCGCAGTAAGCCGGAACGATCCTTCCCGGTCCGGGCAAAGCGAAACGGACGACGCTGCGGACGCAGAGACGGAAAGCGCGGTATCGCAGGAAGAGCCCTCTCTGGAGGCGGTAGCGGAGGCCGCGCCGGAAAACGATCTGCATTTTTCCGAAGAGGACAAGCTCTCCTGGCCCATCGTGGGGAACGTACTGCTCAACTACAGCATGGATAAAACGATATTTTTCCCCACGTTAAAGCAATATAAATACAACCCCTCTATCGTAATCGGTTCCACGCAGGGCGCCAATGTGGCGTGCGCCGCCGACGGTATTGTGAGCAGGGTCTACGAGGACGCTCAGACCGGGAATACGGTGGTAATGAACCTGGGAGACGGCTATGAACTGACCTACGGACAGCTGGACGAGGTGGCGGTAGAGGAAGGCGACTTTGTGGAAACCGGCGCTTTTTTGGGCAGGGTAGCGGCGCCTACCAAGTATTATACGGCGGAAGGCACCAACGTTTATTTTAAACTGACAAAGGACGGAGAGCCGGTGGATCCGCTGGACTATCTGGGGTAAGCCATGATTCTGATTCAAAACGGCCGCCTGATGACCATGGCGGATTCCAACCGAAAGGAAGAAAGCAAAGGGGTAGCGGAGGGAAGGCCGTCCGATCTTCTGTGCGTAAACGGAAAAATTGAACGGATCGCGCGGCGGATCGAACTGCCCCAAAGCGCCCAGGCGCAGATCATCGACGCCTCCGGCTGTCTGGTGATGCCGGGGCTGATTGACGCGCATTGCCATGTGGGGATCACGGAAGAAAAGAAGGGAATGGAAGGGGACGACTGCAACGAGAATGTGGAGCCGGTCACGCCGTATCTGCGCGCGCTGGATGCCATCAATATGATGGACGCCGCCTTTGACGATGCGGTGCGTTCCGGGATTACTTCTCTCATGGTGGGGCCCGGCAGCTCCAACGTGGTGGGCGGACAGTTTCTTTTCCTGAAAACAAAGGGAAGGCGGATCGACGATCTGATCGTCCGCGCGCCCGCCGCCATGAAGGTGGCGTTTGGGGAAAACCCGAAGGTGAATTTCTCCGGTATGGGCAAAAGCCCGGTGACCCGGATGGCCATTGCCGGAATGTTGCGCAGACAACTGTATGAGGCGCGGCGCTATTGCAGGGAGCGCGCCGGGGGCAGAACCGCGGCGGACCGCGTGGTGCAGTCCGGCGGCGTGGGGACGGACGTGGTCTGTAAGAAGCAGGAAAAAACCGGACGGGAGAATCCCTCCTTTGTGCCGGATTTTGATCTGGAGCCCTGGGTGCCCGTTTTTGCGCGGCAGATCCCGCTCAAGGCGCATGTGCACCGGGTGGACGACATCTTTACCGCCATCCGCATTGCGAAGGAATACGGACTTTGTATGACGCTGGATCATTGCAGCGAGGGGCATCTGATCGCCGAGGAGATTGCGGCCAGCGGATTCCCCGCCATCGTAGGGCCGGATCTTTCCAGCAGGAACAAGATTGAAGTGCAAAACGTGGACTTTAAAACCTCCGGCGTGTTGTATCGAGCCGGCGTGACGGTGGCGATCTGTACGGATCATCCGGTTTCCACCATCCAGTCTCTGCCGCTGTGCGCCGGTCTTGCGGTAAAAGCGGGGCTGCCGATGTACGCGGGGCTTGCGGCGATCACCTCCAGCGCGGCGAAGATCTGCGGCGTCTTTGACCGGGTGGGAAGCCTGGAGGAGGGAAAAGACGCGGATATTGCCATATTTACGGGAAATCCCATGGAAATTTTTACCAGGGTACGCTATACCGTTCTCGACGGACGGGTCGTATACAGGGAGGAAGGATGAGATTTGGCTTTATTTTTCTTTACGTTGCGCGTTTTTGAGCGTATACTATATGGAAAAAGCTGAAAGAGGAAAACGGAATGAAAGTAGTGGTATTGGCGGGCGGCATCAGTACCGAACGGGATGTTTCCCTGATGTCGGGCAAGCTGATCTATCAGGCGATGAAGCGGCTGGGGCATCAGGCGGTTTTGCTGGACGTATATCTGGGGATCGAACGGGAAGAGATCGCTTCGATCTTTGACAGTGAGGAGGATTTTTCCAAAGACATCGGGGAAATCCGGGGAATCAATCCCGATATCAGCGCGGTAAAAAAGCGGCGCGGGGACGGCGGCAGGTGTTATTTTGGCCCCAACGTCATTGCGATCTGCCAGATGGCGGACGCGGTCTTTCTTGCCCTGCACGGCGCGGACGGAGAGAACGGAAAGATTCAGGCCGCTTTTGATCTGCTGGGGATCCGTTATACCGGTACGGACTATGTGAGCAGCGCGCTGGCGATGGATAAGGGGCTGGCAAAGGAACTGTTTGTAGCCAACGATATTCCGACGCCCGGCGGCATTGTGTTAAAGAAGGGCGCAGCGCCCGCGGAAAAGATGCCGCTGCCCTGTGTGGTAAAGGCCTGTATGGGCGGTTCGTCCATAGGGGTCTACATAGTAAAGGATGAGACCGAATATGAGCGCGCGCTGCAGGAGGCTTTTTCCTACGGGGACGAGGTGATTGTGGAGCAGTACATCAAGGGGCGGGAACTGACCTGCTGCGTACTGGACGGCAAGGCGCTTCCGCTTGTGGAGATCATACCCAAGAAAGGGTTTTACGATTATAAGAACAAATATCAGGCCGGGAGTACCACGGAAGTCTGCCCCGCGCCCGTAGACGAGGCGTGCACCCGCAGGATCCAGGAAATCTCCGAGCGGGTCTTTCAGGTGCTGCGCCTGAAAAAATATGCCCGCATGGATTTTATGCTGGATGAACAGGGCAATCCCTATTGTCTGGAGGCCAATACCCTCCCCGGCATGACGCCCACCTCGCTGATTCCCCAGGAGGCGGCCGCGGTAGGCATCGACTACGATCACCTCTGCCAGAAAATTCTGGATATGGCTTTTTAAAAGGAGCGGTAAAATGACCCGAATGACGTTATGGAATATTGCCAGAGTCTGTCAGGGACGGTTTGTGATTCCCGACCAAACCGCCGGTCTGTCAGAGAAAGAAAACCCGCCCGTCTGCCCGCAAAACGGTATGGCGCAGATCCGACAGGCAGCGGCGCGGCAGGCGGAAGGCGTTGTGCTGGATTCCCGTAAAGTGCGGCCCGGATATGTGTTTGTGGCGACGGTGGGCGAACGGGTGGACGGACACCTTTTTATCGAGGAGGCGTTTCGCAGGGGCGCGATCGGCGTGGTCTGCGAAAAGGAGCCCAGTCCGCTGCCGGGGCCCTGTATCATCGTAAAGGACAGCTTTCAGGCGCTTTCAAGCATGGCGGAATTTTATCGCACCCAGCGCCCCGTGCCGCTGATCGGCATTACCGGAAGCGTGGGCAAGACCAGCACCAAGGAATTTGTGGCATCCGTGCTGGGACAGAAGTATCGGACGCACAGGACGGAAGGAAATTATAACAACGAGGTGGGCGTTCCGCTGACGCTGCTTTCCATGCCGGAGGACGCGCAGGCGGTGGTGTTGGAAATGGGCATGAACCATTTTGGGGAAATGCACCGTCTCAGCAGAATCGCAAAGCCCAACATCTGCGTGATCACCAATATCGGGCAATGTCATCTGGAAAACCTGGGAAGCAGGGACGGCATTTTGAAGGCAAAATCCGAGATTTTTGATTTTATGGACCCGGAAGGGAAGATCTGCCTGTTTGGAGACGACGATAAGCTGGAGACCATACGGCAGGTGGGAACGATCACGCCGGTGCGGTTCGGATTCGATGCGCAGAAAAATGATATTTATGCCACCGATGTAAAGAGCCGGGGGCTGTTGGGAAGCGTCGCCACGATTCATGCCGACAGTCTTTCTTTTCCGGTGCAGATCCCTCTGCCGGGAATTCATATGGTGCAAAACGCGCTGGCGGCCACTGCGGTAGGGCTTTTGATGGGGCTGTCCGTGGATCAGATCCGGGAAGGGATCGCGTCCGTTTCGGCAGTACAGGGCAGGAGCCGCGTGCTTCGCGCGAAGGATATGGTGCTCATCGACGACTGCTACAACGCCAATCCGGTTTCCATGAAAGCGGCGGTGGATCTTCTGGGAATGGCGGAGGGCCGTAAAGTGGCGGTACTGGGGGATATGTTTGAACTGGGGCCTGAGGAGCGCGCACTGCACGCCGAGGTGGGGCGTTACGCTGCGCAGCATGGCGTAGACTGCCTGCTTTGCGCCGGGACGCTTTCAAAG
This sequence comes from uncultured Eisenbergiella sp., assembly GCA_947626995.1. Taxonomy (GTDB): domain Bacteria; phylum Bacillota; class Clostridia; order Lachnospirales; family Lachnospiraceae; genus Gallintestinimicrobium. Next base: position 17,583 of record CANQUI010000024.1, on the reverse strand, counting down.
GACATGTATGAAGCCGCCAAAACGGCGGGCATGAAAGAGCTCTTTTATTATGCAAACCGGCAGGCCCTGCTGGCGGATCTGCCTCATAGACTGCGGCCCGGAGATTCTGTTCTGATTAAGGCCTCTCACGGCATGGGGTTTGAAGCGGTGGTAAAGGCCCTGCTTGAGGAACGCTGAAAATCCGGGGATTTACAGCAGCTCTTTATTTTTAAAATACATCCGCTTGATCTCATTGACCACGGTATCGTTCAGGTTCTTTTTCTCTTCCCGATCCATCCGGTCCGGCCAGAGGGGTTCTCCGTATTCGATGATGACCTTTGTCTTTTTGATCCGGGGCAGGTGATCTTCGAAAATATCGCCCGCATTGACAATCGCCATGGGGATGATGGGGCATTTGGCCCTGTCCGCGATCTTTAAGCTGCCGGCATGGAAGGGAAGGAAGGTATCCGGCGTCTTATTGCGGGTCCCTTCCGGGAAAATGCAGATGGAAATCCCGGATTTCATCTTTTCAACGGCGGCCAGGATGGTCTTCATCCCTGCTTTGAGGTCGTCGCGGTCCAGAAACAGACAGTGCAGATTTTTCATCCAGTTAACCAGCAGCGGATAGCGCAGCATTTCCTTTTTGGCAATGTAGCCCGTGGGACGGGGAACCCGCACATACGTCATGAGAATATCGAAATAGCTCCGGTGGTTTCCCACGTACAGCACGGCCGTGTCGGAAGGGATCCGCTCCTCGCCCAGATAAGTGATCCGGGTGCCGGCGATCCACAGGCAGACACGAAAAGCCCAGTTTACGATGGCCAGGGAGCTTTTATTTTTTTTGTCCATATCAAATTTGCCAAGGATCCATTCGGCGATCAGAAGCGGAATACTTAAGACCAGAAAAAGGATCACAAAAAACGCCACACAGAGAAAACGAAACATAGCCAGGGAGTCCTTTCTGAAAAATACCGGGTCCGGCAGGATTTGCAGAATCGGACGCAAAAGCCGAACAATATCAGTATATCCGGTTCCGGTAAGATTGGCAAGCCGTTTTGCACAGTTGGCGCATAGGACATCCCTGCCCGCTCATAGATTGATACAAACGGGGGCCGCCCGGGATTCGGCTGCCGCCATAGAGAGAGAAGGATGCGGGATGAGGAAAAAAGGAGCGGGAATCGTAACGGTTTTTCTTATGATTTTCCTTTTGACTGTGCCGACAGGCTGCAAAAACAAAAACGACGGGGAGGAAAAAACAAATCTGGAATTTACGGTGGTGGATGAGGGACGGCTGCCGGAGGAGCTGAAAAAAATCGTCGGGGAAAAGAAAGAAAGTCCCTTTAATCTCACGTATGCCGACGGCGGTTACATGTATCTGTGCGTGGGATACGGCCGGCAGAACAAGGGCGGTTACAGCATTGCGGTCAACGATCTGTACGCGACGCAAAGCGAGATCTGTCTGGATGTGGACCTGATCGGCCCCAAGGAATCCGAGGCGGCAGGCAGCGAGCCTTCGTATCCGTATATTGTAATCAAAACGCCGTTTGTGGATAAGACCGTGGTATTCGACTGACGCGGCGGCTATGCCGGTTGGCAGAATGGAGGTATACTTTCCGCTTGTTTCATGCTATAATGGACCGTATCAAGGCAGACAGGCGGACAAACGAGAATGATTCTGATAAAAAACTGCCGGTTGATCGATCCGGCCTCCGGGACGGACGACAGACGGGATATTCTGATGGAAGGGACTAAGATCGCGAGGATAGAAAGGGCGGGAGAGCTGACCGCAGCGGGGGCCTCCGTCATTGCCGCGGACGGACTGATCTGCGCGCCGGGCCTGGTGGATACGCACGTTCATTTCCGGGATCCGGGCGCGCTGTATAAGGAGGATATCCTGACCGGCGCAAAGGCCGCGGCGGCGGGCGGCGTGACCAGCGTGGTGCTGATGGCCAACACGACGCCCTGCATAGATCGGGTGGAGACGCTTTCCTATGTGCTAAAGAAGGGAAAGAAAACCGGGATCCATGTCCATACCTGCGCCAATGTGACGGTAGGGATGGCGGGGGAAACGCTGACGGATATGCAGACGCTGCACGAAAACGGAGCGGTGGGTTTTACGGACGACGGAAAGCCTGTTCTGGACGAAAGGATCGCGCAAAAGGCCATGGAGGAGGCAGCGCGGCTCCATGTCCCCATCAGTTTCCATGAAGAAAATCCGGCTTTTATCCAAAATAACGGGATCAATGCAGGCAAGGCGGCGGACTTTTTTGGCATCGGCGGTTCCCACCGTCAGGCGGAGATCGACATGGTACGCCGGGATCTTGCGCTGGCGCTTAAGACGGGCGCTGCCCTTGTCATTCAGCATATCAGTACAAAGGAAGCGGTGGAGCTGGTCCGGCAGGCCAAAAAAAAGGCCGGCGAAAGGATTCACGCGGAGGCTGCCCCGCATCATTTCTCCCTGACCCAGGAGGATGTGATCCGATACGGCGCGATGGCCAAGATGAATCCGCCTCTTCGGGACGAGGAGGACAGGCTTGCCATCATCCGGGGGCTTGCAGACGGCACCATCGACCTGATCGCGACGGATCACGCGCCCCACTCCGCAGAGGAAAAGGCGCGGCCCATCACCGAGGCGCCCAGCGGGATCATCGGACTGGAGACCAGTCTGGCGCTGGGACTGATGTTTCTGGTAAAACCGGGTTATCTGAGCCTGTCCGGGCTGATCCGCTGTATGAGCCAAAATCCGGCGGCCCTTTACGGCCTGGATGCCGGGTATGTGCTTCCGGGGGGCCCCGCGGATCTGGTCTTGTTTGACGAAAACGAGGAATGGACGCCCAAACGGTTCGTTTCCCGCTCTCAGAATTCCCCCTTTTTGGGACAGACCCTGCGCGGGAAGGTAAAATACACGATCTGCGGCGGAAAGATCGTGTTTGCAGACCGGGCGGACAGCCCGGCGGATCACAGGTGAGAAAGGCAGGATGTTAAAATGGCAGGCAAAAGAAAAGAAACGGCGCGGGTGATTGCACAGACCAGCCTGGCGGCGGGCATCTATGATCTTAGAATCGTCACTACACTGGCGCGTCAGGCGCATTGCGGGCAGTTTGTGGCGCTCTATCCAAAGGATAAAAGCACCCTGCTGCCGCGCCCCATCAGTATTTGTGAGGCGGATCAAAAGCAGCAGATCCTGCGTCTGGTCTATCGCGTGGCGGGACAGGGAACCGCTGCGTTTTCCGAATTAAAGGCCGGGGACGTTCTGGACGTTTTGGGCGTTTTGGGGAACGGGTTCCCGGTTTCTGAGGCAAAACCGGGCATGACGGCGCTGCTTGTGGGCGGAGGCGTAGGCGTGCCGCCCATTGTGCAGCTGGCAAAGGAACTGACCTGTGAAAAACGGATCGTGGCCGGATACCGGGACAGCCAATGTTTTCTGCGGGAGGATTTTGAAAGGGCGGCAGGGGCGCAAAACGTCTATCTTGCCACGGAGGACGGGAGCGTCCAGACCAGAGGGAACGTGATGGACGCCATCGCCGCCAACGGATTGCGGGCGGATATCCTGTATGCCTGCGGCCCTCTGCCGATGCTTCGGGCGGTCAAGCAATATGCCATCCGGGAAAAGATCCCGGCGTATCTGTCGTTGGAGGAACGGATGGCCTGCGGGGTGGGAGCCTGTCTGGGCTGCGTCTGCAAAACCGCGAAGGTGGACGCCCATTCCCATGTGAAAAATGCCCGGATCTGTACGGACGGGCCGGTTTTTGAGGCCAGGGAGGTGGATATCTGATGAAGACGAGCGTGACGATCGCGGGAGTGGAATTGAAAAATCCTGTGATGACGGCGTCGGGTACGTTTGGCTCCGGCATGGAATACAGTGAATTTGTGGATCTTTCCCGTCTGGGCGCGGTGGTGACCAAGGGCGTTGCCAACGTGCCCTGGGAGGGAAATCCGACGCCCCGGGTGGCGGAGGTTTACGGCGGCATGTTAAACGCCATCGGGCTGCAAAATCCGGGCATTGATGTGTTTATCAAACGGGATCTGGAATTTTTAAAACAGTTTGACACCAGGGTCGTCGTCAACGTCTGCGGCCGGACGGTGGAGGATTATCTGGAGGTGGTAGAGCGGCTTTCGGATACCGCCGTGGACCTTTTGGAGATCAACGTATCCTGCCCCAATGTCAGGCAGGGCGCCATTGCGTTCGGGCAGAAGGCCGAGGCGCTCTACGAGATAACCGGACGGGTGAAACGGGTTGCAAAACAGCCGGTCATCATGAAGCTGAGCCCCAATGTGACCGATATTACGGAAATGGCGCGGGCGGCGGAGGCGGCCGGCGCGGACGCCATCTCCCTGATCAACACCATCACGGGCGCCAGGATCGATATCGAAAAAAGAAAGTTCGTCCTGGCCAATAAGACCGGAGGGATGTCCGGCCCCGCCATCAAGCCCATTGCGGTGCGCATGGTATGGCAGTGTGCCAATGCGGTAAAAATCCCCATCATCGGCATGGGGGGCATTGCTGCGGCGCAGGACGCGATCGAGTTTCTCATGGCGGGCGCTACGGCGGTGGCGGTGGGGGCCATGAATTTTGTCAATCCTTACGCCACCGTAGAGGTGGCAGAAGGAATCGAGGAATTTCTGCGCCGTCATCACGTGGACGACATACAGGAGATCATCGGCTGCGTGAACAGATAAAAAGGCGATGCGTTACGGGTCCAAAGGAACGCATATTTTCCCTCCCCGGGGCATAAGGTGTAAGGACAATGTAAGATCCGAAGCCGCCGGGGAGGTATTTTTATGGAACTGATACAGAAAAACATACGTATGGACCAGCCAAAATGCGCTGCGTCCACCCAGATCACCATAGAGGATGATATCAATATTACGGATTCCAGGCCGGACGTCTTTTCGCTGGTAACGGAACGGGGGACGGTGGATATTGACGAGGTGCGCGCGGTGGAGGATCACGTCCATATCCGCGGGACGCTGCATTTTTGGGTGCTGTATATTTCGGAGGAGGAGATCCACAGGCCGGCCTGTATGGAAGGGACGCTGCCTTTTTCGGAGACGGTTTTTATGGACGGGGTGAACGCCAGCGACGCAGTTTCGGTCCGGCCGAGACTGGAGGATCTGAGCGTGGGCGTGATCAACTCCCGGAAGCTTTCGGTCCAGGCGCTTTTGGAGCTTTCGCTGGGCGTGGAGGCGCTGCAGGAGGCCGCTGCCGCGGTGGGGATCGAGGATGTTTCGGATGTAGAGGTGCAAAAAAAGACCATGCAGGCGCTGGATCTGGTGATTTCCAAAAAGGATATCTATCGGGTCCGGGAAGAGGTGGAACTGCCCAACAACATGCCCAATATTTTCAGTCTGCTCTGGCAGAACTGTCAGCTAAAAAACGTATCCTATGGCATTATGGACGAGAAAATGTCTTTGCACGGGGAGATCGCCTTCTTCTTTTTGTATGAGGGAGAAGGAGAGGAACGTCCTGTGATGTGGTATGAGACCACGCTGCCCGTAAACGGGACAGTGGAATGTCAGGGGATGCAGGCCGGGATGCTGGAACATATCCGCTGCCGCATCGGACATCAGGAGATTGAGGTGAAGGCCGATGCGGACGGGGAGGCAAGAAAAATAGCCGCGGATCTGGTGCTGGATCTGGATATGAAGCTGTACGAGGATCTTCAGGTGGAGATGATCGCGGATCTGTACGGGGTGACGCAGGAGATCCGGGCGGTCACCCAGATTGGCAGATGCAAACAGCTTGTCATGAAAAACACCGGGAAACTCAACCTGTCGGATCGGTTTAAGGTGGACGCGGGGCTGCCGCGGATCCAGCAGATCTGCGGATGCTTCGGAGAGATCCAGATGAGCGGCGCGCAGCCCTGCCCGGAGGGCCTGAAAATCACCGGGGCAGTGCAGACGCGGACCCTCTATGCCTCCGGGGACGCCGAGATGCCCTTTTACAGCGTCCGGGGCGATCTTCCGTTCTCCTATACGCTGGAAGTGCCGGATGTGGACGATAGCTGCAGCTATGAGGTGGAGCCCGTGCTGGATCAGATCAGCGCTGTCATGCTGGACGGGGACGAGGCGGAGGTCAAGGCAAGTCTCACCTTCCCCTGCCTGGCCTGCAGGATCCATGAAGAGTCTATGGTGACGGATGTAAGCGTTTCCGCGCAGGATCCGGAACGGATGGCGCTGCTGCCGGGGATTGTGGCCTACATCGTCAGAGAGGGCGACAGCCTGTGGGACATCGGGAAAAAGTATGATGTACCGGTGGCCCGGATGCGGGAAATGAACGACCTGACGGGAGATGAGATCAGACCCGGCGACAAGCTGCTGGTTGTGAAGGGATTTTAACGGATCTTTGCCGTATGGGATAAGGAACCGGCATCAAAAGGGATATGGCCTGTCCATGTCCTTTTTTGATGCCGCCTTGTTGACAAATATCCCGGGATTGGATAAAATGAAGTACAATCATTGTATACAAAGTACAAAGCGGGAGGAAGGGGTATGGAGACGATCACACTGCAGGCCAATGCGAAGATCAATCTGGGGCTGGATGTGCTGCGCCGCCGGGAAGACGGATACCATGAGGTGAAGATGGTGATGCAGACCATCGGGATATCCGACAGCCTGACGTTTTCCAGAATCCCTGCCCAAAAGATCGTCCTGGAGACGGATCGGGACGATTTGCCCGTGGATGCGCGCAATCTGGTTTATCGGGCCGTGGCGCTGATGCAGGAAAAGTACGCGCTGACAGACGGCGTTTCTGTGCGCATCACGAAACGGATTCCGATGGCGGCCGGGATGGCCGGCGGCAGCGCCGACGCCGCGGCGGCCATTCACGCGATGGATGCGCTCTATGGGCTGGGCCTTTCGCTGGAGCAAAAACAGGCGCTGGGGGTGACGCTGGGCGCGGATGTGCCCTACTGTCTGCTGGGCGGAACGGCCCTCGCCGAGGGAATCGGCGAGATTTTGACGCCGCTTCCGGCCCTGCCCTGTGCCAGTCTGGTGGTGGCCAAACCCGATTTTTCTGTTTCCACAAAATTCGTTTACGAGAATCTGCACGCCGACAGACTGAGCCGGCATCCGGATATCGACGGAATGGTACAAAGCATCGGCAGGGGGGATCTTTTGGGAATCGCAAGCCGGATGGAGAACGTATTGGAAAGCGTGACCGCAAAGGCCTATCCTGTCATCGGGGAAATGAAGGCGTTTTTGATCGGGGCCGGCGCGATGAACGCGCTCATGAGCGGCAGCGGCCCTACGGTGTTCGGCGTTTTTGAGAAAGAGGACACGGCGCGGACGGCCTGTGAGGCGATGAAGGCGGGCGGTTTTGGCGCGCAGGTTTTCCTGACGGGGTTTAGAGCATAGAGGAGCGGCCATGAACGAATTTGGGAAGGATTTCGAGAGCAATTATCTGCCGTTGCGGGACGTGGTATTTCATACGCTGCGTCAGAGTATTCTGACGGGAGAATTAAAGCCGGGGGAACGGCTGATGGAGATCCACCTGGCGGATAAGCTGGGCGTGTCCCGGACGCCGATCCGGGAGGCGATCCGGAAACTGGAGCTGGAGGGACTGGTGACGATGATCCCGCGGCGCGGCGCGGAAGTGGCGCAGATCACGGAAAAGAACCTGAAGGACGTCCTGGAGGTCCGCCGGGCGCTGGACGCGCTGGCGGTGGAGCTGGCCTGCGACCGGATCGACGAGGAAGGGCTGGCCAGACTGAAAGCGGCCTGCGACCATTTTGAGGAGGAAACCCGGAAGGGAAACGCCAACCGGGTGGCCCAGGCGGACGTGGCGCTGCACGATATTATTCTGGAATCCGGCGGGAATGATAAACTGATACAGATGATCAGCAACCTGTCCCAGCAGATGTACCGGTATCGTCTGGAGTATGTGAAGGACGAAAGCCATTACGAGCAGCTGATTTCGGAGCATCGGCAGATTTACGAGGCGATTTGCCGCCGGGACAAGGAAGGCGGCGCCCGGGCGATGAAAACGCATATCGACAATCAGGAAAAAGCGGTGATCCGCATGATCTACCAGCGGAAAAAGAAATGAAACAGACGTATGAACTCTGCATATCCGGCCCATACTTCTATCGAAATGCCCTTTATGGCAAAAAGGATGGAAGAAAAGATGGAAAAGAAACGGTATGTGGGCGCGCTGCTTTTGGCGGCCGGTCTGTTTTGGAAGTTTATGTATCCGCAGTATTCGCTGCCCGAAAAGATGTATGAAGTGAAGGAAGAAGACGGGACGGTCCTCTTACAGGACGGCAGAAGGGATTTGGCCGGGATCCTGTCCGCGGACAAGGAAAGCATCACGCTTCGGTTTGCGGCGCTGGAACAGTTTCAGACCTGGTTTGGAGAAAAGGAAGAATAGAATGAAAAATCACGCCGATGCGCTGATTTATCATACGGCAATTTGTGTCGGAGCATCACAAATTGCTTTGATGGCAGACGAGAAATCGTATTCACGAATTTCTCGTCGCCCCGTCGCGTAAACGCTCCGGAATGGAGAATAGGATGACAGAGGAAAACAGAGAATACCGGCAGCTGCCCATCGGCGTATTCGATTCCGGGGTGGGCGGTCTGACGGTTGCGCGGGAGATCATGCGGCAAAGCCCCAATGAAAAGATCGTCTATTTTGGTGATACGGCAAGAGTACCCTACGGGAGCAAATCCAGAGACACCATCACAAGATATTCCCGACAGATCGTGCGCTTTTTGCAGACCATGGAGGTCAAGGCCATTGTGGTGGCCTGCAACACCGCCAGCGCCTATGCGCTGGACGATCTGGAAAAGGAGATCGACGTTCCCCTGATCGGGGTGGTCAGGCCCGGCGCGAAGGTGGCGGCCGAGGCCACGAAAAACGGCCGGATCGGTGTGATCGGCACCGAAGGGACCATCGGCAGCGGGATCTATGCTACATATATCCGGCAGATCCGTCCGGATGCGGAAGTGATCCAAAAGGCGTGTCCGCTGTTTGTCCCCCTGGTGGAAGAAGGGCTGTGGAAGGATCCCGTCACGGACGAGATCGCCATGCGTTATCTGACGGAGCTCATTGACATCGGCATCGACACGCTGATTCTGGGCTGTACGCACTATCCTCTGATCCGGGAGACCGTAGCCGGGATCATGGGAGATCATGTGCGTCTGGTCAATCCCGCCTATGAGACCGCCCGGGAATTGAAAGAAATGCTGGAAGAGAGAGGATTGTCCAACCCGGTTTTTCCGTCCCTGGGGGCCAATCCGTACCGCTTCTTTGTCAGCGACGGCGCGGAACGGTTTAAACAGTTTGCCAATTCCATTCTCCCCTACGGGATCCTGAGCGCAAAGGTGATCAATATAGAGGAATACTGACAATGGAAAAAGATGTGATGATTTTTGTCCGCGGGATGCAGTTTCTGGAAGATTCCTCTCAGGATGAGCTGGAGACGGTCTGTCAGGGAGAATACTATTTTCGCAACGGCAGTCATTTTCTGCTCTATGACGAATATATGGAAGGGTATCGGCAGCCCGTGCGCAATTGTCTGCAGATAAAAGAGAACGCGCTTACCGTGATAAAAAAAGGGCTGATTGATGCGCAGATGTATTTTGTGGAGGGAAAGAAGTATCTGACCTCCTATCAGACGCCGTTTGGAGCCGTCTGGATCGGGCTGGATACCCAGAAGATTTGTCTGACGGATACGGCGGAGAGGCTCTGTCTGGAAGTGGAGTATATGCTGGAGGCCAATCATCAGTTTGTTTCGGACTGCAGGATCCGAATTGAGGCAAGGCCAAAGGACGGGGAACGGATTCGATTATAAATCTGTTCGATTTACAAAGGATGCGTTTTGTGTTATCCTACGAAAAAGAGGACAGAAAAGGAAATGGATGAGAAACAGGATTTTTCCGATCTGGGAGAAAAGCTTAGAAGAGCGCTGCAGGACGCGGCGGATACCGGAGATTTCGGACAGATCAACGCGGTGGTAAACGATACGGTCAACAGTGCCCTGCAGGAGGTTCGTCATCAGGTCAACCAGGTGCATGAAAAGATCGTGCGACCGTTACAGGACCTGCCAAACAGGGAGTTTGGAGACAAAACGACAGAGCGCAGGGCGCAGGAAGAAGAAAAGGAAAGCGCAGACAGGCGGCACCGCCCTATGCGGACCGCATATTCCAGCGACCGCGAACATGCGCCGGAAAAAAAGGAGCTGCCGGCCCGGTATTACCGGGAACCGGGGAGGCTTTTGGGGATTTTCCTTACGGGATTGGGAGGCGTCGGACTTGGCGTCTTTGGCCTGTCCACAATCCTGGCCGCAGGATTTATCGGGTCGGAATCCATCGGCGCCCTCATTGCGCCGGGGGTGATCGCGGCCGGCTTTGGCGTCATGCTCGCCAGGGGGAATGGCATACGGACGCGGCTGCAGCGGGCCAGACGCTATTTCGGGCTGGTTCGGGAAAAAATGTACATCGGGATCGAGGAACTGGCCTCCCGGACCGGACAGAGCACCCGCAGGCTTCGCCGCGATATGAAAAAAATGATCCGGGCCGGGATCTTTCCCGAAGGGCATCTGGATTCCAAAGAGACCTTTTTTGTCCTGGACGACGCCACCTGGAACCAATATCTGATTACCCGAAAGGAATGGGAAGACAGACAGGACAGTCAGGAGCAGGAGCCGCCGGGCGAGGGATCGGAAACCGCCTGGCAGATCGAGCGGGACAGCGCTGCCTATCTGAACAGACTGCGGCAGCTCAACGACCGGATCCCGGGAGAGGTGATCTCGGAGAAGCTTTTCCGGCTGGACCGCATCCTGCAGAATATTTTTGCGGCATTACGGGAACATCCCGAAAAATACGGTCAGATGCGCCGGTTCATGGATTATTATCTGCCCACCACGGTAAAGCTGGTGGAGGCTTATGCGGATTTCGACCAGGCGGGCGTGCAGGGGGAGAATATCAGAGCGGCCAAGGAAGAGATTGAGAAGACGCTGGACACCATCAATCAGGCGTTTGAGAAGCTGTTGGACGATATCTATCAGGACGACGCCATCGAGGCCACCGCGGACGCCAAGGTGTTAAAGACGCTTCTTGCCCAGGACGGCTATGGGGAGAATAATTTCTGAAACAGGAGAGAAAGGGGAAATGATGATGGAACTGGAAAAGATGGAAAAGGTGTCGCCTACGCTGACGCTGGAACCTTTCGCACAGGAAAAAGAGCTGCCTGCGCAGGAGGAGAACAGGGAAATATCGGCGCAGGAGGAGGCAAAACGGCTGCAGGAGATCCTGACGCCGGAAGAACAGCAGCAGGTGGATGCGTTCGCCGGACAGATTGATATCACCGATTCCCAGATCGTGCTGCAGTACGGAGCCAGCGCTCAGAAAAAGATCGCCGATTTTTCCGAGGTTGCCCTTACCAATGTGAAGACCAAGGATCTGGGGGAGATCGGGGAAAATCTTGCCGCCGTGGTATCCGAATTAAAGGGCGTAAACGAACAGGACGAGGAAAAAGGGTTTCTGGGCCTTTTTAAGAAAAATACCAGCCGTCTGGCGGCAATGAAAGCCAAATACGCCAAAGCGGAGGCGAATGTGGACCGGATCAGCAAGCAGTTGGAAAGCCATCAGATCCAGCTGTTGAAAGACGCCGCCATGCTGGATCAGATGTATGAGCTGAATCTGAACTATTATAAAGAACTGTCCATGTACATCCTGGCGGGCAAGAAGAAGCTGGAGGACGTGCGGCAAAACGAACTGCCCGGCCTGTTAAAAAAGGCGGAGGAAAGCGGGCTGCCGGAGGATACGCAAAAGGCCCGGGATCTGTCGGAGCTGTGCAACCGTTTTGAAAAGAAGGTTTATGATCTGGAGCTGACCAGGACGGTGGCGATGCAGATGGCGCCGCAGATCCGCATGATCCAGAGCAACGATACCGTGATGTCGGAAAAGATTCAGTCCACGCTGGTCAATACCATTCCGCTCTGGAAGAGTCAGATGGTGCTGGCCATCGGGGTGGATCATTCTGCGCAGGCCGCCCGTGCCCAGCAGGAGGTTACAAATATGACCAACGAACTTCTGCGCAAAAACGCGGAGACGTTAAAGACGGCAACGGTGGAGACGGCAAAGGAATCCGAACGGGGGATCGTGGATATCGAGACCCTAAAGCAGACCAACGAGACGCTGATTTCCACGCTGGACGAGGTGATGCGCATCCAGGAGGAGGGCAGGACCAAGCGCCGCGAGGCGGAGGTGGAGCTTTCCCAGATCGAGGATACCATGCGCGGGAAGCTGCTGGAGCTGAGCAAAAAATAAGACGGGAATCGAACGGTGCTACCAAAGACCTCCCAAAGCAGGATCTGTCCCTGACCGATTCGCTTTGGGAGGTTTTTTTAAAGCAACGGTCAATTCTTTGGGCATACCGCATACCATAAAGCAAAAACAAAAGGGGAAACGGATGAACAGCCCGCAAAATCTCAGCAGCAATACCAAAACCTATCTGGAACGGTTCCGCTGTATCCTGAATGAAATGATCCAAAAGATGACAAAGGCAGAACTGAGTCAAAGCATCTCCCATAATTTTATTGTCCAGATGATCCCGCATCATATGGCGGCGATTGCAATGTCTCAGAATATCCTCTGTTATACCACCTGCATCCCGGTGGAGGAGATTGCGTCCGGAATCGTTGCAGAGCAGACCAAAAGCATAGAAAGGATGAAGCGCATAGAAGCCTGCTGCAGCTGTCAAAAGAACAGCCCCCAGGCGGTAAACCGGTATCAGGGCCGGGTCTGTGAAATTATGCAGAATATGTTTTGGAGGATGGGAAACGCCTGCGCCGACAATGACATCAACGCCGATTTTATGCGGGAGATGATCCCGCATCATGAGGGAGCGATAGAATTGTGTGAAAACGCGCTGCGCTATGAGATCTGTCCGGAATTAAAGCCGATCCTTAAGGCGATTCTGGTTTCGCAGAAACGGGGAATTTCGCAGATGGAAAAGCTTCTGTCCTGTATGGGATCTTTTTGACACCATCGGCCCGGCCCAAAGAATTCGCAAAAAAGTATTTGGGTCTTGCTCTGTAGTATGCTATACTGGGAAATACAGGAACACCGTGTGGCAAAATCAGGGGGTCGAAGTGGGAAGCAAAAAGAAGCTGCTGGAAAAATGGTATGAAGCGCTGCAGGCGGTGCTGCCGATCCTGGTGATCGTGCTGGCGCTCTGTTTTGGGATCGCGCCCATATCCTCCAGTATTTTGCTTTGTTTTTTACTGGGCGCGGTCCTGGTCATGGCGGGAATGATGCTGTTTACGCTGGGCGCGGAGATTTCCATGACACCGATGGGACAGAGCATCGGTTCCAGTATGTCCAAAAGCCGCAATCTGATGGTGATCGCGGGAGTCGCGTTTCTGATCGGATTTATTGTAACCATTTCGGAACCTGATCTGCAGGTGTTGGCGGAGCAGGTTCCCGCCGTGCCCAATCGGGTGATGATCCTGGCCGTAGCCTTTGGCGTCGGCCTTTTTCTGGTGGTGGCCCTTCTGCGGATGCTGTTTGGCATCGGGCTGCCGTGTCTTTTGCTGATCTTTTACGCCCTGGTCTTTTTGCTGGCCTTCTTTATTCCGAAGGATTTTCTTGCGGTGGCCTTTGATTCCGGCGGCGTGACCACGGGGCCCATGACGGTGCCGTTTATCATGGCCATGGGCGTGGGCGTCTCCGCCATCCGAAGCGACCGCCATGCGGCGGACGACAGTTTCGGCCTGATCTCGCTTTGTTCGGTGGGGCCCATTCTTGCGGTGATGATCCTGGGACTGATTTTTCGCCCCGGAGACAGCGTCTATGTGCCGCCCGTCATTCCGGTGGTGGAGGATTCCGCGCAGCTTTTCCGGCTGTTTCTTTCGGAACTGCCCGACTATATGAAGGAGATTGCGTTTTCCCTGCTGCCCGTGGCCCTGTTTTTTCTCCTGTTTCAGCTTCTGGTGCTCCGGCTTTCCTGGCGCAAGCTGAAAAAGATCCTGATCGGTCTGGTTTATACGTACGCCGGCCTGGTCCTTTTTCTGACCGGGGCGAACGTGGGGTTTATGCCGGCGGGCAACTATCTGGGACAGGCGCTGGCGGGCCTTGCGCATCCGCAGGTGCTGATCCCGATTGCCATGCTGATGGGATTTTTCATTGTCAGGGCCGAGCCGGCCGTATATGTGCTCAACAAACAGGTGGAGCAGATCACCGACGGCGCCATTTCCGCGCAGGTCATGGGACTGGGGCTCTCTCTGGGCGTTGCCATATCGCTGGGGCTTGCCATGGTGCGGGTGCTGACCGGGATTTCGGTTCTGTGGTTTCTGGTGCCGGGCTATGCGGCGGCGCTGGGCATTTCCTTTTTTGTGCCAAAGATCTATACGGCTATTGCGTTTGATTCCGGCGGGGTGGCCTCCGGACCGATGACCGCGGCGTTTCTCCTGCCGCTGGCCCAGGGCGCCTGCGTGGCGGTGGGCGGGGATATTGTCACCGACGCCTTCGGCGTGGTGGCGATGGTGGCGATGACGCCGCTGATTACCATTCAGGGGCTGGGGCTGGCGGCCGGTATCCTGGCAGAGCGGCGAAAGAAAACGGCGGCCGCACAAGCATCCGCCTCCGGGTTTGATACGCCGGAAGACGACGCGATCATTGAACTGTGAGGGATGAATAGAGAGGCGTTTATGAGTGAATTATATTTGATGACCACCATCAGCGACCGGAATCAGGTGCGCCGGTTTCAGGCGTTTTATAAAGAGTACGGGATCGAGATGCTTCTGGTGGCGCTGGGACACGGAACTGCGGCGTCGGAGGTGTTGGATTCCTTTGGGCTGGAGGCGTCCGAAAAAGCGGTTCTGTTCGCCTTTGTTTCGGGGGAGGAATGGAAACGGATCAAAAGCGGCCTCCAGCGGCAGATGCGGATTGATATTCCGGGAATCGGGATCGCCTTTCTGATCCCGATGAGCAGCATCGGAGGCAGGAAACAGCTGGCATATCTGACGGAAGGCCGTGAATATGAAAAGGGGGAGGAAAGCACCTTGAAGGATACCAAATACGAGCTTTTGGTGGTAATCGCCAATCAGGGATATATGGAACCCATCATGGATGCGGCCAGGCAGGCCAGAGCGCCGGGCGGCACGGTGATCCATGCCAAAGGGACGGGAGTGGAAAAAGCGGAAAAATTCCTGGGCGTTTCTCTGGCCGCGGAAAAGGAAATGATTTTTATGGTCACAAAGAGACAGGACAGAAATGACATCATGAAGGCGATCATGCAGCAGGCGGGACTGGACAGCAAGGCAAAGGCCATCGTCTTTTCGCTGCCGGTGACCGAAACGGCGGGGATGCGTCTGATCGAACAGGATGAGGAAGAGTAGGAAGATCGAAAATGTATCGGATTTTGGAACGGTATTGGAATGAAAACCAGATCTTAATGTTGGGAATGATGGTGACGTTTTTGCTGACCTTTTTGCTGCTGCGTCATCCGTTTCCCTTTTTGCCCAGCGACCATGGCCGCGCGTTTGCGGTCAACGGTTCCCTCTCCCGGGGAAAGCTGCGGGGGGTGGGACTGACCTTTGTGCTCTGCTTTCTGGCCGGCAGTCTGGTTTTTCTGCCCCTGGATCGGGAATATGTGATTTATGCCATTCTGCTTTCCGCCATGATGGTGAGCGGTTATCTGGATGATGCGTCGGACAAGCCCTGGAACGAATACGTCAAGGGGATCATCGACCTGATCCTTTCTATCATGGCGGTGGCCACGTTTTTGAATTTTAACGACACTGTCGTGCGGATCGCGTCGACGGAGCTGGTCATTCCCCGGGCGCTTTATTTTGCGCTGGCGGTGATCCTGTTCTGG
Source organism: uncultured Eisenbergiella sp. (assembly GCA_947626995.1). Classification (GTDB taxonomy): domain Bacteria; phylum Bacillota; class Clostridia; order Lachnospirales; family Lachnospiraceae; genus Gallintestinimicrobium. The sequence continues at coordinate 1,781 of CANQUI010000024.1, read as the reverse complement.
GCGGCGATCAATGTGACGAACTGCTCCGACGGGGTGGACGGCCTGTGCGCCAGCGTCAGCATCGTGACCATTCTGGGCTTTGCGGTGCTGTTTTCCGGCACCCTGGGCCGGTATGCCATGGCCGGTTTTTTGTTCATCGCGGTTTTGCTGGCGTATCTTTACTTTAATTCCTCTCCCAGCAGTATGCTCATGGGAGACGCCGGTTCCCGGGCGCTGGGGTTTTTTATCGCCATCCTGGCGTTAAAGTCGCAAAATCCGTTTTCGTATCTGCTGCTGGCCGGCGTGACGATTGCGGACGGCGGGATCGGCCTGGTCAAGATCTTTTTAAAACGATATCTGAAAATCACCATCCTGAAAAATATCCGGACGCCGCTGCACGACCACGCCAGAAAAAAGCTGGGCTGGTCCGATACGCAGGTGGTAAACCGGTATGTGATCATACAGGCTTTTCTGGCGTTTCTGGCCTTTTGCCTGAAATAAAACGGCCGGTTGTCAGAACCGGCCAAAACGGGAATCGGGATATAACAGAGAAGGGATCAGCCCTGCCAGATGCCGGGCCAGTTTTTTATGGCTTTCCACGTCCAGATGCATATAGTCGGCAGGGTGCATGGTAAGGTGAAGGGCCCCGGCGTCCAGGAAATGACAGTCCAGGCGGTCCGCCACATCCAGGTACCAGTCGGCCAGTTCTTCTGTTTTTTGGGCGCATCCAAGCCCCATATCCCCTGCGGCAAAGGTATCTTCATAGCGCGGATCAATGGGAGCGGGCGCGATCAGCAGGATGTTCGGGCGACTCTGCCAGACGTCCTGCGCCCAGATGGCCTTTTGCACCAGCCGTTCCATCCCTTTTGCGATATTCTGGGCACAGGCGCCAAAGCGCGCCTTGGTGTCGTTGGTTCCCAGCATAAGGATCAGAAGATCCACCGGCTTGTGGGTTTTTAAACAGGGATAAATGGCGGACAGGCCGCACAGCCCCTCTTCCAGAGGATCTTCGAATACCGTCGTCCGTCCGTTGAGGCCTTCCTCGATGATCCGGCAGGAGTCTTTCAGGGATTCCTGTAAAATGCCGGTCCATCGTTTCGTTTCCTCATAGCGGCCTCCCGTTGCGGCGCAGTAACCGTATGTATTGGAATCGCCGAAACACAGGATCGTTCTTTTCATGGAATGTCACCTTACTATCCTTTCTAAGCCCAGTGTACTCTGTAGGCACAGGGATGTCAACGCGTGAAAAAATAATCCACAAAGTTTTCCTAAAATAACCCATTATTTTATGCAAAATATGTGAGAACGATATCAAATGGAATCAAATTTTGACAGAAGAAAAGTGAAATTCGCTACGATCATTTCATGTTTAAAAGCGGCGATTACGCAAAAATCACAAAATTCCGGGTTGCAGGACGTTTTTTGCGGGCGATTGACAAATCCCGCAAATGGAATAAAATAAAACCAGAAAACGACATATATGTGGAACGAAACTTAATTTTTAATCGGATTGGTTGAGAAAGAAAGGATGAGACGATCATGCGTCAGATGAGAATTAAGTTGAACAGAACAGAAGATGTCAAAGAACTCGTAAGAGCTGCCAATCAATGTGATTTTGATGTAGATGTGAAATGCGATTCCACCCTGGTGGACGCCAAGTCTATTTTAGGCGTATTCAGCCTCGGCCTGATGAAGACGGTAATCATTCAGTGCCACGGCGAGAGCGCGGAGTTCGATAACGCGATCCGCAAGTTTGCGGTCGCCTGACCAATTAGCCAACCCCTCTTTTAAATACTTATACC